>JAUMWS010000082.1 GCA_030529525.1 Porphyromonas sp. | reverse complement strand
ACTTTGGTTTTGAATTAGTACCACTTTCAGAGGATTTGAAGATAAGTTATAACGAAGAGATTTGTCAAGAAAGGAAGATTCGGAAAGTTGCACGAGAGTTTTACCGAGCTATCGGTATTGATGATATTGATACCATGATGATGAATATTGTGGGAGATAAAATCCTGGACTGGCAAATCTACAAGAATAACTATTTGGCATTTTTTGATAGTGATAATGACATTGATGTCGAATGTCTATTGTACGAACTATTATCAAAACATGGGTTACCCGATTTAATAGAAGAAAGTTCCGGAGACAATTTTACTTTATACGAAAAGTTCTTCCGAGAGGATGAAGAGGTTAGTCCGTATGATAGGGTTATTCTCTATGCTGATTCCATCAGAGAAAAAGGGAAACTGCTTTTCTCTTTAGAGAGCGGTGTTGATATTTATCAGTTTGGTATTATTGAAGATACTCCAGAAGCTAAGATGCGACTCTGCAACTCCATGGATAAAGTTATAGAGTGTGATGAGTTTGAAAGCTATGTCATATTTGACTCAGAAGAGAAGCGTATGTTCCTCAATCTTCTTTCCGACATAAATTGGACATTGGATGGTAAAAACCTATTTACAGAGAAAGATATAAGAGAAAAGTTTTATAGAGAAAACTTGGAGCTTATGTCTCAAAAGCAGGCAGATGAATATTTATCAAGAATTTCATTGATAAAGCCTGAGATGACTATATGCTTGGAAGATCTTGAAGGAAAAGAAATAGAATTTTCAGTAAAAGCAGAGAACGGAAGATACTTTACCAACTCGAACCTGCTACTACAAATACACCAAAAACTCCTTGAAAACAAAGATTTTAGAAATTTTCTCATGGAGAATAAAACTCCGATTTTGGGACTAAAGCTAAGTATAAATAGGGATAAATATTTTCTACTTTATGATAGCAGTATGTAGTTGTTTTATAGAATCGCTTATCTTGGTAAGATGAGACATATAAATCCATGGCAATAAAAGACAAACTAAATATAGTTTTCAAACCTTTCTTTTTAGCTCTTATCGGGTTAGTGATCGGTTACTCATTCGTTCACTGGGGTTTGTTTATCGAACTCGGTATCTTTCAGATAAATGAGAATATCACAGAAATAGTTGTACCTCTCTTGATAGCAGGGATAGTTACACGATTTCTCATTCACCCTAAAGTCAAAGCATTACGCCTACGGACACCTTTCATCTATTCTCTTGTCGCATGGTTCGGTTTGTCTATTCCGACCATAATCGCACAGAAATATATGGTAACTGCCACAGGTAAGCTGACGGTACTATATTCCATTGAGGAAATTAACAACTATGAACCGACTAAATATTACAAAATAACCTCGTATCACATCAATACGAAAGCCAAATACTATTACGCCACATATGACGTAAGCGGGAGGAACTCGGAATATTTCAACATGTATCTGTACGCCGTCATGCCTATTTACGAAAGAAAAAATGATATAACCTTTCGTAGTCCGTCCGCATGGCTGGGTATTTCTTATGAGGACCGTATCAGCAACCGAACAAAGCATGAAAGAAAAGAAGAGGCATTCAATCAGTTCATCAGACAGAGCCGGATACAAACTGAAAATGGAGACTTCTTCTCCTTTGCCTGTTTCGAGAGAATCGGTAAATCATCCAAAGACTACAGCCATTTTCAAAAGGTTCTCGACCGAAACGAACCCAACAGCTCTGAAAGGATAATATTGGAGGGGATGAGAGAGCCTTACGAGTATAGAAGCGGGAACGACCTGCAACGTTTACTGACAGCAATGCTAATCGTAACCCTGCTATGGCTATTGATGACTGTTATACCGAAAATAGATAAAAAGGAGTTGAAGCGGATCAAAGCCGGAGAGCCCGACAAGATGGAGCAGATAGCATGGCAGGAAACTCTATACTCCGCAACTCCTCACGAAGGTTTCTTTATCACACCTCTACTCATCTACGTCAATATCGGAGTGTTTCTGTTGATGGCTTTATTCGGGTCAGAATTCTTCTCCTTTCAGGTAGAGACTCTTTTGAAATGGGCAGCTTGTTATGGTCCCATGGTCAAGGAGGGAGAGTGGTGGAGGCTACTTACCGCTACCTTCTTGCATAGTGGGGTAATGCACTTGATAACCAATATGGTCTGTCTTGTTGTCGTAGGAATAGAACTTGAGGAGAGGATGTCTCGCACGCAATACTTGCTTATCTATCTTCTCTCAGGACTTATTGGAAGCATAACAAGTGTCCTATGGCACACTCCTCCGGTCGTGGGAGTAGGAGCTTCGGGGGCTATATTCGGTCTTTACGGAGCATTTGTGGCTCTACTGCTGACCAAAGCTTTTTCATCGGTTACCATGAAGTCTTTGTTAAAAGATTCAGTAATCTTTATCGGAGCAAATTTGTTGATAGGAATCGCTCCGGGCATAGACAATGCCGCTCATATAGGAGGACTGATAGGCGGTTTCGTACTCGCTTCGGCGATGCTCCCATTCCTCAAAAAGCAGAAACAAAAGTAGAAAACTATCTCTAGCTCCACAAGGTATACCGAATTATCGAAACTCTTGGAAGCTATGGAGATAAGACCTGTTTGCTTAAAAGATAAAAAGTGATCCGAATGCTTTTCGAGAACAATCTTTCGTGGGAGAGATAGCTCTATTAAAGCTATTTGAAAAACAGTTTTAACACGGTTGAAAATTATCTCAAATAGGATAAAAGATCAAAAGCGAGCTTTGAGTGGCAGCAGACAAGCTTTGATTTATACAAATCAAGGCCCGATTGTCACCAATCGAGCCTTGACTTATAATATACATAGGGTTTATCCCCACTTTCTAACCACTTAGAAAAAACTTATAAAGCGATTAAGCATAATTTTTCATCGGACACTTTTAAGCTGCATATATGAGATATAGAGTATAAATCACATATATGAGAAACAACACAGCTCCTTGCCAACGCTTAATTTCTCCGGGGAATAAGAACTTGGCAAATATCCAAACAATAGCCATCGAAAGCACCTGTATCCAGACGTCAATATTAGTAAAAGTGAGACCGGACATTGGTTTGATGACAGCCGAAGTGCCCAAAACGAGGAATATATTGAAAATATTACTTCCAACAACATTACCTACGGCTATCTCCGGCTTACCTTTCATGGATGCAACAATAGAGGTTGCCAGTTCGGGCAAAGATGTTCCTGCTGCAACCAAAGTAAGCCCAATGACAGCTTCACTTATTCCTAAGCTTTTTGCTATAAAAGTAGAAGCCTCTACAAAGAGATTACCTCCATATATAAGAGCTGCCAGTCCTCCGACTATGTAGGCTATACTCTTCCATATCGGCATAAGGGCAATAGTGCCCGTAGAGGCAGAAACGTCTTCAGCTCTCCCCTCTTCAAGCTTGCTCTTTCTGTACTGCTTGGATAGCCACACCGTGTAGGCAACAAAAGCCAACCCCATAATAAGCAAAATCAGTCCCTCTATGCGGGAGACATCTTCGACAGCTCCCGGTGCCCAAGGAGCCCAAACAATAAGAGCCAATAAGACAGCCGCAAAAAGGGCAAAAGGCATCTCTTTATTTCTTGTTGTCTTTCCTATGCTTACAGGAGTTATGAGAGCAGTAAGACCCAATATTACAAGGATATTGAAAATATTACTTCCCATTACATTTCCAAGAGCAATGTCATTGCTTCCCTTTAGAGCAGAAATAACACTTACACTCAACTCCGGAGCAGAAGTTCCGAAAGCAACTACGGTAAGCCCTATGACCAAGTCTGAGATATTAAACCGCTTAGAAACAGCAGAGGCTCCCTCCGTAAGGCCATTAGCCCCGACAACAACCAGAGCAACCCCGACTACAAGTAAAAGTATTTGCAGTATCATCAATCTATATAATACTTATCATTCGACAAGAGTCCTGCGATTATGACAGAAAGAGTTGCCTCCCCGGTAGCGCTGTTCAAGCAAATCTTGCAGCTTATCCCTCAGAGGTTCCAAGTCTATATATTCCAAAACATCAGCCATAAAAGCTATGGTCAGAAGCATCTTTGCTTCCATATAAGGAATACCCCTCTGACGCATGTAGAAAATAGCACCATCGTCTATCTGTCCAACAGTCATACCATGAGAACATTTAACGTCATCTGCATAAATCTCCAACTGTGGTTTGGAGTACATGATGCCTTTTCCTGAAAGATTTAGTCCTCTATTGTTTTGGTACGCCTGCGTCTTCTGTGCATCCTTTGCCACATAGATACGACCGGTAAAACTGCCTACTGCTTTGTCGTCCATCGTGTATTTAAACAGCTGATCGCTATGGCAATGAGGGACAGAGTGATTGACCCAAACATAGTTGTCCGCTCTTTTGTTTCCATCCAAAACGACAAGCCCGGAAGCCGTAAAGCTAGCATACTCCCCTTCCAAGTAGCCGTAAATATTATTTCTCGTCTTACCATTTGTCAGCGTCAGTGGACAAACTTTAGCTTTGGCATCTTTGGCAAGATGATAGTGTGCATTGGATATGCGAATATGATCTTCATGGGTCTCCTCCATATCGTAAAGAGTAAAAGAAGAAGATGCCCCAACGTATGCCTCTAATAGAGCATTATTCACTGAAGAAGAGTCGGCAATAGAATGATCGCATATTAGGAGAGAAGCTTTTGCTTCATCTTCCACAATGACCAATATCCTGGAAGATATTAATGCATTTTCATATCCGCCGCTCAGCATTATCAGCTGAATAGTCTGCTCCAATACAACTCCTTTCGGCACGTAAACAACAAAAGCATCTTTAGCAAATAGCGTATTAAGAGCAGCCAAAGTATTACGCTTCATGTCTGCAATCTTACCGTAGTATTGCTCCAGTAGCTCCGGATACTTCTTGGAAAAGTCTGCCACGCTTCCTATAAATACTCCTTTACTCAAAGCTTCGGCATAACTACCATCGGGAGTAGATCTCTCCTCTTGAGATATGGTATATACTTCATCATCATGCATATAGAAACGCAAAGGAGCAATCTCTCCAATGCTGCAACGGCAAGAGCAGTAAGGATTCTGCTTATTTTTAATTGGGAATAACTTTATACCCCAATCTTTTTCCAAAATGGCTTGAACATCAAATCTCTTGTAATCTTCACTGAAACTTTTAGGAAGTCCCTGCTCTTGTAAGATTGCCAAGGCTTTTTCTCTCTGAAGATTCATAACCTCCGGAGAGTCTGCATGACACAACTCTTTGTGCTCCTTATAGAAGTCTATATATTGTGTGACGTAACGATCCAATACCGGCTCGCTCGTCGTATTACTGTTCTTTATCATAATGTCTTGTATGAGTTTTGCTTATGAACAGTATTATTCTTCTGTATCCTCATTGGTTCTCAACCAGTCGTAACCCTGCTCTTCCAGTTTAAGAGCCAAATCCGGTCCACCAGACATCACAATACGTCCATTCAGTAGCACGTGCACAAAATCTGGCTTGATATAATCCAGAAGTCGTTGATAGTGGGTTATGATAAGGGTTGCGTTATCCTTTGTCTTAAGAGCATTCACTCCATTGGAAACAATGCGAAGAGCATCAATATCCAATCCGGAATCCGTTTCGTCCAGAATAGCAAGCTTGGGTTCAAGCATTGCCATCTGGAATATTTCGTTCCGTTTCTTTTCTCCACCTGAAAAACCAACATTTACGGGACGGTTTGCCAAGTTTGAATCCAACTCTACCAATGCTCGTTTTTCTCTCATCAGCTTAAGAAACTCTGTAGCCGATAGTGGTTGTTTCTTTTGGCTTTTGCGAAGTTCGTTGAGAGATGCACGCATAAAATTAACCATGCTTACACCGGGAATTTCTACCGGATACTGGAAACTCAAGAATATTCCCAAGTGTGCACGATCTTCGGGATCCAATTCCAACAGATTTTGTCCCTCAAAAAAGACCTCTCCGTCTGTAACTTCAAAGAAAGGATTACCAACAAGAACAGAAGAAAGAGTACTCTTGCCGGAACCATTTGGACCCATTATAGCGTGTACTTCGCCAGGATTGATATTAAGATTGATACCTTTGAGTATATGTTTTCCCTCTACTGAGGCGTGAAGATTTCTGATACTTAACATGTTTTTGATGTGTATTATTTGTTGTATGTATATTGTAGAACTATCATTAAAACCATATTTACTTACCCAACAGAACCCTCCAATGAGATGGATAGCAGCTTTTGAGCTTCTACTGCAAACTCCATAGGAAGTTTGTTCATAACCTCTTTAGCATAGCCATTGACAATCAACGCAACGGCCTCTTCTGTGTTTATACCTCTCTGATTACAGTAGAAAATCTGATCTTCACTGATCTTTGAAGTTGTTGCTTCGTGTTCTATGATAGCAGTGTCACTTTGGATATCTGCATAAGGATATGTATGAGCGCCACATTTGTCTCCAAGCAAAAGGCTGTCGCATTGAGAGTAGTTTCTTGCATTATCTGCATCCGGAGCAACCTTTACAAGACCTCTATAGCTGTTTTGGCTATATCCGGCGGAAATTCCTTTAGATACAATTCGGCTTTTCGTATTCTTTCCAAGATGAATCATCTTGGTTCCGGTATCTGCCATCTGGTGATTATTCGTAACGGCAACAGAATAAAACTCTCCTACAGATTCATCTCCTTTAAGAATACAGCTTGGATATTTCCACGTTATAGCTGATCCTGTTTCCACTTGCGTCCACGAAATTTTGGATCTGAAACCTCTACAAATACCTCTTTTCGTTACGAAATTATAGACTCCACCTTTTCCGTTTTTATCACCGGGGTACCAGTTCTGAACAGTAGAGTATTTAACATCGGCTCTATCTTCTGCAATAATTTCTACGATAGCAGCGTGGAGCTGATTCGTATCTCTTATAGGAGCAGTACAACCCTCTAAGTATGAGACGTAAGAGTCCTCATCTGCAACAATAAGAGTCCTTTCAAACTGTCCCGTATTAACAGAGTTTATACGGAAATAAGTGCTCAACTCCATCGGGCATCTTACTCCCTTTGGTATATATACAAAAGAGCCATCACTGAAGACAGCCGAGTTTAGAGCTGCAAAGAAGTTGTCCCTGTAGCCAACAACCTTTCCCATGTATTTTCTTACAAGGTCCGGATACTCTTGAACCGCTTCCGAAAAAGAGCAAAATATAATCCCCTTTTCCGCCAAGGTCTCTTTGAAAGTCGTCTTTACAGATACACTATCCATGACAGCATCTACAGCCATTCCCGTAAGGGCTCCTCTTTCATGTAGAGGAATACCCAACTTATCAAAAGCCTCTACTAATTCGGGCAGAATTTCACCATCATCCGTGAGATTAGGATTCTTGGTCTTTGGTGCTGCATAGTAGATAATATCTTGATAGTCTATCTCCGGAATATCCAAGTGAGCCCATTTAGGCATCTCCATTTTTGTCCATGCCTCATAGGCATTCAAGCGATACTCCAGCAACCATTCGGGTTCATTTTTCTTCTTTGATATAAGACGAACAATGTCCTCATTTAGTCCCTTTGGAATAGTATCAGTCTCTATATCTGTAACAAAACCATACTTATATTCCGATGAGGTTACATCAGAAATAATTTTATCTGAGTCTTGTATTTCTTCCATAAAATCTAAAAGTGTAATAAAGTTCTTGGTGTTTTGTTTTTTGGTATCTTGATTTAGCTATGATGTTAATTTTAAAACGGAAAAACGTTTTATAATCTCGTATAACGGGATAGGTTTTTCTGGATTATAAAGAATAGGAAAATCTAATTTCTCCACTCCCATTTCGTATAACTCAATAAGAAATGCAAGCACCAAACATGTAGCCAAAAGAGAAAAGATTCCTCCCACTATTTTGTTTATAAAGCCCAATGGAGTAGCACTTACAGTAGTAGATAATATCTTACTGAGTATTGAAAAGAGAAATAAAACAACAGCTGACGTTACAATCCAAGATACTATCCAAATTGCAACAGCAGCTCTTTCTTCTACATCGGGAAAAATTAAGTCTCTTAATACAGGAGCTAAAGTAACTCCCATAAGCACTGCTGCTAATAATCCTATAAGAGAGAAAGCTTGCAGGACAAAACCATCCCGCAAGCCTTTTATAAGAGCAATAGTCAAAATTATCAATAGTACTATGTCTACACCTTGCATGCTCAACAAAGCTTATAGTTCGTAACTATTTATAAGACTTAATATATTAAAGCTTCTTCTTTACCTCTACAACTTCGTATGCTTCTATGATGTCTCCAACAAGAAGGTCGTTGTAATTCTCAAGATTAAGCCCACATTCGTATCCGTATCCTACTTCCTTAACGTCATCCTTGAACCTTTTTAGAGAAGCAAGTTCACCCGAGTAGAGAACAATTCCATCTCTAATGAGTCGGACTTTATGGTTTCTGTTAATCTTACCATCCTTAACGATACAGCCTGCGATGGTTC
>JAUMWS010000081.1 GCA_030529525.1 Porphyromonas sp. | reverse complement strand
ATTTCCCAGGTAATAGTTGACGGGTAATGTCTTATCTACTTACGTAAATATTATTCCCCTTGTACTACTTGTTGAAAATCTTGTATCCAATATATCTATGATCTCGTCTTATCGAACTCTCTACACTAAAGAGGGAGTCGGACAACAAAGTTACGACAACTTTTCTTATCTCAAAAATTTTCAGAGAAAAATTTTCCCTCCTAACGTTTTTAGAAGTATGCTGTCGCTACAGCTGTCGTTTGGGACTGCAAATGTACAACAACTTTTTGAATAAACAAGAGAGGAGTGAAGAAAACTTTTCGGACTATACCCCTATACATTAATATACAGGAAAGTAGCAGATCAAAAAGTTCAGAGTAAAGAATACTTATTTTTGCTGCAAAAACCTTTGCAGCTCTTCTGTAGAAATATTTGGAGTAAGCTCGCCCTTGTGCGCAATAGATATCTTTCCTCTCTCTTCGGAGATAATAATAACTTTAGCATCGGTAGCCGTAGCCATTCCGAGACCGGAACGGTGACGCAATCCCATCTCCTTGGGAATATCGGAAGAGTGAGAGACCGGAAGAATAGACCCGGCAGAAACAATGCGTTTACCGCTGATAATCATTGCTCCATCGTGCAGGGGACTGTTCTTAAAAAAGATATTTTCAATCAGTCGGGCATTCACTGCAGCATCTATACGCTCTCCCGTATGTTCGTACTGTTCAAGCCCATCTTTCTGTTTGATTACAATGAGTGCTCCGCTCTTTTTTCTGCTCATATTAAGACAAGCCAAAGTGATTGCGGCTGCCTCCGCCGTAACCTGACTACTGTCTCTCTCCCCTTTGAGAAAGACTTTAAAGAGGTGAGACCAGCGTCCACGGGAGCCAAGCAGTGTCAGAAACCTCTTTATATCATCTTGGAAAAGGATTACAACGAGCACAACTCCTCCTGTAGAGACAAAATCCAATATAGATCCGAGAAGCCTCATCTTGAGGAAAGAGACAACCATAGAGATGACCAAGAAAGCCAGAAGCCCATAAAAGAGTGTTTTAGATCCCGATGAGCGCAACGATTTTTGCACTTGATACATCAGGATTGTCACCAAAAGGACGTCGATCAGGTCTTTTATGCCAAATTGAAACCAACTCATATCACGATTGCTGTATTAGGTCTGTAGGACGAAGTGTTGCCTGTACTATCCGAATCGCCTCCTTAGCTTCTTTAACATCATGTACACGAATAATGTGAGCTCCATTGAGAACGGCTATGGTATTAAGGACCGTAGTCCCATTCAAAGCCTCTTCGGGAGAAGTCTCAAGCAGCTCCCAAATCATCTTTTTCCTTGATATTCCTACAAGTAGGGGAGCATCAAAGATCTCAAACATACGAAGATTTTGAAGCATCTCATAGTTCTGGGAGATGTTCTTACTGAACCCAAATCCGGGATCTATTATGATATCGGAACGAAAACCAAGAGATCGAAGCTGAGACCTTTTAGCTTCCATATCCCGTATTACATCCAATGTAACATTATCGTACTGCGTCAAAGAAGACATTGTAGATGGTGTCCCTCTCATGTGCATCAGTATATAAGGAGTCTGCAGATGCACCATTGTTCGGAACATATTACTATCCAATGTTCCGCCCGATACATCGTTCACGATAGCCACCCCATACTCTTCCACTGCCCGTTGTGCTATATTGGCTCTGAACGTATCTATGGACAAGGGGAGTGCCGGATGCTCTTTCTCTAAAACTTTGAGAGCGGGCTTTACTCTCTCCCACTCCTCCTGTTCCGAAACCGGAGAGGCTCCGGGACGTGTAGAATAACCGCCAATATCCAAAATATCAGCTCCTTCCGACAACAGCTGTTCTGCTCTGGCAAGAATATCGGACTCGGCAAAAGAGGTCCGACTTCCGGAGTAGAAAGAATCGGGAGTAGTATTCATAATACCCATTACAATGGGCTGATCTGTGAGATTATAAAGCTTTCCCTTAAGGTTCAGGGTTATTGGTGTCATTTGTCTAACGGAGTATTCGTTTCAACAAAGATAGTTGATATTTCTGAGACCTTTTCTCAAAATATTCCGTACAATAGGAATAGATATTATTGTGATTTGCTCCCCGAATTAAAAATTCAATCCAATGCAGCAAAATGCTCACATATTTTCTTAGCTTTGTGAAAAGTAACCTAAATCCGATTAGAAACGACACAAATATCTCTCCGAATAAAAATCAAGAAAAAGAGTAAACCAGTTAATTTCCCATGCAACGGCATTGTAACTTATGAACAAGATTAAAATTTTACTGCCCATTTTAATTTTTATTCTATCAGCAAAAATATCGGCACAGACTCCGCTGAATGCATACCGTTTTGTACACGACACAGAGGTCTTCGAAAGAGGCTATTGGGAAGCCCGGTTGGATAACGATATCTATGTTATCAGATTCAAAAAAGTAAATATAGATTGGGCTAAGATACTACCTATAGAACCGACTCCAAAATACAATAACTTCTTGATGACATCGATCTTTGGATCATACAAGCATATTAAGGATGGAGAAGTAGTTGAAGACATTCCAATTGATCAATTTGGAGCACCTATTGAATCCGATGAGTACAAAATAAAAAATAGGATAGAGGCAAAATATCACAATGAGATTATCAAAGAGCGTGGTGATATCATCTTTCAGATTGATGAAAACAATCCGGATAAGATGACATGGACATACACCAAGAGAAAGAGAGGAATACCTCTTTTGGATATTTTCCCTGAATTTAATAGAGGGGAACAAAAGACACCTCCATTTCTGACTTTTTACCGAAAAGAAGAGGAATAAGGGTAAAAAATAGCGATTCTTCAGACAAAGGATATTTTGCAATCAGTTCTTGCTTATCATAGGATCTTCTTGAGAGGTAAGGTATTCTTCCTCCAAACACAAATATTTTAAATACAAATCAAAACAAAGCCGTAAATACAAGAAAGTATAACCATATTTGCAAAGAAAATTCAAATCCAATATCGAACTAACTTATATGAAAAAGACCTATTTTCTTCTTGCACAAATTTTTATCGTAGCCATATTGGGAAGCTGTAGTTCTTCAGACATAGAAAAACCCTCTATCTCCCAACAGAAAACTAAAGCTCAAATAAAGAAAGAAGCTCAGGACTGGTTTATCAAGCAATCTGCATCGCTTCGCAATTCTTCATCTCAAATCCTTTACGACAATCCATCTTGGCGCTTTACGGCTGTAAATCAAAAAGGAAGCGAAGTTGCGGTAGATGTGGATCTGACAGATGTATCACACTATAACGTTTTGACAGAAGAATCTTTTTCCTGTCTGAAACAAAATCCTAATGAGTGGAAATACTACCGATCACAAATACGTATGGTTATCTTAAGTGATACAACTCTTAAAGATCGGAAGAATGGCTTCTTAATGGTTTTTCTTCCCTCAAAAAAGTACATTCATAACCGCTATGAGCATCTGCAACGTAATACATATCTTCATATGGATCCATTGTATGATGGTCGAATTTTGTTTTTTGATCTGAGTGGTACGCCTTTATATGGCAATAGATACGAAAATGGTAAGATTGCTTCTAAGATAACTCCTCTGGATAAAGATTCGGAGACTCCAACGGACAAAGGTATCTTTTCTACGATAGGGCTCAAAATATCCTATACCGTTATCGCTCAAAAATTACGAGCTCGCCCTCAAAACGACGACTACATATGGGATTGTGGAGAGTTGGATGAAGTAATGGTTGTAGGAAGACGCATAGAAGAAGGAGAGTCTCTATCAGATTGGATAGAGCGTCGCAACCGGCAAACAAGCTTTACTATGGCGCATGATTGGATGGACGGTGGTGGAGGTGGCAATCCCGAAGGAATTGGAGGAGGCTTTGGTAACCAAATTGAGGATCCACACTTTGATCAAGAAAAGCTGAAAGACCCTTGTGAAAATATGAAGAGCAAATCCTCAAATCAAGCATTCATGATGCTACTAAAAGATCTGAATGAACTCTCATCGGGACCGATAGAATACGGCAGAACTTTTACTTATGATGGCAAAGATTTTACCTTCGAAATACATAATGGAACAGAGAATGGTATTAATTTCAAACCAACCTCTCCCATTGATGGCTTTATCCATACACACAATGTGGATAATAATAAACATTGGAGGATATTTTCAGGAGAAGATTTATTCGCCATGTATACTATTTACAAAGAGGGTTTCATGCGTAATATTGAAACATTTACCATGGGATTGGTTGTAAAAGACGCCTGTTACTTTCTTAAAATAACGGACAGTCAGGCATTCAAAGAGTTCTTCTCTCCAGGTGATGTCATGGATAAAGATAAATTAACATTTTATATCAACGAAACGCTAGCGAAAATGGTTGTAAATTTAACAACCCAAGAAGATGTCGTGAATGCTTTCGTATATTTTATCAACTTCAGCAGGATGGGACTAACTCTATTAGAGAAAAAGCAAAACTCTTTTGTCAGGAAATCAGTAGATAAAGATACAAATCAAATAATTAATGTTTCATGCTAATAAATAACGCAGATATTATGAACAAGATTAAAATTTTACTGCCCATTTTAATTTTTATTCTATCAGCAAAAATATCGGCACAGACTCCGCTGAATGCATACCGTTTTGTACACGACACAGAGGTCTTCGAAAGAGGCTATTGGGAAGCCCGGTTGGATAACGATATCTATGTTATCAGATTCAAAAAAGTAAATATAGATTGGGCTAAGATACTACCTATAGAACCGACTCCAAAATACAATAACTTCTTGATGACATCGATCTTTGGATCATACAAGCATATTAAGGATGGAGAAGTAGTTGAAGACATTCCAATTGATCAATTTGGAGCACCTATTGAATCCGATGAGTACAAAATAAAAAATAGGATAGAGGCAAAATATCACAATGAGATTATCAAAGAGCGTGGTGATATCATCTTTCAGATTGATGAAAACAATCCGGATAAGATGACATGGACATACACCAAGAGAAAGAGAGGAATACCTCTTTTGGATATTTTCCCTGAATTTAATAGAGGGGAACAAAAGACACCTCCATTTCTGACTTTTTACCGAAAAGAAGAGGAAAAACCCTCTCATTTTTCCGATAACAGTAAAGAGAGCAAGAATTAATATTCGAGCTTTTTCCATTCAAATCTCAGAATGCCTCAAAAGGTTTCAACAAAACCTTTTTGAGGCATTTTTTATTTCCCAAATTAAGGCAATCATAAAGAAAGAGAGTTACAAGGCAAATTTTACTTAGAAAGCTCCTCTACCAAGATCCTCCTTTTGTAACCTTTGTTTAGATTATAAATTTCAGGTTTATAACTGTTTAAAAATTTACTTGATCGGATTAAAAATTGGAAATCGTGATTTGAAGTGAGGAAATCAAGGTTTGGTTTTGAGAAATGGGGGCTTGACAGGTACAAATCGAGGCTTGATTTGCAGATTTAGATAGGTTCAGAGAAAGATGTAAGCGGGTATAAGGGAAGATATGAAAGTAGTTTGTCACTCTTTTAAGCGAGCATGCAAAGAGAAAGAGGGGAGTGAAGGCGCTTTGTGTAAGGATTGAGAAATTCGGAGAAGAGAGTAGAGAAGAGAGATGAGAACTTGAAAAAATGCTTGTTTGCGGTATTGGAGGCAGGGAATAAAAAGCCGTCCAATAAAAAAGCCCCTATCCGACGGATAGAGGCTTCATTATTGTTGTTTGAAAGGTGCTTACTTGTTGATAGCAGCAATGCCCGGAAGTTCGATACCTTCGATAGCTTCCAATAGAGCGCCACCACCTGTAGAGACATAAGATACTTGGTCTGCAAGATCGAATTTATTGATACATGCCACAGAGTCTCCACCTCCGATAAGGGAGAATGCTCCGTTCTTGGTAGACTCTACAATAGCCAATGCCACTGCACGAGAGCCTTCGGCAAAGGTATCCATTTCGAATACTCCACAAGGTCCATTCCAAAGGATGGTCTTGGATTCGAGCAGAACTTTACGGAATAGTTCTCTTGTTTCAGGACCGATATCCATTCCTCCCCAACCGTCAGGGATTTCATTGCTTTTCACAACCTGATGCTTGGCATCGTTGCTGAACTCATCGGATACCACGGAGTCTACCGGCAGAAGAAGATTTACGCCTTTTGCCTTTGCTTTGTCCAAGATTGAGAGCGCAAGGTCAAGCTTATCCATCTCTACGATAGAGTCCCCTATCTGACCGCCTTTTGCCTTGGTAAAGGTATTGGTCATACCGCCACAGACGATAAGGTTGTCCACTTTATCGAGCAGGTTTTCTATGATTCCGATCTTGGAAGAGACCTTACTACCTCCCATGATAGCGGTAAATGGTCGTTTGATGTTGTCCAGAACGTTGCGAACGGCTTCCACTTCTTTTCCCATAAGGAAACCGAACATTTTGTGCTCTTTATCGAAGTGGTCTGCCATAAGAGCCGTTGAAGCGTGAGCACGGTGAGCCGTTCCGAATGCGTCGTTTACGTAAACATCTGCCAGTGTGGCAAGCTCTTTTGCATACTCTTTCTGCTTAGCCTTGATCTCTTTCTTTGCTGCAGCCTTCTCTTCGTCTGTTGCATCTTCGGCAAGTCCTCGTGGTTTGCCCTCCTCTTCTGCATAGAAGCGCAGGTTTTCGAGCAAGAGCGCCTCTCCGTCTTTGAGTGCTTCTACTTCGGCTTTTACGGATGCACCGACAGAGTCTTTTACAAACTTCACCGGTCTTTCCAGTAGATGAGACAAGTGCTCTACGATATGACCAAGGGATAGAGCCTCGGATACACCTTTCGGGCGTCCCAAGTGAGATCCTATGATAAGCCTGCCGCCATCATTCAAAATTTTGTTCAAGGTTGGGAGGGCGGCACGCATACGGGTGTCGTCTGTGATGTTGAACTTTTCATCAAGAGGGACATTAAAGTCGACACGAACAAAGGTCTTCTTCCCTTTGAAGTTGAAGTTTTCTATTATTGCCATGCTTATCTGTTAATAGTTTTATAGAACATACTTATCCTGCAAAGTTACACAAAATTTTTCTCTATCGGACTCTCCACAATCTTCACTTTACCAACGCATTCGTTGATTCCGTTGCACTTCTTTTTACTTGCTTGTTCCCGTGAAAAAACAGAAGTGGCAGATGAGGCGGAGTTCCGCATAAATCGTCCACTAAATACGCTCGACGGACTTTACGCCCTTGACTCCCATAATCCGTTTGGTCAGGGAAGTGAGCGTATTGTAGTTTTTCAGATAGACAACGAATGTACCCACGAAAAGACCGTCGTACGATTCTATATTGAAGCTGCGCAGCATCACGTTTTCTATTTTGGAGATATGCCCGGTTATGTTTGAGACGATAGAGATATCATCATTCCCCACCACACGGAGAGTAACCTCGTATCCCGCACCGCCTCCTCCTGCCCATTGGGCTTGAAGTATACGGTAGCCGAAGCGTTGGAAAAGATCGGGAGCGTTGGGGCAGTCCATACGATGCACCTTGATTCCGTTGGTAGAGACGTAGGCAAAGACCTTATCCCCGAAAATCGGCTTGCAACATTTTGCCAAATGGTACTCTATTCCGGTTAGATTTTTGTCTATGACGAGAACATCCCTACCCTGAGCAATCTCTTCCGGAAGGGTAGTACGGACAAAGGTGTCCGCACTGCGCTGAGTGCGACTCTCGGGTGGAGTATTCTTTTCATCTACGATCTGCTTATACTCATCCACCACTTGGTTGAGGTTGATACTGCCTTCTGCCAAGGCAAGATAGAAGTCGGTAACGGTACGGAAACCCCTCTTTTTGATGTAGCGGAACAGTTCGGCATCGTCCAACTCTATCTTCCTGTTCTTGAATCGACGAGCCATCTCCTCCTTGGTAAACTCTATGGACTTGGCCGACTGCTCTCTCAGACTCTGTTTGATCCTCGTACGTGCCTTGGTTGTCTGTACAAACTTCAACCAGTCCGGCTTGGCTTCCTGATTGGCAGAGGTGAGAATACGAACGCTGTCTCCGTTCTTAAGGAGGTGTTTGATGGTAACATTCTTTCCATTGACGTTACCCCCGACACACTTAAGCCCAAGACCGGAGTGAATGGCAAAGGCAAAATCGAGAACGGTAGCCCCTTTGGGCAGATTGATAAGCTCGCCTTTGGGAGTAAAGACATAGATCTCCTTATCGTAGATGTCCATCTTAAACTCCTTGATGAGATCTGTACTCCGATGCTCTTTGTCTTCCAAAAGCTGGCGAACACCCTTCATAAACTCATCCAAAGAGTCTTCGGACTTGATGCCTTTATACCTCCAGTGAGCGGCAAGACCTTTCTCGGCAATCTCGTCCATACGCTCGGTACGGATCTGAACCTCGACCCACTTGTTTTCGGGACCCATGACGGTTATGTGCAGACTCTCGTATCCATTGGTTTTGGGAGCAGAAATCCAGTCTTTCAACCTCTGCGGATT
>JAUMWS010000080.1 GCA_030529525.1 Porphyromonas sp. | reverse complement strand
CCGTTTACCCATTTCATTTAACCCGTTTACCAAATTCAATTAACCTGTTAAACTTTTTCAGTTATTGTTCTGATAATAAATAGTTTACCTTTTTCTCCTCTTTTTTCGTTGTTTTTCGGTACAAAATTAGATTAATGTTTATTCACAATAAAGGGCGCAAAATTTCACACCAATTAACTCGAAAACAGCCCATGAAAGCGAACAAGAGGAGAGTTGTCTCCAAATTCACGATTCAACATATAGCATTGACTACAAGCCTATTAAGGCTCACATTGCTCTTTTTCTTCCAAAAATCCGACAATCCCAAGCGCATCTGAAACAGCTCTAAGAAGGGATCATTTTTATATAAAAGCTCCCGCACGGAAGATGATTTCGATGCCCACTCTTCCGTCTTAATTTTATTCTCTATCTTTGTTTCGGTTTGAAAATAAGATTTAGACCCAAAAGAGATAAAAACAAACAGTTGATAATATGAACATGCGCACACTCTTTCGCTCAGTTGTAGCTCTAATTTTGTTGGGGGCATCGTACTCCATTTCGGCACAAACCATCTATGTTCCGACGCAAACCATACAGGCGGGATTCGGTACGGGAAGTAAAGGATTTGAACTCTCCTATGAATATCGCCCGGGCTTCGTTGGAAACAGAATTTTGGGAGTGAGGACATTTCTCGGCTATGGCTTCTTCGCCGTTCCGAAGAAAGCATATCAGTTCTCCACCTATCACATAGATTTTTCAAAACTGGGCAAGGGACACTTTCCGATAGAGCACCAAGAAATCTCTTGGGGAGGTGAAATCAACCTACTGCTTGGTAGCTACAACCACGCCGGAGAGCTGGGTATAGGTATCGCAGCAGACTGGTTCTCCGAGAAGCTCAACTACTTCCAGGACTGGGATAAGATAAAGGAAAAAGAGATCATGATCGGAGAGGCCAATCCTTCCGAATTTGCATCTCACGCTTTCTTAAGATTGGGCTATCGTTATACTCACGACTATGGATTGACCATCGGAACCGGCGTAAACCTTATACTACTGCAAGGTCCGGGCACAACATTCTTTGCTTCCAACTACGGATTTACGCCCTATATCAGCATCGGATATACGCTGTAAGGAGCCTAAAAGATCGAACAAAATACAAAAGCCGCACCGAAGGGGATTCCCTTGGTGCGGCTTTCTTGGTTTGTGCGTTTCCTTATATATTGACAGATAGATTTATTAAAGGTCATCTTCAATAGCACTACTCTTTGAATAAGCACTCGGCTTGGCTTCAAAGAAGTCGGTCTTGATGAGATTGGCATTGCTGTACTGAGACACCCAGTTCATACTTGCCGGCTCTTGTTCGTACCCTTCAAAAAGGACACCAAAACCTAAGTTCTCGCTTCTCAAATTGGCAAGATACTTGATGTAGTCGCTCACCATTTGGGAAGTCAATCCCTCGATATTTTCTCCGATTACGTACTCGCCCCAAGCGATCTCCTGTAAAGCTCCCTCTTTAATCATACCACGGAACAGCTCGATGGCTTCCGGAGTGAATAGTTCGGGCTCTTCTTTCTTGAGCTCAAGAATCATAGAGCGGAAAAGCCACAAGTGTGTGTTCTCGTCTCTATTGATATATCTGATCTCTTGCACCGATCCCGGCATCTTGCCATTGCGTCCAAGATTGTAGAAGAACATGAATCCGGAGTAGAAGTAAACCCCCTCAAGGATATAGTTTGCCACCATCGTCTTAAGGAGTTGCTGCGGACTCTGATTTTCTTGAAACTCGTTGTAGATATCGCCGATAAACTTATTCCGGCGAAGCAGATGCTCGTCATCTTTCCACTGATACAAGATAGCCGAACGCTCTTCAGGTGAACAGATAGAGTCGAGCATATAGCTATAACTCTGAGAGTGAACAGCCTCTTGGAATGCTTGAATGGTAAGACAGAGGTTGATTTCGTTTGCAGTGATGTACTCTGCTACGTTAGGCAGATTGGCTGTCTGGATACTGTCAAGAAAAATGAGGAAGGAAAGGATTTTGTCGTAAGCCAGCTTCTCTTCGGGAGATAGCTCACGATAGTCTTTCACATCCTGACTGAGGTTGATCTCTTCAGGTATCCAAAAGTTGTTCATAGCCTGTCTGTACCAGTTCGCCACCCAAGGATACTTCATGTTGTTGAAGTCGTTCAGGTTGGTCGTATTGCCGTTTATCATCCGGCGCTTCGTTACTTCTACGTCGCCGTGCTCATTGAACAGAGCTTTCTTTTTTAGTTCGGACATACTGTTATAGTTTTCTTTTGGAGTTAATATTACTTGGTCGGACTCTCACAGAGTCTCTTAAAATCGTTCCGATAAAACCGCTTATGCAGAGCAACTCTCACACTCCTCTACTTCCAGAGAGCGGCTGCGAATGTAGTACAAGGTCTTCACTCCGGACTCCCAAGCACGCAAGTAAAGATCGAGAATGCGACGGAAGCTGTAGTCGTGAGTGATGAAGAGATTGACAGACTGCGACTGGTCTAAGTGACGCTGACGGATAGCCGCTGCGTCTACAACCCACTCCTGATCTATCTGATGCGCCGTTTTGTAAAGCCAGAAGGTAGAATCTGAAAGCTGAGGCGCCACTCGTGGTACGATATTACCCTTTTTCTCCTCAAGGAAGTAGCGGTTCATTACAGGGTCTATACCTGCTGTGGTTCCGGCTATTATGGATGTGGAACTTGTAGGAGCTATGGCAAGAAGGTAAGAGTTGCGCATTCCTCGGCGAGCCACATCCGATGCAAGACGCTTCCATTTCGGAGAATCGTAGCGACGAAGCACGAAATAGTCTCCCGTTTGCCAATCACTGCCGGGGAATCTGAGGTAAGAACCTTTCTCCTCTGCAAGCAGAGAAGATGCCTCGATAGCATAATAGTTGATCTGCTCGTACAGCTTATCCACAAAGCTCAAGTGCTCCTGACTCTCCCACTTGATGCCTTTCTGAGCCAATAGATGGTGGTAACCACTGGTTCCTAAACCTATAGGACGCATCTTCATATTGGTGATTTCGGCATAAGGGATCGGATAGAAGTTGAGATCTATCACATTGTCCAAAGCACGGACAATCGTGTGGATTACCTCACGAAGCTCTTCCTGATTGTCGGTATTGATATTTCCAAGAACGAGAGAAGCCAGATTACATACAACAAAGTCGCCTGCTTCCGTCTCGGTTGTTATGATTTCACGTCCGTTTTCTGTCCGTACCGTTAGTTTTACATCCTTTATCTCGCTCTGATTTTGAGCAATCTCGGTACAGAGGTTAGAGCAGTAAATGATTCCTTGATGCTTATTCGGGTTGAGGCGGTTTACGGTATCACGGTTGAAGATGAACGGTGTTCCGGTCTCTACGGCACTCTTGATAATAAGGCGTATCATCTCTTTTACCTTAATGGCTCGCTTGCTGATACGGGACTCGTTCAAGCACTCTTTGTATCTGCGTTCCCACTCTTCTCCATGATAATCTTCCAAAGAATATCCCTTGATAGACTGTATCTCGTGAGGACACATCATGTACCAATTCTCCTCTATATTCTCTTTTACCATACGCCAAAAGAGGTCAGGGATACAGACACCGGGGAAGACATCATGCGCTTTCATTCTATCGTCTCCGTTATTGGTACGGATTTGTAAAAACTCCGGCATATCTCTGTGCCAAATGTCAAGGTATATTGCAACAGATCCTTGCCTCATACCAAGCTGATCGACAGCTACAGCCGTATCGTTACAAAGCTTAATCCATTTCAACACACCTCCTGCGACTCCTTTGAATCCTCGAATATCAGATCCGATTGCCCTTACTTTACCCATATAGATTCCCATACCTCCTCCAAATTTAGAGACTTGGGCAAAATTGTTTATCGTACGGTAAATACCCGTCAAGCTATCCGGCATCACATCCTCAAAGCAACTGCTAAGCTGGTTGAGTGGCTTCCGGGCATTGCTCATGGTAGGGGTAGCCATGGTAACTTTCAGCTTGCTGATAATGTCGTATATCTTCTTTGCCCAGATTACCTTGTTCTCTTTTTCCGGCAAAGCAAGGTGCATGGAGATTCCCATAAACATCTCCTGAGGGCGTTCCAATAAACGATGACTGTTATCCGTAATAAGATAACGCTTGGAGATAAGATGCAGACTGCTGTAAGTGAGCAAGTGATTGCGAGAAGAATCCATATATTTGGCCAATTCTTCTACTTCTGCTTTGCTGTATCCCTCCAAAATATAACGTCCGTAAAGATTTTGATCTGTGAGATAAGCAATCTTTCCGTAAAATGAATCTATATAGAGTTTGTTCTCTTCCTCAACAATAGAACGTTCTATCTGAAGCAACAACAAGCGGGAAGCTATAAACTCCCAGTTGGGAGACTCGGGCGTGATAAGCTCTACTGCCGCTTTGGTCAAAATCTCCAACGTATTGGTTTGCTCCTTATAAAAGGCTTGATACTTTGCGTAAAGGAAGTCCAGAGAATAAGCTTTCATCTGGAACGTGGCCTGAATATCCTTTAGAAGGCTGATGACACCATTATCCGAAATTGTCTTGCTGAACTTATTGATGATTTCACGAAACTCGCTGCGCTTTTCTCTGTAAAGGATATACTTCTTTGCTACTTGGTAGTATCCGGCTTGCATTAAAGCCTGCTCCACCATGTCTTGTATGGTTTCGACATCCACCTCATTTCTGTCTTGAAGAGCGACTTCAATCTCTTTACAGATGTTTTTTATCTCTTTCTCCGGCATAGTTTCGCCACACGCTACAAAGGCTCTACGAATAGCATTGAATATCTTAGCCAGTTCGAATCCCTCCTCCGTGCGGTCTCGCTTCAATATTTTCATTTTTTGTTATGGTGTTTACAGAATAAGTTTGTTTTATTTATCATTTAGGAGAACACAAAGATAGGCAAAACTTACCGAAATATACCCCTTATAGACGCCATTTTAGCCACGTCTAAAATAGAATATAAACACGTATAAAACAACAACTTAAACAATAAATGAAAAAGCTAAACGCTTTAGTTTTAGGGCGTTGACTTACACCCTATTTTGAGCAAAAGTTTTCAATGAACAGGTGTAAGCTCTACAACCTTCTTGTATATCATTTCGGGAGAGATATTCAGACATGGATAGTCTTCTCTTCGGCACGGCTTCTGTCCGTAAGCGGAACATGGACGGCAAGTCAGGTCAATACCCAAAGCATCTTCTTCTCGCTGTCTATATCCCAAAAATCCGGCTGCTACATGTGTAGCTCCCCAAAGGGATAGAACGGGAGTTTCAGCCAATGAAGCCAAATGCATGTTGGCTGAATCCATGCTGATCATAAGATCCAAAGAAGCGATCTCCTCTATCTCCTCTATCAACTTTCCGGCTTTTGTAAGTCTGACATTTGCAAACTCCGAAGCGAGGAGAGCATTTTGTTCGGTCTCCTTACCGGGCGCACCATACAAAACGATCTCATATCTCCCTTCATCGGTCAGGAGTTTGAGTAGCCCTCGTATCGTTTCGGAAGGCAACATTTTACCTTTATGCTGTGCATACGGAGCCAGACCGATAAGATACTTACTCTTTTTATCAATTTTCGGAAGAGGGTCTGTTTCTGTCTGCAGGGCAATTCCTGTGGCTCTCTTTAGAGTATCAAAATATCTGTATACCATGGGATAGATATAAAGTTCCCTTGGTACTTTGGCACTCTGCTCAGGGCGAGAGAAAAGACGTTTGCGTTCCGCTCGTGGTTTTTGCAAGCTTACCACTTTATGTCCCAATATTCGGAAAGCACATCTTAGCACTTTAGTACGCAAAACATCGTGCAGATCCACTATTACAGCCCTTGGATAAAGTTTGTGTAATCTCAGTGCAAGAGCCAGTAATCCACGCACAGAACCATCTTGTTCGGGCTTGAAAGGGTAGGCGGAAAGGTTTCCCAAAGGAGCAAACTCCGTCATGGTTGCCATAAAAGGACGAGCAACCAACGTAAAAGAAGCATCCGGCATAGCTTCTGCTACACGTCTCAATTGGGAGAGTACCATAGCAACATCGCCCAACGCTGAGAAGCGCAGGACGATGTAATGAGGTTTATATTCAGCCTTATCAGGCATCGCTTACTTGGCTTAAGATTTTGCTCCGGCTTTTCCTAAGAGCAAAGGGTTCATTGCAGGGTCGTTATACATCTTCATCTGCTTGTAGACCTTCATGTATTTACGTCCGCACGCAATATCTTCAAGCAGCTCATCTATAGCGATGGAGAGATCCTTCTCCTGCTCCAAAAGCACTTGCAACTTCTGTTCGCAACCCTTAATATGATCTTCCGAAGCGTCTGTTCTTTTCGTTTGCTCTCGCATATGATAGATCTTAAGCTGAAGTATAGACATTCTATCCAATGCCCAAGCGGGACTTTCGGTATTTATCTTTGCTCCTTCTATTGGAGATACATCCTTGTATTTATCCAGGAAGTAGCTATCTATAAGCTCTACAAGATCTGTGCGTTCCTGATTGGATCTGTCTATTCTGCGCTTCATTGCCAAAGCCTCTACGGGATCTATATCCGGATTCCTTATGATATCTTCCATATCCCATTGGGCATTATCTATCCAGTTTTTGGTATAGAGATAAAACTCGATAGACCTCACTTCGTACGGATTCACAATAGGAGTATCTATATTAGCGGAGACACGATAATCTGCGATAGCACGCAGAAACACCTCTATAGCCTTAGCCGAAAAAGATGATTTAGACATAACGTTCTTATTTTTTCTGGTTTTCAACATTCACAAAGGTAACAATTAAAAACAGCAATCCTCCAAGAAGCAGAAAAAGAAAGAGACCTCTTCCACAAAGAGATCTCTTTCTTTTTCTTGTCTGTCGGGATAAGAAGACTCGAACTTCCGACCTCCACGTCCCGAACGTGGCGCGCTACCAACTGTGCTACATCCCGATGATTATGGGAAGAAACATCTTCCCTCCTGCTTTTGATAAGACAAAGGTAGAGCATTTATTGTAAACCAACAAGAACTCTATCCTCTATTTTTTCTTCCATAATAAGAAATAAACGATACCAATGAAAAGCCCGATGAATTCGGTAGAACCATCGGGCACATATCATGTATATAAAATTCTCTCTTTCTACTTGGTTTAGAATCTCCGTCCCAAAGCTATTGCCGGAATGAAGTAACCGATTTGAGAATCCGAAATGGAACGACCACCGGCAAGATATATCTGGAAGCTCCAACCCTTTGTATTTACATACTTATATCCCAGTCCGAGTCCCATACCTACTCCAAACCGAAGTTCTCCTTCTGTTCCGTTGGAATATCGCCTCGTAACTTCCTCTTTCATATGTCCAAAAGCACTGTTCAACTCCAAAAACAGTCCGGAGGCGTAACTCTTCTGAAGAGATTTTCGCCCAAAGAAGTACCATCTAAAATATGGTCCTACAAACGAAGGAGAAGCACCTCCTACCATAAAAGGATTATACAAAGCCCGGATACCAAGCCCCATCTCTTCGTCCAGCAAACGCTCATACGTAAAGTGTGGCAGTCGCATGAAGGCTAAAGAAGAGACGTCCACGGCAATCTCATTTTTTCTAAAGTTGTTTACAGACGTCGACATATCGTTCTGTTGTGCATACAGAGCAGATATGGAAGCCGAACAGAGTATAGTTAGAAGGAATAAAAGCTTTTTCATTTTATATATTTTATGAGTTATTGGTGGGGAGTACAAGCATAAAACCAATGAGGATGTTCAGATATGCCCGACACTCTCAACCCCCGCAAATATAGAGAATAATTTTTAGATCTTTTCTTTTAGCCACCTACGCTGGCGCGGCAATGTCTCTATCTAAAAACGAAAACCGATAGTTGTTTGCAAGACAGAGGCAGCAAATGTACTTATAAGTATTACATACGATTCCGATCCGAAATTAGGAATCACCGCATTTATCGTAGGACGGATGTAAAACTTCTTATATCTGAGCTCATATCCTCCTCCGGCATTGATGTAATAAAAATCGACAAGCATCCCATCTCCTGCTCTTCTCTCGCTTTTTTGAGGAGATTCTGCATGTAGATTATTTAGCATCAGGGCATTTAGTCCGGCATTTAGAAAAAAGCTGCCACTCCAACCATTCGGATTCCCTTTATGCCCGGAAAAATAGTATCGGTATTGTGGGGAAAGCTGTCCGACAAGTATCGGAAACATCATACCTCCGACAACAGATACGCCTGCCATATGACGCTCTCCAAATGTAGCGTACATACCCCCATGCAAAAAGAAGAGCCCGGCTCCTGCTTCTCCCTTAATTCCAACCTGCGCATTGCTTTTACCATAACAGCAGAACAGCAATACCAGAGCAGAAAACACTCCTAAAAAACTCCTTTTCATATCCTTATTATTTGTTTGTAAAACCCTTTTTGCCTTATCTGTAAGGGAAAAAGGCACTTATAGAGATATGCAGACACAAGAGAAAGAGGGCTGTTCCAAATATGCCCGAGACTCTCACCCCGCACGAGTATAGAGAATAT
>JAUMWS010000004.1 GCA_030529525.1 Porphyromonas sp. | reverse complement strand
AATGGGTAAACGGGTTCATTGAAAAATTAAACCCGTTAAGCCGAAAGAATATGCTTGTTTATCGTTTTTGCTTAACAGCTATCAAAATTAGTGTTAAGGAAATTGCTCCGATTTAACAGTTCGGTCGTGCTCTGAAAACGCCCCCTCTAATCAAAATAGAGAGCCGGAAAAAAGTGAGCATTTTTCGGTATGGAATATATAAAAATGAAGGCTTCATGGAGGGAGAAAAAGATGCCGATTTCATTTGATTTTCGAGACTGTTCGGAAAGCAATCTTACAGATGACTTTCACAAATCTGTGTATTCGTAGAGGAGATAGAGTCTTTGTGATGTTTTACTTTTATCGGACTCCTTTTTGGTGGTTGTATCCTTTTGGATATTATGGAACAATTTTTCTCTTTTTAGGCTTTAGACTCCTTCTGCTTTCGACTCTGTTCTGTTTTTTGAGGGGCTTATTGCCGAAAGCAGATCTTTTTTGATTGTTTGGATAAAAAGAGTTTGCTCGGTCTGTTCAGATATTAGAGATTGCAGGATGGTGGGATATATTGGGGGCAATTACTCTAAGGCATTCGGTTGGGACTATTGCTGATAAGTCGCTCTATCCATTGTCGAAATCTTGGAGACTTGTTTTTCATATTATCAATGCCGATGGCTTCTGCAAGACAGATGCCATAAACCACTTTGTTGTATCCTTTAATAATACGCTTCAATCTATGCCCCGGAGATGTTGTCCTGCCGGAGTTGATCATTTCCGGATTATCGAAATCGTTGAAAGTTTGTATAAGTTCTTCTTTGTGGAGAATCTCTTCGGGAGTGAATTGAGATTCAAACACTTCGATCCTGTTAAAAAGCAAACCTTCAAATTCATGTAACTGAATGTATGGAATAAATCGCCAATTCAGCTCGCTTTCAATCTCTGCTTTCATGGCTTCTTCCAGAAAACTCATTCGTTGGTTTTTATCTCCGATGTTTTCTCCCTCTTCCCAACGAGGAAATCCATGTCTCGCTTCGATCCCATAATAGTCTATCAGGGTCGTAACAATAGCCGTTCTATCCTCTTTAAGATGTTTTTCTACTTGATCCTTTAATACATCCCACTTTACAATCCCTCCTTTCGAGTTTTTTATTAGAGGGCATTGGATGCCAATATCTCTTTCGGAGAAATAGGGGGTAAGGAGTTTGCAACAAAACTCTCGTTCTGTTTGTCCTTCGCAGATGATAATAATCCTTTGTCTCATAAGTTATAGTTTGGCTGTCCTCCTTCTATTATATTTCTTTTCCACAGATCGTCTATCGTATAATAGTTGTCAAGCCATATTTGTAGAGACTCCCGGCTTAATCTCCTAAACTTACTCTCTCCATTTATTTGGTCCACTGTGATAATATCTTCCGGCTCAAAATGGCTGATTAAGTCCGTAGATTGAGTTGCAACAATGATTTGGCATCCCCTCTCCGATGCGGACTTTATCATTCCGGCGAGCTTGGATATGGCAAATGGATGCAATCCCAGCTCCGGCTCGTCAATGATTATTGTGCGTGGTAAATGGGGTTGTAAAAACAGGACAGCGAGAGCAATAAAACGTAGGGTACCATCCGACAGGTCGTTTGTTCCATAGAGAGTATCACTAAACTTATCTTTCCATAACAGCTTTAGATTCGGATTTCGGTTAGGATCAAAATAGAAATCTGAAAAGTAAGGCGCAACGGATTGTATGTTCGTTATGATTCTGTTGTATATGATACCGGCTGTTTTCTTGATATTGTACATAAATGCAGCAATATTTTCTCCGTTACGATAGAAGTAACTTATGTCTGTATCTATGTTGCTGTATTTGGTAAACGGAGAGTTTGAGCCGGTATCATGGAAATGGTATTTCCGAAACCCTTCCAAATACTCTATAATCCATTTGGCTCTGTAAGCATCGGTTGTTTTAATACAGGCTTCTTGTCCATAAAAGCCAATGTCTTTATGGTTCCCTCTGTATATCAGGTCTTCTTTCTTGAATACAAATCCATTGTCGCCGGACTTTAATTCTACCGAGTAGGCATTTATTCCATTTTCAAAACTAATCTCAAAAGAGAGGGTATCCGTAACCTTTCTACCATGAAATAGAATCTTATCTTCACCTCCTTTTAAGGCAATATACTCTCCAAGACTTCTGTTATAAAGTTTATTCAGAAAGTCAAAGAAAGAAACAAAGTTGCTCTTGCCGCTACCATTGGCTCCTATCAGTATGTTGATAGGAGCAATATCCACCTTTGCATCTTTTATAGACTTGTACCCTTTTATCTCAATATAGTCCATACTTAACCTGTCTGCTTTGTTGCTACTATTGGCAAAAGTACTCTTTTTTGCTTATAAGTTCGTGGTGTAATGAGTACAAGCAACAAAAAATCCTCCCAAGGCACTGTTTTGAGAGGACTTTTTATGTCTTATCTATAGATGAGATTTAGCGCAACTTGTAGTTGAAGCCGAAGCTAAACAGCTCTGTAAACTGTAGCAAATCTTTGAAGCGTCCACCGGTATTCTTTACTGCGTCGTCATATCTGAGATTTACATTGAGACGAGTAGAGAAGTAGCGGTTTAGTGATATAGATAGGGTGTTTTCCCACTCTGTCTCTATGCGTTTGAATGTTGTGCCATAGAAGAAGCGGCTTTGCCAGTTTACAGTCTGACTTATATCGAAGTTAAGAGCCGCACGCATCGTAGATCCGAAGGCAATGATATAGGTCTGATCGGGGTTGAGCCCTGCTCGAGCCTTGTCTATATCTTCTCTTACGGTTGCTTTGTAGCTGACAGAGAACGGAGCTATGTTGGCAGAGAAGCGAAGACGTTTGAACTTATCACTTTCAAACTTCTTGTCTATCTCGTACTTCATACCGAGACCGGCATCCACAGCAAGAGGAGATAGAAGGGCTGTGATAAGGTCTTTGCTGTTCTCTTTTCTATTTTTAAGCAACTGTGTGCGTAGCTCTCCGGAGAGTGTGTAGTACCAGTTGGAGCTTGCTTTGATACCGAAGTTGGAGTAGAGTCTTAGCAGGTCTTCCGATATTTTGTACTTATTCACGGTGTCGTTCGGGGCATTATAGATCCCGATTTTAGACTCCAGCTCGGTCACCCACTTTATTTTGTTTTTTACGTAGCTTAGGCTGAAGAAGTTTCTTGCAAAGATATTCAGGTTGCTTGTTCCGCCTTTGTGCCAGTTCTTGGAGATATGATTTTGAGAAAACTGTATGGTACTTTCAAAACCTTTGATCCAGTATATCGGATCCACTTTAACGGTTTCAAAGCTCTCGTCCTTAGCAGCAATGGCCGGGCCTTGCTTTACTTCAAAACGATTGTCGTACTTTTGAGCATCTACCTTCTCCAATGTAATTGCTTTGGGAAGCATCTCCGAAGTGGTACTTACAAGAGCCACGTTGGATGCCATAAAGTCTCGAAGAAAAGACTTGACATTCTGTTGTGAGGAGACAAAAGAGAGAACAGATGCTGCGGGCTCTACAGAGAGAGAGTCCGTAACAGGTATTAGGCTAAGAGCAGATGGGGTAGGGGGCAGTAGTTTGTATCCTTGCTCTTTGTGTGCAGCCACGGTTTGTGCGAATGCTTTCTCGTCCCACATCTTTTCTATATCGAATACGAGGGGTAAGAATAGGGGAGAGAATATGGTCGTATCCCTGTAGGTATATCCCTCCGGCATCGGAACAATCTGCTTTGACAGTATCTCTGCTATGGAGGAGCTTGTTTGAGAAGAAGAGTCTTTCTCCTTTACAGTCTCCTGCGCCACGCTCTTGAACATACCAAAAGAGAGGGCCAGTAGCAACATGACCGAAATATTTCTAAATCTTAGCTTCATGAGTTTGTCGTCTTAAGGGGTGTGTATTTCAGGATTAATTTTTAGTTGTCTTGTGCTTTTCGCCTGCAAAGTTACAACAATTATGTAAAAGAAAGCGTACTATATCCCCTAATTGCCCTCTATTTCACTCAATTCTAACCACCTTAGGGTCTTTTCTTCTATCTCGTTTGAGAGTTCGGGGAGTCGGATGGAATAGGTCGTTAGAGTCTCTACATCCAAAGCTCCACTGCAAAGCGCACTCTCGATCTTCTCCTTTTCCGCTTCGAGCAGAGCGATCTCATCCTCTAAGCTCTCCAGCTCTTTCTTCTCTTTGTAGGAGAGTTTGCGTTTGTCGTTAAAGCGAACACGCTGTATCTTCTCTTCTTGAGGTTTGGCAGCCTCTTTCTTATTTTGTTTTTGAACCTCTTTCCACTCTCGATACTGTGTGTAGTTGCCCGGAAAATCTCGAATGTCTCCCTGCCCGTTGAACACCATAAGGTGGTCCACGACTTTGTCCATAAAGTATCTGTCGTGAGATACGACAATGACACACCCCTTGAACAGACGAAGATACTCTTCAAGAATATTCAGGGTCATGATATCAAGATCGTTGGTTGGCTCGTCCAGTACAAGGAAGTTCGGGTTTCGCATCAATACGGTACAGAGATAGAGTCTGCGCTTCTCTCCACCGCTTAGCTTGTGTACATAGCTGTGTTGGGTCTCGGGCGTGAAGAGAAAGTGTTGTAGAAACTGCGATGCCGTGAGCTGTTTGCCATTTCCCAGCTCTATTACTTCCGCAATGTCTTGAACCACATCTATCACTTTCATGTCTTCATTGAAAGAGAGACCTGCCTGCGAGTAGTAGCCGAAGCGAACAGTCTCTCCTATTTCAAGAGTGCCGCTATCCGGTTGTACTTCTCCCAAAAGAATTTTCAGAAAGGTAGATTTTCCTGTCCCATTGTTCCCGACAATGCCAAGCTTTTCGTATCGGGCAAAGATGTAAGAGAAGTCTTCCAATATGATGCGATCTCCAAATCTCTTGCAGAGATTGTCTGCTTCAAAGATTTTGCTCCCGATATAAGAGGCTTTTACGGATAGTTTTACCTCATCGTTTTGGAAGCGTTGCTTGGCCACTTTTTCCAGCTCGTAGAAAGCTTCTTCTCTGTATCTCGCCTTATGTCCTCGTGCTTGTGGCATTCGTCTCATCCATTCCAATTCGGTACGATAGAGGTTGTTTGCCCTTTCTACCTCTGCATTTTTTGCCTCAATGCGCTCTTCTCGCTTTTCGAGATAAAAGCTGTAGTTGCCTTTGTATTGGTAGAGTTGTTTGTGATCTATCTCTATGATTTCCGAGCAGACGCGATCCAGAAAATATCTGTCGTGCGTTACCATGAGCAGGCTGGTGCGTGTGCGGGAAAGATGTTCCTCCAGCCACTCTGTCATTTCAAGGTCCAAGTGGTTCGTCGGTTCATCAAGAAAGAGCAGATCCGGCTCGGTAATAAGGGCATTGGCAAGTGCTACACGTTTGAGCTGACCACCGGAAAGTGTTCCGATCTTTTGGTCAAAATCCTTGATATTGAGCTGAGAGAGTATCTGTTTGGCTCGCTGTTCATATTCCCAGGCACCTGCAGCATCCATTTGGGATAGCAGTTTTTCCAATCCCGGATGCCCCTCGGTCTGCATACAATGCTCGTACTCTTTGATTAAGTTTACCGTCTCGTTCCCATGCATGAAGCAGGCTTCAAGAACGGTAAGTTCGTCCGGATAGTGCGGATCCTGCTCCAGATAGCTTACACGAATATCGTTGCGGTAGGTGATCTTTCCGCTATCATAGCCCTCTTTTCCCGAGAGGATATTCATCAGAGTCGTTTTGCCTGTTCCGTTTTTTGCAATGAGTCCGATGCGCTGTCCTTCTGCAATGCCAAAGGATATGTTCTGAAACAGCAACAGACTCCCAAAAGACTTGGTGAGTTCTTCTACTTGTAGGTAAGGATTTGCCATGATGGAGGGATATTTGTTTAAGAATGCAGTATGGGGAGTGGTCTTTAAGAGATCAATGAGGCTTATTCGCCGCATCTATCTTCAGCAGTAAGAAGATCAGTAAGGAGAAACTAAGCATGGAAGATCCCCCATAGCTGAAGAAAGGAAGAGGAATACCGATAACGGGAGTAATGCCCAATACCATCCCGATATTGATAACAATATGGAAGATGAAGAATGATGCGACCGAGTAGCCGTAGACTCGACCATAAATAGTAGACTGCCTGTCTGCAACAATAAGCAGTCTCCAGACAAGAGTGAGAAAGAGAAGCAATACTGCTGAGGCTCCTATAAATCCCTGTTCTTCACCAATTGTCGAGAAGATAAAGTCTGTCTCCTGCTCCGGTACATATTTGAGTTTGGTTTGTGTTCCGTTATGAAATCCTTTTCCAAAGAGTCCACCGGAACCTATGGCTATTTTAGACTGATTGACATTGTAGCCTATACCCTTAGGATCATCCTCCATACCGAGAGAGCTACGAATACGAATCTGTTGGTGTGGCTGGAGGATATTATAGAAGAAATAGTCTACGCTTGAGTATATTGCTGCCGATGAGAGCATGAAAGCAACAATAAGTATGCTTGGCAAATGACGGCGAAAGAGATAGTTCGAAACTCCTGCAAGAGCCAATAAGATGCAGGAAGAGATAGGAATCCATGCCCAGTTGATCGGCAGGAAGAATGAAGCAATGCCAAAGCCTATCCCCGAAATAAACGGAATACCCAAGCATAGTAACCCTAACTTTTGCACTCGTATGTAACGCAGCGCCATTATGACAGCTACAATATAGAGAAGTGAAAAGCAGAGTAGCAGTCCGATATTCGTCGTTCCTATTGTCTCTTCTGAAAATCGTATTGCCAGTATTACAAAGGTTGCAACGAAAGTGATGAGAAGTAGGTAAAGAGCGCTCAAACCCTCTCGGTAAAAGACAAGAATCAGTCCGAAGAAGGCGACTGCCGAACCTGTTTCATTCTGTGCGATGATAAGAAGTATGGGAGCAAAGCATATTAGAGCTGCTACCAAGAACTCTTTTTTATTGCGCAAATCAAATTCATATCTCGCCATCCATGCAGCCAATCCCATGGCTGTAATCATCTTACTAAACTCTGCCGGTTGTATTCGGAACGAGCCTATGGCTATCCATGAACGAGATCCTTTAATCTCCGGAGCAATGAATATGGTAAGCAGTAGTACCAGCAACATCAGGACATAGAGGTAGAAAGAGGCTGATTTAATCAGATTTAGATCTATAAACATCAGAGCTCCTCCGATAAGTAGGGTGGCTCCAATCCATACCAATTGTGCTCCTGCTCGTCCGCTGAAATCCAATAGAGGAGCATTGTCTATCTCGTAAGTGGCAGAGCTGATCGTAAGCCAGCCAACAGCTACAAGAAGTACATATATCAGTAGAGTCAGGTAGTCCAGTTGCTTGAACGGGTTTATTCTATCCTCCATATTCGGGGTGTATTGGGATGAGTCGGGCTGAGAGCATTTGTTGTTCGTATGCCTTACCTTCGCTACTCAGCTCCTCGTCCGGATTTAAGTATTTTTCCATCATCAATCGGGCTATTGGTACTGCAAAGGATGCCCCGAACCCGGCGTTTTCTATATAGACACAAATGGCAATCTTAGGATCTTTTCTCGGAGCATATCCCATGAAAATAGAGTGGTCTTTGCCTTGTGGGTTTTCGGCTGTTCCTGTCTTACCGCATACCTCAATGCCCGGTATTGCTGCTTTTCTACATGTCCCCCCGGTAACGGCTGCAGCCATCCCTTGGTCGAGATATTGAAAAATATTAGGAGACATTCCTGTGCTTTTTCTCTCTATGTGTAGTGTGTCTGAAGGGAGACCATCTATGCGTTCGACAAGATGAGGAGTGTAGAAGTGCCCTCTGTTGGCTATTATTGTGGCAAGATTGGCTATCTGTAACGGAGTGGCAAGGATCTCTCCTTGTCCGATAGAGATAGATATGATAGAGGAAGAGTTCCACTGCTTTTTGAAGATGTTGTCGTACACTTGGCTATTCGGGATATATCCGCGCTTTTCTCCCGGTAAATCCACTTTGAGAGGATAGCCAAACCCCATTGCCACCATGTGATCTTTCCAAATATCAAAGCTCTTTTGTATAGAGCCATACTTGGTTTTGTTTTCGAGCATGGCACGAAGTCCCCAACAGAAAAAGGCATTACAAGATGTTGCAATAGCCGGAACCAAACTAAGTGGAGAGCCATGAGGGTGGCACTTGGGGCGTCCGCCGAGAAGCGGATAACCTCCGTGACAGCTGTAAAGAGTGTTTGGAGTGATAACGTTCTCAGCTAAAAAGACAGCTCCTTGTGCTACTTTGAAAGTCGATCCGGGAGGATAGGTACCCATGATGGCTCTATTGAACAGGGGCTTATCGGTATCTTTTGCCAAGAGATTATGATTTTTCCCTCTCTCTTTCCCAACCAACATGCCGGGGTTAAACGATGGAGCCGAGACCATACAGCGGATGAGCCCTGTTTCCGGCTCTATCATTACTATGGCTCCTCGCTTTCCTCGCATCAGTTGTTCTCCATAAGCTTGGAGGTCAATATCCAATCCTAAATGAAGATCATGTCCCGAAACCACCTCTCTATCCAATTCTCCATTCTTGTATCTTCCCTGAATACGTCCTTTAGAATCTCTTAGAAGAATCTCAACACCTTTTACGCCTCGAAGTATCTTCTCATAGCTCGCTTCAAGACCTGTACGTCCGGAATAATCTCCGGGTACATAGTATGGATCACGCTCGATATCTTCCACATGAACTTCGCCTATAGATCCAAGTATAAGAGCGGCAACGTGATGGTTGTAGTCTCTAACAGTACGACTTTCTATACTGAACCCGGGGAAACGATACAGTTTTTCTTGTAATAGAGCGACCTCTTGGTCCGAAATCTGAGAGATTAGCAGTTGAGGAAGAAAAGGTGTATAGCCTCTATTCTTCTTCTTATCTTTTATCTCCACAAAGCGTTGAGCGATGTACTCCGGCTCTACATTCAGAATGCGTGAAAGCTCCAGAGTGTCGAAAGGAGTTACTTCCTTCATCACAACCATAATGTTGGATGAAGATTTGTTGTAGACTACAAGCTTCCCTTTGGCATCGTATATCATGCCACGTGAAGGGTGTATTATCTTTTCGTAGAAAGCGTTACCGTCTGCTTTGATCTTGTACTCATCGGAGAGTAACTGGAGATAAAACAGACGATAGATAAAGATAAAAATGACCAGAGTGAACCCTAATCCTATATATATCTTACGGATAGCAAATCTGGGATTGGATTTCCTCATTTCTGTCTATTCTTTGCTCTGGTATTAAAATAGTGGAAGATGAGAGTTACGAGAATGCTTAAAAGGGATGTCCCAAGTATATAAGGAGGCAGATGAGAGAACATATAGACCGAAAAAGCCTCCGTGAAGAGCGTCAGGGAAACAAGCAACGTCACGAAAAAGAGCAAATAGAGCAGATATCCTGTCAGCTTTAAGCTCTTTGGATCCGGTCTCCCGCTTCCTTCTTCAATCTCTTCTTCATCCATAAAGATAAGCAGGAATGGTCGGCGTAAAAATGCTACCATTGTGGCGGCAAACATATTTATTCCCATTGTATTCATGAAAATATCCAACAGCAAACCGGCAAGAGCTGCTGAGAGAATTATACTCCAACGTGGGAGTTTTACGCTTGCGGAGAATATGGGATAGAGGTAGACTAAAGGGAGAGCGTACTGATAGACTCTGATGTGATTAAAGAACAGAGCCTGTAGCAGTACAAATAGGAGTAACTGAAAGAAGAGAAATAAGATTTTCCGCCACATTTTGCCAAAAACTTTATCCTACCTGATAGAAACTCTATCCAAACTGTCTCGTTCGGACTTGTGCATATTCTTCACCATATAGACGTATCTCAGCTTCTCAAAATCTGTCGCAAGTTTTACACGCAGAGAGAGAAAGTTGTCGTCGGTAGACTTGGTCTCTCCTTCCACGATGCCTACAAAAAGTCCTTTTGGAAAGACAGTAGAATAACCACTTGTCAGGACTGTATCCCCGGGTGTATAAGAGAGATGTTTCGGAAGTCTTGTTAGTACGGAGTGAGTCAGACTCTCTCCATCCCACTGAAGACTTCCCAAATATTCCTGATTAGAAAGTTTACAGCTTAGAGAAAAAGAGTTATTCACCAAAGGAAGTACCTTGGAAAAGTGTGTCCCTACAGCTACGACGGAGCCAACAACGCCTCTTGTTGAAAGAACGCCCATATCGAGTGTTACCCCATCATGGCTTCCTTTATTTATGGTAAGAAAGATTGTTTTGGTCAGGTTCGTTTGTCCTACTATTTCCGCGACCGAGTACTCAAAGTCGGAAGCCGGATTCTCTTCCGTGACGAAAACGTTGTTATAATATAAGGAGTCTACCTTATAACGTTCTATAGCCGCATTCAGTTTGAGCACCTCTTTTTCCAACTGAGCATTGGAGCGCATTAGCTCAAGATTCGCTTCATGTAGCCCTCGGTACTTATCAAATTCCCCCTTATAAGACAATATGTGTCCGACTACACGATTAGACGTGCCGAAAAGCACACTTCCGTGATAGTCGGTTCTATTGTACATCAACGTCACTGCCATGATCTCAAGAAGAACAAAGAGCAGTACGTGTATGTTTCTCCTCAGGAGTTCGAATAGCTTATGCACTTTCGAGCTACGGCTTTATCTGTTTACTTTATAAGCAGTCTGTATTTGCTGGTATTTTTAAGAGCTTCGTAGGTACCCATGGAAACCATGTGTAGAGGATCTTCCGCTACATGAAATGGTATCTTGAACTTGTTGGAGAAACGCTTGTCCAATCCCTTGATTAGAGCACCACCTCCTGCGAGATAGACACCATTGCGTACGATATCTGCGTACAACTCCGGTGCTGTATTATCAAGCGCATTTTCTATTGCCGTCTCTATTTTCAGGATCGACTTCTCCCAACATTCTGCAATATCTTTATGGCTTACCTTTATGATTTTAGGAAGTATGCCGACCTGATCTTGCCCGCAAACCTCAAACTCTTCGGGTGGATTTTCAAGATTCACGATGGCTGCTCCGACACTTTTCTTTATCTGTTCTGCCGTGCGTTCTCCTATTCTCATGTTGTGTTCGGTCTTCATGAAGTTCACGATATCGTTTGTGAGTTCGTCTCCTGCCACTTTTATCGACTTATTGGATACGATACCTCCCAAAGATATGACAGCGATCTCCGTAGTACCGCCACCTATATCCACTACCATGTTACCCATTGGGTCCAAAACGTTAAGCCCTATCCCGATAGCTGCTGCCATAGGCTCATGTATCAGATAGACTTCGTTTGCTCCGGCTTTCTCTGCTGCCTCTTTTACCGCTCGAACTTCCACATCCGTACTGCCGGATGGTATGCAGATAACGATCTTCAAAGATCTTGGGAGAAATCCTCTTCCCGGAATAGCTTTTCGGATGAGCTCGCGTATCATCACCTGACACGCCTCCAAGTCTGCCACCACTCCGTCTCTCAGAGGGCGTATGGAGCGAAGATCATTATTTTCTTTCTCAAAGTTGCTGTAAGCCATGTCTCCCACGGCTTCCACTTTGTCTGTTTTCTTATTGATTGTAACATAGGAGGGTTGGTCTACCACCACTTTGCCATCGTGAATGATGACTGTATTGGCGGTACCCAAGTCCATAGCCAACTCATATTTGAATGAAAAAAAGCCCATATCTTTTCTTGTCTCAGTGTCTATGTATTCTTGTTATTCTATTTTCTCTTAATGTTTGAAGTGTCTCACTCCGGTGAAGCACATTGCCATGCCGAAGTTGTTGCAGGCAACGATAGAGTCTTCATCTCTTACCGATCCTCCGGGTTGTATAATTGCCGTGATGCCTGCTTTGTGTGCTTCTTCCACACAGTCATTGAAGGGGAAGAACGCATCCGAAGCCAAGACGGCTCCTTGAAGAGAGAAGCCAAAGCGCTCTGCTTTCTCTATTGCCTGCTTGAGGGCATCTATCCTTGATGTTTGTCCCACACCGGCAGCCAATAGCAGTCCGTTCTTTGCAAGGACTATTGCATTGCTTTTGCAGTGTTTTACGATTTTGTTGGCAAACAGCATATCTCGGATTTCCGTTTCGGTCGGCTGTTTTTCCGTAACACTCTTGCAATCTGCTTCGGTTTGGGTAGATCTGTTTCTCTCTTGTATCAGTGTTCCATTCAGGCACGAACGAGCCAGATTGTCTTGCAAAGACGAATCCTCTTTCCGTTCCAGAATGATTCTGTTCTTTTTCTCTTTGAGGATGTCAAGTGCCTCTTCCGAGTATTTCGGAGCAATGATAACTTCAAAAAATAGCTTCCCGATCTCTTCCGCGGCCGTTAGATCTATCTCTCTATTCGTTATGAGTATACCTCCAAAAGCAGAGAGCGGATCGCAGGAAAGCGCTCTCAGGTATGCCTCTTTTACGTTCTCTCCCGTTGCCAATCCGCACGGATTATTGTGTTTCAGTATTGCAAATGTCGGTTTGGAGTCGAACTCTTCCATGATACCCACTGCCGCATCGACGTCGAGAAGGTTGTTGTAGGAGAGTTCTTTACCATTATGTTTTGTGAAGAAAGCATCTATATCTCCCTCAAAGCTCGCTTTCTGATGTGGGTTCTCTCCATATCTCAAAGCGGTGGCGCTTTCGCCGGCTTCTCTTGAAAGGTAAGATGCAATGGCAGCATCGTACATGGAAGAGATTCTAAACCCTTCCGCTGCCAAGAAACGTCTCTCCTGTTCTGTCGTTATACCGCCACGGTCAAGGATTTCCTCTACCATCTTGTAGTGTCCTAACGATGGGCAGAGAACCACATCGGCGTAGTTCTTGGCAGCGGCACGTATCAGGGAGATACCGCCGATGTCTATTTTCTCTATGATAGCCTGATGCTCCGCTCCGCTTTTCATGGTCTCTACGAAAGGATAGATGTCTACGATGACCAAATCGATGTGTGGAATCTGGTACATGGCACACTGTTTGTCATCCTCTGCATTGTTTCTTCTTGCAAGGATGCCGCCCATGATGCTTGGATGGAGCGTCTTCACGCGGCCGCCGAAGATGGAAGGATAGTTGGTCAATTCCTCTACAGGAGTGCAGGAGTAGCCCAATTTATTGATATACTCTTCTGTTCCGCCGGTAGAGACGATCTCTATATCGAGCGCATTAAGCTTGGAAACGATTGTGTCCAAACCCTCTTTGTGATACACGGATATAAGCGCTTTCTTTATTTTTCTCTCATTCTTCTCTTCCATCTGTTCTGTCTGCGATATCGGGATAAACTGTTTCTTACTATATGAACTACAAATATAGCTATTTATAAGCAGAGTTCAACATGGAATAAACACTAAATACACACAGAAAAGAGAGGGAGAAAAAGGTTATTATCCTAATAGATCTTAACGATGTCCAATAATAGCTCTTTCGGGAGAGGATTTTCATAAAAAGACCATGGAATAATTATTTCAATCTTCGACTGAGATAAACGATTTTCTCTATCCTAAACAGGTTAAAATACTCAGTAGTCGGAAAAATATTTTTACCTTTGTCTCGTACAAATTATCTTCAGTACGAAGACACAACCAACCCAATACGAGTAAAATATGAAGACATACGATGACGACGAAATGGTCAACTATATCCTGACTCATGCCTCTTCCAAGGAGTTGCAGCAGCTGGATGATGACAAGATAATTTACCTTACGGATCTGGTCGATGAGTTTTTGGAGTCTCGTGGCTACTTTGACGAAGAAGATCCGGACCTCGAAGCGCTTGAAGATATCCTCTCTTTGAAGAATACGGAGTTGTACGACTTTGTTGTGAAAAACATAAAGAGGGACGACTTTGAGGACTTCCCCCTATCTCCCGAATCGTTCAAAGAGTTTCTTGCCTTAGACGATGATTATCGGGACACACTTGAAGACGAGTAAAAAAATAGAGAAAAATAAACTTGGAGAGGCAGCTCTCCAGCATTTGATAATCCTAAAAGAGAACACACAAAATGAAAAGTCTAAAATCCATTGCAGGAATTTCTTGCCTTGCCACTGCTTTGATGTTCAGTGGTTGTGGTGCAAACAATATGCTTAAAGGTACCGGTATAGGTACAGGAGCAGGAGCAGCCGTAGGTGCCGGTATAGGTAAAGTTGCCGGGAATGCCGGTGTCGGAGCCGTGATTGGCGCTGTGGTTGGAGGCGTAGCAGGCGGACTTATCGGTCAGCAGATGGATAAGCAGAAGAAAGAGTTGGAACAGGTTATTCCGGAAGCAAAGATAGAGACCGTGAACAACGGGGAAGCTATCCGTGTTACATTCGATAGCGGTATCCTTTTCCCTACAAATTCCAGTACTCTTAGCGCTACATCCAAAACAGCTCTTACCCGTTTTGCCCAAAACATGAAAGAACACCCCGATACCGATATACGTATCATCGGTCATACGGACAACACAGGTAGAGCCGAATACAATCAGAAACTTTCCGAAAAGCGGGCACTTAGCGTGTTCAACTTTTTGGTATCTCAAGGTATCTCTTCAGCTCGTATCAACTCTTACGGAGTAGGGCTGACTCAACCTATCGCAGACAATAGTACAGTGGAGGGACGCGCTCAAAACCGCCGTGTAGAGGTATTTATCCTTCCTAATGCAAAGATGATCGAAGAGGCAAAGAGCGGAAAGCTATAATCTTCCGTTGTTGCTTTTACAATAGAAAAGAGGCTGTGATGAAAGAAAAACTTTCATTACAGCTTTTTTATAGCTTTCTCAGGAATCCTGCAAAATCGTTACTTTTATTCATCGTTATGGGGATTTGTTTTGAGATAATAATGAAGCAAGGCAAATTCTGCACATCGAGGTCTTGCCCTAAGGGGGTATTACTATCCAAAAGCTTTTATTGAATGCCGGTGTATCACTTTATTCCGATAAGAATCATGCCCGATAGAGAAAAATATAAGATAAGAGAGATGAGGGAGGCAGAGTATTTCCTGCTGAAAGAGTTTCTGTACGAAGCTATTTTTATTCCCGAAGGTATAACGCCTCCACCCAAGTCTATTGTAGAAGATCCTCTGTTGCAGATTTATACAAAAGATTTTGGAAGCAAGCCGGACGATAAATGTTTTGTGGCTGAAGTGGATGGAAAAGTTGTGGGAGCGGTATGGGTTCGCATCATCAACGATTTCGGACATATAGACGATGATACTCCCTCTTTTTCAATCTCACTTTACAGAGAGTACCGAAATCGTGGAATAGGTACCGAGATGATGAAACAAATGCTGGAATGGCTGACTCAAAAAGGCTACAAGAGAGCGTCTCTTTCTGTTCAGAAAGCAAACTATGCCACGAGACTTTACTTAAAAGTGGGTTTTGAGATTCTTGAAGAGAAAGGGGATGAGTATATCATGTTGTATAGAATAGAAAAGTGAGATTTGTAAGAGAAAGTTTCGGCAGAATGGTATTATCACTTTGAAATCGGTCTCCGAATGAATAAGATGAATGGAGAGAATAAAGATATAAAGAATAGAAAGGGCGCACGTTCTATGAAAAAGATCCCTTCGGTTATTCTTAAAAAACTGAATGCCGGAGAGATAGAGTCGGTTAATCTGACCGAAAGTCTGGCAATAGACCAAAGAGAGTTGCTGGAGAACTTTCTTCTCCAAAGTGGACGAATGGATTACTTGGAGCCGATACTAAAAAATGTAGATGACGCCAATAAAGTTTCTTACAATGCAATGAGTGAAATCATTGGTGAAGAACTTTTGTTGCAAGCCGGAAAGCATGGAGACGACCAGCTGTTTTCTCTTCTTCGTAATCATCTCTCCGATATGGTACGTTGCTGGGCTGCATATTTTATCGGTAGGGATAAAACGTTGAGCATCTCAGAGTTATTAGAGAAGATAAAGCCATTTGCTGCAGATTCACACTTCGGTGTGCGTGAGATTGCTTGGCTTTCCGTCAGACCTCGAATAGCCGAAGAGCTTCTTCCGAGTATAGAGATATTGTCTTCTTGGACTTCAAGTTTGGATGAAAATGTTCGTCGATTTTCAACGGAATCAACGAGGCCACAGGGCGTTTGGTGCAAGCACATTCCCCTTTTGAAAGAGTCTCCGGAGTTGGCTTTGCCTATTCTTGAACCATTAAGGTCGGACGGCTCAAAATATGTTCGGGAGAGTGTCGGAAATTGGTTGAATGATGCGAGTAAGAGCAAACCGATATTTGTGCAAGAGCTTTGTGCCCGTTGGTGTACCGAAAGTGATACGAAGGAGACTCGATACATCGTAAAAAAGGCATTGAGAACATTATCCAAAAAGAGCAATATTTTAGGGTGAAATCTCCGGTACTTTTTATATAAAAATGGAAGGCTCTCTTTGAGGCTTCTCAGATGAGATTTTGGGATGAAATTTTGATTTTTGAAGAAGTCGTTTTGAGCGAACTATTTTGTTTACAAATTGATATGGAGAAATCTCGAAATTGGAAAAAATTTGTTCTTAGTGTATTCCATGGGCTGTTTTGGGGTTAATTAATGTGAATTTTGACACCTCTATATGTAAATAAATTCTAACGTATTTTTTAGGCTGAAAACATCAAAAAAGAAGGTAAAATGCGCAACTCCCTAATTGTCAGCGCTGTGAGGGTTTCTGATTAACCTGTTAAATGAATTGGGTTAACCTGTTAAATGAAATGGGTAAACAGGTTCATTGAAAAATTAAACCCGTTAAGCCGAAAGAATATGCTGCTTTATCGTTTTGGTTTAATAGCTATCGAAATTAGTGTTAATAAAATTACCCTGATTTAACAGTTTGCTCATGCTCTGAAAACACTCTCTCCGATCAAAATAGAGAACGGAGAAAAAGAGAGCATTTTTCGGTATGGAATATATAAAAATGCCCTTTATAGGAACCTCTTTTTAGAGGTCTGTTTAAGATAAAAAACGGGCTATCCGATTACGATTTCGGATAGCCCGTTATGGTATGCTGCCTTTCGGCATTTGGAATGTCTGTTCTGCTTCGAGCCGGCGAAGCATTGTCCGTATCTCGGAATGCTCTTCTCTCGAAGCGGTAAGGCTGTAGCGGTTAGGAAAGGAGCTTCTTCACCACTTCGGAGAGGACTTTTCCGTCCACTTGTCCGGCGAGTCGTTTGGAAGCTTCACCCATGACACGTCCCATGCCTTTAATGTCCGATACGCCGAGTTCGGCAATCAGAGCTTTTACATTTGCCTCTATCTCCTCCATGGAGAGCTGCTTGGGAAGGAACTCTTGTAGTACTGCAAGCTGTGCTTCTTCCTCCTGCGCCAGATCTTCTCTGCCTTGTGTGCGGTAGATATCAGCACTTTCGGTGCGTTGTTTGGCAAGCTTGGCTACTATTTTTGTTGCTGCTTCGTCTGTCAGTTCGCCGTCCGAACCTTTGGCTGTTTTGGCTTCCAAAAACTCTTTCTTTACGGCTCTGAGTGCTTCGAGGCGTACTTTATCTTTAGCAAGCATGGCGGATTTGATGCCATCGCTTATGGTGTCGAATAGGCTCATATATCTTTATCGTATATCATATGTATGTATTAGTGTGTATGTCTGAAAGGGAGAACAGGATTACTTTTTTCCGAATGTAATGACGTCCGAATCCCACTCCCGGTCGTTGTCGTTCTCTTTCTCTGTTCCTGCTTGCGCTTTGTCCGATGAGGTAAATCCGGACGGTGCGGAGGCAGAGGCGGTTGTTGCTCCCTCTTTTGTATGTGTGTCGGTCTGCTGATTGGTTGTCGGAGTATCCTTTGGGGTACGATAACGCTCAAGCATGGAGTCTACACGGCGGAGAGTGGGTGTATCTTGGATGAAAGAAATGAAGATGTCGTTGTCCAACTCTTCTTCGTTGAAGATGACGGACTTCGGCTTGCTTGCAAGCACGATGCTGTCTCCCATCGCTTGTTTGTAGTACTCCCTGATGCGGTTGAGGTCTTTCTCGTTTGTGATGTTCGGCTTCGCATCTTTGAGGCTGAACCCTGATGCAAGAATGATAACCTTAACCTTGTCTCCGAGAGTCTCGTCCAGACCATAACCCCATATCCATCCGTAGCGTCCTTTGAGCCTGCCTGTAAACTCTCCTATCTGCTCCTGAATGGCATCCATCTGCGGTGCACTCTCTTTGGAGAATGAGACATGCAAAAGGATTCTGCCTGCTTCGGCAACATTGGCAGAGTTTAGAAGTGGAGAGTTTAGAGCGGAATCTATCGCTTCTATTACCGCATTTTTACCTGAACCATAGCCATGGCTTACGATGGCGACCCCACCATTGCTGAGGGTTGTATGGATATCGGCAAAATCGAGATTGACAATATCGTCCCGAGTGATAACGTCGGAAATGGAGCGTGTGGCTATCGTGAGCGTATCATCAGCCTTATCCAAGGCATTCATGATATTGAGATCGGAGTAGACGAAACGAAGCAATTCGTTGTTGATGACAAGCATTGCATCTATGTTTTTACTCATCTCATCGAGTCCGTCCAACGCTTTCAGGATTTTCTCTTGTCCCTCAAAAAGGAATGGAATGGTTACGATACCCACGGTCAGGATGCCCATCTCTTTGGCAATGCGAGCTACAACGGGAGCAGCTCCTGTACCTGTTCCTCCTCCCATTCCGGCGGTAATGAATGCCATGCGTGTACCGTCGTTCAGTGCTCTGCGAATCTCTTCTTCGCTCTCTTCGGCTGCCTCTTTTGCCACTTCCGGCTTGTCTCCGGCTCCGAGTCCGCGCGTTCTATTCTCGCCGATGCAGAGTTTGTGCGGAATGCTACAGCGCTGAAGGTGTTGGCGGTCCGTATTACATAGAAGATAGGTGATATGCTCTATGCCCTCTTTGTACATGTGATTGACGGCATTTCCACCGCCTCCTCCCACACCTATCACCTTTATGATGGGGGAGGTATTGGAGATGGTGTCTCCGTTTATATCGAGTAGATTATCTGTTGTTGTCATAAGCTATAATCTTCTTAATATGTTAATCTTCGGCTTCGTCCGGAGGAGTGATGATGTCTATAAAGCTTTTCGCCCAACCCATAAAGCCTCCCTTCTTCTTCTCTTTGCGGGTAGCGGATGAGTCGCTTTTGCGTTTCTCCGGTTCCGGATCTATCTCTTCTATCGGCTCATCAAACTCTATTTTTTGTTCTTGAGGTGTTGTGTCTGCAAGCTCATCCTCTTCGATCCTATTCTCTTCTGTCGTTGATTTTTCGGGCTGAACGGATACCTCTTTTATCTCCACAGGCTTCGCTGCCGGACGTGTCTCTATACACTCTTCGTACGCTTTACTGATAAGAGCATACAGCAGATGCAGATGAGGCTTCGTGATATAGGCTCTGTTGGCAGGGCTTACTTGGAGATGATGGCTGAGTGTAGAGGCTTCATGTACGTCTGTACCCAGTGCATCCGAGAGCATTTTGGTGATACCTGTGAGCTGAGATGCTCCTCCCGTGATAATAATATCGCCTCCTATCTCGCTCTTATTGATTATCTCTCCAAGATGGTGCTTGATATTGTCAACAATCTCTTGCGTACGGGCCTCTATGTATTTGTGTATCTCATACCTGCTGACCTGCTTGGTGGAGAGCTTGTCTCGTGTATTCACTTCCACCATAGCCTTATCTCCATAAGTCGGCTGACAGCTTCCTTGAGAGCATTTGACTCTTTCTGCCTCCGATGGAGTGATATGCAGAGATGTGATGTCTTGTGTTATGTTTTGACCTCCAAGCGGTATTACTCTCACGCCTTGCAGCAATCCGTTCTTATATACACAGATTGTCGTGCTGCCTCCTCCCATATCTATCAGGGCGCAACCGAGTTTTTTGTTGTCGTTTGTAAGGAATACATCGGAGAGTATCAGTGGAGATATCTCTATGTCGCATATCTCGTATGGGAGCTTTTGGGTAAGTACCTGTATGAGGCTGTGCTTCTTTTGCGGTTTGGCAAGCAGAAGACGATAGCGAGCATCAAGCTTCATTGCCTGAACTCCGACCGGATCAGAGGTGTACTGGCTGTTTACATAGTACTCCGGAGACTCTATCATGAGAAGCTCGTAGCCGGCAAGCTCGAAAGAAGAGGCTTGTTGGCGTAGCTGTTCGACGTCCTCATCCGTTATCTCGTGAGGCGCATCGAACGTCAGAGACTCTAAGTGCTGAGCCGTCCGAAGGCTTTGTCCGCCAATGCCGGCATACACTCTCGAAACTTTTTTCCCTGTAAGACGCTCAAGCGTATTGAGCAGAGACTGCACTTTAAGGGCAGTGGTTTCGAGGTTGAATATTGTGCCACGAAGGATACAGCCGTCCGACGGTTCTTCCGCATTGGCTAAGATATTTATACTGTATTTACCATCTTCAAAACGCTTACTTGCAATAGCCCCTTTTATAGAGGTGGAGCCGAAGTCTATTACTGCAACAGTTATATTTTTATTCTCCATGAGAGGTCAAATTTGATGTGTTACAAAAGTACATTTTTTTCGTCTAACGGGAAAGAAAAACGGACCGGCTCTTTGCATTTTTTATTACCATACATAACTCTCTAAGAATAAACAGGAAATAGATTGTTATATCAGAAAAAATCTCTAACTTTGCAGCCGTGCTGAGTGGCACGGATTATCAACATAATGTCCAACTCACTAAAGCTTAAATTTTAATTTTTAGTTAATGAACAATTCTTACAAAGACGTGAAGCCCTTAGAGGACTTCAACTGGGAACAATTCGAGGAAGGCTCAATTGTTTCCGATCAACCAAAAGAAGCTATCGAGAAAGCTTACGATGATACTCTAAGCTCGGTTAAAGAACAAGAGATCGTAGTAGGTCGCGTTAGCTCGATCAACAAAAGAGAAGTAGTCGTGAATATCGGCTACAAGAGCGAAGGTGTTGTACCTTACGCAGAGTTCCGTTATAATCCGGACCTAAAAGAGGGCGATGAAGTAGAAGTCCTTATCGAAAGTCAAGAAGACAAGAAAGGTCAGCTTGTACTTTCACACAAGAAAGCTTGCGCAGTACGTTCTTGGGAACGTGTGAACAAGGCATTGGAAAACGACGAAATTGTAAAGGGTTATGTAATGTCTCGTACTCGTGGCGGTATGATCGTAGAAATCTTCGGTATCGAATCTTTCTTGCCGGGATCTCAAATCGACGTGAAGCCGATCCGCGACTTCGATGTTTACGTAGGCAAGACAATGGAGTTCAAGATCGTGAAGATCAACCAAGAGTTCAAGAACGTTGTGGTTTCTCACAAGGCTCTTATCGAAGCAGAACTCGAACAACAAAAGAAAGCAATTATCTCTACGCTTGAAAAAGGTCAGATTCTCAAAGGTGTTGTTAAGAATATCACCACTTACGGTGCGTTCATTGACCTTGGCGGTGTAGACGGACTAGTACATATCACAGACCTTTCTTGGGGTCGTGTAAACCATCCTGAAGAAGTGGTACAACTTGATCAAAAGATCAACGTGGTTATCCTCGACTTCGACGATGAAAAGAAACGTATCGCACTTGGTCTTAAGCAACTTACTCCACATCCATGGGATAACCTTGATGCAAACTTGCAAGTAGGCGACAAGGTTAAGGGTAAAGTGGTTGTGATGGCAGATTACGGTGCATTTGTAGAAATAGCTCCGGGCGTGGAAGGTCTTGTTCACGTATCTGAAATGTCTTGGACACAACACTTGCGCAGCGCACAAGAGTTCTTGAAAGTAGGCGATGAGATCGAAGCCGTAGTGCTTACTCTCGACCGTGAAGAACGTAAGATGTCTCTTGGTATCAAGCAACTTAAGCCGGATCCATGGGCTGACATCGAAGAGAAATTCCCTGTAGGCTCACAACATACAGCTAAGGTTCGCAACTTTACCAACTTCGGTGTGTTTGTTGAGTTTGAAAACGGTGTAGACGGTCTTATCCACATCTCAGACCTTTCTTGGACAAAGAAGATCAAGCACCCAAGCGAATTTACTCAAATCGGTGCTCCTATCGAAGTGAAGGTACTTGAAATCGACAAGGAAAACCGTCGTCTCAGCCTTGGTCACAAGCAATTGGAAGAAAACCCATGGGATGTATTCGATACAGTATTCACCGTAGGTTCTATCCACGAAGGTGTGATCACAGAGATGATAGAGAAGGGCGCAGTAGTGGCTCTACAGTATGGTGTAGAAGGTTTTGCTACTCCAAAGCACCTTGTGAAGGAAGATGGCACACAAGCTCAAGTGGACGAAAAGCTTCCATTCAAGGTTATAGAGTTCAACAAGGATGCTCGTCGTATCTTCCTTTCTCACAGCCGCATCTTTGAAGATGAGCAAAAGAAGGCTCGTCAAGAAGCGTCTAAAGAGCGTCGTGAAGCTAAGAAGACAGAGCAAGCTCCTGCATTCACAGCTACAGCTACTACAGTAGAAAAGTCTACTCTTGGCGATCTTGAAGAACTTGCAGCTCTCCGCGAAAAAATGTTAGGCGGAAACGAAGAGTAATCTTTAATTTTATATCATATCGAATGCCCGGTGAAAGCGATTTCGTCGGGCATTTGTTTTATCTCTCTGTTACCTGAATGTTCCAAAAGACAGCCCTCTTTCCCTTTGTCCCATTCAAGCTCCGAAGCTCTTCTAATCCTGTCCGAAAGAGACATTATTCACTTTAATTTTTTCTGCCGAACCTGTTCGGAGTCTGAAATCAAGGCTTGGTATTTACACTCCAAGGTTTGCTTTCTATGCTTCAAGGCTTGACTTCTGTAAATCAAATCTTGCTTTCAAAAATTATTCGGGTTTATGCTCTTTTTTATTAAGCTTCAAACCATTTTGTAAACAAGTTAAGACAAGAGAAGAAATCGGTCATATAGGAGCCTCAAGAGGCTAAGAGAGTGGGAGAGTCCCATTGAAATATTTGCGTACCTTTACACAGAAAAACAGACTATCACTTATCTATGAATAGAACAACGGCATATGCCCCTCAGTGCGTCTCGTTAGGTCCGGGAGATCCGGGGCTTCTTACACTTGGCGCACTAAGGGTACTTCAAGACGCAGATGTTATCTTCTGTCCTGCTACCATTAGAGAAAATTCGGTTTCGTCTCGTGCAAGAGATATCATGCTTGCAGTCGGTATAGAGGAGAGCAAGTTCAGGCTGTTCCACGTCCCGATGAGTAAAGATCGGTCGAAAGCCATGCAGGCTTACGCTGAGGTGGCAGAGGAGATTTTCAAGTGCGTTCAAAAGGAGGTGAAAAGCGCTTTCGTTGCGGAGGGAGACTCCTGTTTCTACTCCTCTGTTCATTATATATCTGATCTTTTGTGGGAGCATCACCATGTAGCCGCAACGCATACCGCCGGTGTTCCGGCCTTTATTGCCTGCGGCTCTTTGGCGGGTATTCATATCGTAAAGCAAGATGAACCTCTTTCGGTTTATCCTTCCAATGTTACGCCCGAGCAGATAGAAAGAGATCTTTCGGAACAGAAAACAGTGGTTCTGATGAAGGTTTCCCAACAGCAAAGCACACTTCAAACGTTACTGAAAGAGAGACCCGATTTGTCGTGGCACTACTTTGAAAATGTCGGAGTATCGGGTAAAGAGTTTTATACAACAGATAAGAGTACGATAGCCGAAAGGGAAGTGCCATACTTCTCGATCCTTATTCTTCGCAATGAGTGAGCATACCATACTTGTGATAGGGGGGACCACGGAGGGTAAAATCGCTGCTAAGGTGTGCGATGAAGCTGCCAAACCCTATTTCTACTCCACCAAAAACAGATCGGGTGAAGTGGAATGCGCTCACGGCACACGCCTTACGGGCGGATTGGATGAGGAGTCCATGCCTCAATTTTGTCGGGAGAACAACATCTCTCTGATTATTGATGCGGCTCACCCTTTTGCCTTGAATGTACATGCCAATATCGGTCGGACGGCAGAGGTATTACCGGAGATTTCGACCATCAGGATAGAACGCTCTTTCCCGCAAGTGGATTCACGCATCATTCCGTTCGATAGCTACGAAGAAGCCATAGCCTATCTTTTTGAACGGAATATCACCTCTCTGCTTGCTCTCACGGGGGTCAATACCATAGCCAAGCTGCGAGATTATTGGACGAAGCACACTTGTGTTTTTCGTATCATGCGGAGGGAGGAGTCGCTGGAGAGTGTCAAAGCAAACGATTTTCCACTTGAACAGATTGTCTTCTATGACGATGAGCAGGACGATGAAGCACTCTTCACCAGACTTCAACCGCAAGCAATCATCACGAAAGAGAGTGGCGAAAGCGGAGGTTTTGCCGATAAGGTGAATGTGGCACTCCGTATGGGGATACCAGTGTTGGTGATACGCCGTCCGCCTCTTCCGTATCGGCCTACCGAGACAGTCTATGGACCTCACGGATTGAGAAAGAAAATCGAAGCGCTTCTGCCTTCATTTTTCCCGCAAAAGACCGGATTCACTACCGGCTCTTGCGCTACTGCTGCCACAAAAGCCGCCATCATCACTCTGCTTACGGGAGAAGAGCAGGAGAGCAGTGAGATACTGCTTCCCAACGGAGAGCCGGTTACTTTACCCATTGCATCTACCCGGGTGAATGGCGATGGAGGTATCATCTGCTGTGTGATAAAGCAGGCAGGAGACGACCCCGATATTACCGATGGGCTGGAGATCTGTTCGTCTGTTGCGTGGGGAGAGTCTGTTCCGAAGGGAGAAGTGAGATTTCTGAACGGCGAAGGCGTCGGTGTGGTTACGCTTCCCGGTTTGGGACTTGAGATAGGAGGTCCGGCAGTGAATGCCACTCCTCGAAAGATGATGACGGCAGAGGTATTGCGCACGCTCGAATACTACGGCTACGAGTCGGATATGGGCGTAAACATCACGGTTTCGGTACCTAAAGGACGAGAGACGGCAGGCAAAACGTTTAACCCTCGCCTCGGTATAGAGGGAGGGATATCCATACTCGGCTCTTCCGGTATAGTGAAACCATTCTCTACGGAAGCCTTTATCGCATCCATCAAGAGAGAGGCTCAGGTCTCCAAAGCGGTGGGTGTAAAGCATCTTGTAATCAACTCCGGAGCCAAGAGCGAAAAGTATCTGAAAGCCCTCTATCCCGATTTTCTGCCCCAGGCATTCGTGCAGTATGGCAACTTTATAGGTGAAACGCTCAAGATTGCAGAGGCTCTGGCATTTGAGCAGGTTACGCTCTGCGTGATGATAGGTAAGGCTGTCAAACTGGCTGAAGGTTCTTTGGATACACACAGTAAGAAAGGAGTGATGAACAAAACGTTTTTGCAGAGTGTTGCAGAGCAGTCCGGCTGTTTGCCCGATACCGTCAGACGGATAGGAGAAATCACTCTCGCAAGACAGCTTTGGGAGATTGTTTCACCGGAAGAACGCATCTTTTTCGACCGACTTATCTCTCTTTGTCTTCACCACTGCTTGCCTCTTTTTCCCTCCGGACCGCTTAATATCTTACTGATGGACGATGAGGGAAATGTTCACAAGCCTTTCCCCGAAAATCCCACAATACTCTGAAAACAGTTTTTCCATATACCGTATGAAACCGATCCGGATTATTCTTATCGCTTTGGCACTGCTCTCTATCTCCTCTAAGGTATCTGCACAAAACTATTACAGGGCAGAGCGTTCCATCTTATCGGCAGAGGAGATAAGGCGTGGAGAGCTATGTCTCAACATCGAAGCGGAGGGATTTTTTCGGAACAACGAGTATGCCAACAGCATTATAGCGGATTATACACTGCCCGGATACCGCACGGCATTCGATTTCAGCTATGATCTTAAAAGTGTTTTGCCTGTTCGACTTTCACTGGGAGCCGAGCATCTTTACTATTTCGGAGCATCCAGATATCCCGCTGCTATCGCTTACAACGATCTGCCATACTGGAGAGACGAGAACCCCTACACACGTTTTCGGATAAAGCCTCGCTTTAGGGCTGCAATAGCTCCGAGCAAAGAGTGGCTGATCATACTGGGCAGACTTGAAGGTTTAGCCAAACACCGTCTTATAGAGCCTCTTTTCCATTCCGAGCTGAACCTGACTTCCGACTCCGAAAACGGATTCCAACTTCGCTATGATACGCCTCGAAGAGCTTTCGATTTGTGGATAGATTGGCAAAGTTTCATCTTCAAACACGCCACTCATCCCGAAGCATTTGTTGCAGGAGCAAATCTGAGGCAGCGGCTTTTTACATCTAAGGATTCTCAGGAACAGACTTTGGACTTATCGTTGCAGTTTTTATCCCATCATCGGGGCGGTAAACTCAACGATATCAAGCCTGATACCGTCCATACTTGGATCAATGTGGCGGTAGGAGGAGTGCATACACTTCCGGGGTTGTTCCGTGATAAGTGTACACTCAAATCCGAACTCTATCTGCTCGGATACTCTCAACGAGGCGGACACTTCGCTTCGGATAGGGGATGGGGAGCGTATGGGAAAGTGGCGTTAGCGTTCAAACGTTTGGAGTTGTCCGGCTCCCTTTGGTATGGTCAAGGCTTTATGGGCATTCTGGGATCGCCTTTTGTGCAGAGCTTGGACAGGCATGGTGCTTTCTACAATCGGGATAAAACGTTTGCTTTCGGGCAGTTCGGCGGTACATACAAGATTGTAGAACGAAACCTTTACACTTTCGGAGCGGAAGCATCAGTCTGGATACATCCGCAGGCATCCTCTGCCACGAGCCATCACCTTGGTGTTTATCTCAGCATTTCGCCCTCGTTTCTGCTGAAAAAGTTTTAATCCTTTCCTCTTTACTGATCTGTTCCTCTTTTGATAAAGTAGAGGTAAACGGGGAAGTGATCCGAGTATCCGCCCTCGTACTTACCCGATACGAATGTGCGATGAGGGTAGCCTTTGTGAAGACCGGAAGGCTCTGTCAGAAGTGAAGAATTGACTATAAATGCTCTGTATCCCTTGTCCGGATCCGCATAAACAGTAAATCCGTCGGGGGCAGATGCTGTTCCGAATATGGCGTTTTTATTGACCATCAACATATCGAAAAGGTTCCAAGCATCCTGATATGCCAGAGTCCCGTAGCCATCTTTATAGAGTGCATACATCGGAGAGAAGAGATCGGATGGCTGTTTCAGCTCGTCCACAGAGGGAAGTGCCCGTAGTCCTTCTACCACACTTGGGCTTACGGGATCATCATTGAAGTCGCCCATCAGTACGACTTTAGCCTCCGGAGATGCCGCCACAATAGAGTCGCTTATCTCTCTCATCACGAGAGCTGCAGCCATTCGTCGCTTCAAAGAGATTTGTTCTCCACCCGAACGAGAGGGCCAGTGCCCTACAATAAAATGGAACGTCTCACCCTCGTGAAGCATCTCAACGTGAAGCATGTCTCTTGTTTTAATGTACTCTTCGTTGGGGAGTACTACCGGCTTAATCTCCGAACGTACCACTCGGAACATCTCTTTTCTATAAAGCAGAGCGCAGTCTATGCCTCGTGCATCGGGGGAATCGTAGTGTACGATATCGTAGCCCTTTTCGGCTATGGCAGGCATCTTGACAAGGTCTTCCAGTACACCTCTGTTTTCTATCTCCGCCAAGCCTAAAATATCCGGTCCGCCCATGCCTCCGATGTAGGATATAGCCTGAGACATGTTTTTAAGTTTCTGTTCGTATCTTTTTTGGTCCCACTTGTTCTTGCCATTGGGTGTAAACTCCTCATCGTTTACCCTTGGCTGATTGATGGTGTCGAAGAGATTTTCCAGATTATAAAATGCTACACTGAAATATTTGCCGGACTTCTTTCCTGTGGGCTGTGCCTTGAGGGAGAGAGCCATAAAAGCGGATAGTAAACAGATGGAGACTATCCCTCCGATATAATTCTTTCTCATTTTTTCTTCTTTACATGTGTTCCGAATGCTTCTTCTTCCGAAAAAGCCGTTGTTTAGTGGCACAAAGTAAAATATTTTGTTGGGGATACGCAAAACAAGTTGCCCCAAAAACTCTTCTTTTTCTCATCAATGGAGATTTTTCTGATACTTGATTTTTATATATTCCATACCGATAAACTCACTCCTTTTTCTTGCTCTCTATTTTGATCGGAGAGGGTGTTTTTAGAGCATGATCGGGTTGTTAAATTCGACCTGTTCTATTAACACTAATTTCGATAGCAGTTAAGCCAAAACGATAAACGAGCATATTTTCTCCGCTTAACCTGTTTAATTTTTCAATGAACAGGTTTACCGATTTTATTTAACACGTTTACCCGAATCATTAAACGTATTAAACTTTTCGATTTAAATAGTTGATTGTTAGTGCTTTGTTGTTTTATATCATGAAAAGTGCATTTTTAGTGGGATTTCTCTATTTGGAATTGTTTACAGTTTAAGGTGTTAAATTTTAGAGTTATTAACTCGAAAAAGGCTCGTAGATTCGATCAAGAGGGAAAATTTTTCAAGGATGAGCTGATTTCTTATCTCGTTGTTTATAAGAAGATTATGAGTTTGTTTAAGAGCTGACAGATGAAAATGCTCTTAGAAACAGAAGAAAATAAGCTATTCGGAATGAGGATGAGAGCCGTCTGTTTTTATATAAAAGCGACAGCCCGAAAGCTGTCGCTTTTGTATGAAAAGGGTCTCTTTTTTATATCTTATACCTCAAAAGAGATGTATGGTTTTATCTCCAGAAAGTTGCGTTCGAGCAGGTACATATATTTTGCCATAAAGGAGAAATATTCTCCCCACTGCGCGGGCGTGTGATAGTCGAACGTCCCATTTTTATAGACTCCGATTCGTGTAACCTGCTTACCTACTTCTGTCGTAGCATTGGTGTGCAGCTCCAGCGGAAGATCTATCTCTTGTTGCAGAATTTCCATGTAGGGAGAGATGCGTTCGAGCATCTCGGCTCTCTCATGATGAGCGTTGTGGCTTAGCTCTATAACCACTCCCACATGACGGCGTTCTACGATAAACTTCAGCGCCACACCTTTTACCTTGGTGTGGTGCAGTACCCAAAGCTTTTTTCTGCCACGTAGAGTGGGCTGTGCCGATGCGTAACGGGCAAAAGCGTTCCAGAACTCCGTCTTGAGGGCTGCTATCTCTGCTCTTGTGTACATCGGTGCCAAGATTAGAAAGTGGTCTGCTCTATGCGAGAAATACCCCACTCTTGGGCAAGAAGTTCTATGAGTCTTTTCTCTATATTTTCCATAGGAGGGAGCGGAGAAGAGACGAGACGTTCCATGGTGGTAACTCCTTTATCGGTAAACCCACACGGATTGATGAGGTTGTAGATAGAGGTATCGAGGTCTATGTTGAATGCCAAACCATGCATGGTGATATACTTGGAGCAGTAGATGCCCACGGCACAAACTTTGTCATAGCTCCTTTCTCCGGGAACCCATACACCGGAAGCGCCTTCGAGACGAGTGGTATTCGTGAAGCCGTACTCGGCAAGGAGTTTTATGACAGCCTCTTCCAAGCTCCAGACATAACTCTTTACACCCATGCCGAGGTCTTCAAGATCTATGATGGGATAGACTGTAAGCTGTCCCGGACCATGATAGGTAACGTCTCCGCCTCTGGATGTTTGGTGCAGTTCGACCCCTCTATGGGCAAGAACTTCCTGCGAAAAGAGAATGTTGTGAGGGTCTGCATGTTTCCCCATCGTAATCACCGGCTTATGTGTCAGGCTTATGAGGGCATGGCAAGATGGCTCGTGCTCTCTTTTTCGGCGGAGAGCTTCGTTGAATAGCTTCTCTTGCAGGGCGATTCCTTCGGAGTAGGGAACCTCTCTAAGTGTTGTGTAATGAAGTATCTTTTCTGTCTGTTGTTCTGTTGTCATAGCTGTTTGTTCAATTAAAAGAAGATTACTACTCTTCTGATTCGTATTCTGTATCCCCCTCTTCTTCATGTACGCCAAACTTATTAGCCCAACAGCTGTCGCTCATGTGGCAGTAGCGGCAAGCTTTGGTATTGGGCGTGTAAGGATTGTTCGGATTGATGATTTCGGCTAAAAGCTTCTGCATGAAGGGGAGAAAGGTTTTCCGGTAGTCTCTTTCATAGTCTCTTATCTCGTACACGGCTTCTCCGTTTTCGTCTTTACTGTCTTTGGGTAGTTTGAAGTAGTTGATCGGATTGGCATCGTAGGTCTTAAGAATCATCGGACAAACACCCTCATACTCAGCAACCAACTTTCCGGCTTCGCTATCGGAATGAGCCGAAAGGAGAGCTTCGCAGTATAGCAAGAGCTGTATAACAGAAAGCTTTTTCCAGCTAATGGTTGTGCCATTCTTGAGTTCGGGTACGGAGGTCTCATCTTTTCCGCTCTTGTAGTCCACGATACGAAGTATCTGTCCGTCTGTATCGAGCCTGTCTATGGTCATTGTAAAGTTGACATTCTGCCCGTTACCTGCCGGAAGAGAGAGCTTGTACTCTTTCTCTCCATCGATAAAGCTGTATTCGGCTTCTTCCTGTTCAAGATCCGTCCGGATAATCTTAAAGACCTGATCGCAGGCGTTAGTGAATAGAGCGTTGTTGAAACCCCTTGGCTCGTTCGGAGTGCTACCGGAACCGGACATGTAGTAGTTGTAAGAGCATCTAAGCTCGTTCATTACTTTTATGCTCTCCTCATTAAGCCAAGACTTTAGTTGCTCCTTGGAGATAACTCCGGGAGCTCCCGAAGGAGAAAGGAACTTTCGATAAAGATTATTCATACTCCTATGTATGATGCTGCCTATAAGGGCAGGGTCGAGAAGTTCTTTGAATCCGGTCTCCTCTTTTATACCATATATGTAGGTGTAGTAGAACTGTCTGGGACAAGAGAGATAACGTTTGATGGAGGAGGCAGAGAGGTATCTGTTGCTGTCGGGAGCCGTTATCTCCGAAATGAATTTATCTACCAGTGCTCTGTCTATCTCCCTGTTTATGTCCGGACTTTTGTCCATAATGAGCGGATAGTGGGCACTCTTATAAGAGACTTTTGCTCCATAGATAAAGTCGAGTTGACGAATAAAGCGAGAGACTTCACCGGATGAGCCTCTGTTTTTTCGAGTATCATAAGTGAACACAACCCTCTTGGCGGAAGATATGAGACGATAGAAGTGATAGGCTCTTACCTGTTCGTGCCACTCGTAAGTGGGGAGGCGGAAACCGACTCTAAGGGTCATGGGGATAATTCCGGAGATACTACGCTTTGGAGGTAACAGCCCTTCTTGAGCATCGGGAATGTATAAGGTCTCAAAATCTAACCCTCGAGTCTCAAGAATACCCATGATCTGAAGTCCGTGAAGAGGCTCTCCCTCGAATGGGATAGACTGCGACTTGAATATCGTCAGTATCATAGATGCTACGGTCTTAAGCGTAAAAGGTGGAAGAGTGGATAGGGTTTGAGAGTTGTGCATACGGAGCAGATCATCAAAGAGTTGCTCTTGGGTCTTTACAATCTTCAGAAGATGTGGTACGACGTAAAACTCCGCATTGGTTTGCTCTACAGCCTCTTCTTTTGCTTTGAGGCTGTACTCTTCGGAGCGCCACTCTTCACTCTCTTCCGGTTTTTTATATCTGATATCCGCTATCAGGCGTAAGATATCTTTCAGATAGGGGAGCAGAGCAGAGCCATCATTCGTAGGAAGCGCACGGAAAACCTTTTGGAAGAATCGGCTTTCTTCTTGGGAGGGGGTATATTTGTAATTGGAGTTTTTAAGAAAACCGATGGGATTCAGAAGCTGATCGGATGGGATGTAAAAAACTCTCTCTTTCTCTATGGTTTTGAGTATTGCAGCAGAAGTTTCTCCCACGATGTCGGAGATGATGTAGTTGGATAACACGCGTTCTACATCTGCGTGATGATATTCTACTTTTCTGCTTTCGTTGCGCTTTGCTCTGAGCTGCATCTGAATAAGAGTCTCTATGTAGCCTATGTAAGATGACCCTTTTATCGGATATCCCATTGTGATATTAAGTTCGGGTACAGACGATGGGATATTGTTCAGAAGGGATAGCAAAAGACCTTCGTTGGGTAGAACGATGGCGGTATGAAGCTGATCGGCGGAGGAGGTAAGAGGATTTTTTTCTAAAAGTTGTCCTATTACCCTGCTTTGCGCAACGCTTGAGGGAACACTATAAACTTCGATAGGTGGTAAGGTTTGTCTGCCAGTATATTCTATATAGTCCGTCTCTCCTAAGGATGGGGAGGGAAAGAGACGGAGGTTGTGCTCCTTAAAATAGAGAGCATTGCCATTTGGCAAGAGTGATTCAAAACGATAATCCCAGTAGAAAAGTGTAGATGAATGTTTTTTGAAAAGAAGAAGAAGCTCCTGCTCCACAGGGGTAAGAGCATTGAGGCCAACGAACACGAAGGTTGTTTTGGCTGAGGAGATAGGAGTGGGATCTTCTTTGAGTTGTTCCAGCAGCTCGCGTAGAGTCATGCCTTCATAGGCAAGATTCTCTTTTTTTAGATGTTCCCGGAACTCAAAGTAGAGCTTGCAAACTCTGTCCCAAAAGAGCGAGAAGCGGCGGTGATAGAGATCGCTCTGCTCGATAGCCGGAAGGCTGTGGAGAAATGGTCTTAGAACTTGTCGCTGTTCTTCGGATAAGTAGGAGGTGTCGCTCTCTAACTCTTTTAACTCTCCAAGGTTTTGGAAAAGAGATTTTGCATCGGCCAAATGTTTGTCTATATCGTTGAAGTCGCTGAGGATTAGAGAGGAGAGAGAGTAGAATGCGTCAAAGTTTTTAGTGGATAAGCTCTCATCTTCTTCTCTTTCCCCCGGTATGTCCTGACAGAGTTGTAGATAACAAATGTAGAGTCTGTACGAAAGAAGAATAGGATCGGTATTTTGGAGATGTCCCATCTTCCCGAAGAACTCTTCCAGTGTAACTATCTCCGGAGAGAGTATGGGTGTGTCTTCTGTAGCGTGCTGACGGATATAATGACGAAAGAATACTCCACTACGTCTGTTTGGAAAGATAAATGTGTAGCGGTACAGCTCCGATCGGTGAGTCGAAACAAAGTGATCTGCTATTTGCTGTAAGAGTTTCACGATCCAAGTTCTATTATTTCCATGTCTGATATTTTACCTGCATCCAAAGTGAAGCGAACCAATGTCCTGACGGTCTGTTGCCCGTACGTTCCGGCAGCTCCGGGATTTACCACCAGACAGTCAAGCGAATGATCGTACATGATGCGAAGGATATGGGAGTGTCCGCAGACGAATAGCTTTATACCTCTGGACCGTATAGTCGTTGCTATGGTCGGAGCATATTTCCCGGGATACCCTCCTATGTGAGTCATAAAAACTGGAACACCTTCTAATGTGAATTCCTGAACAAGAGGAAACTCCCCTTTTAATTTCCCTCCATCAATATTACCTAAAACAGCTCTCAATGGCGCTATCTCTGAGAGTTTGTCGGTAACCTCAATATCTCCTATATCTCCTGCGTGCCATATTTCATCGCAACTGGAAAAGTATTCTCTATACCTTTCATCCCAAGTGGAGTGAGTATCGGAAAGTAGTCCTATGCGCTTCATTTTCTTGCTTTGCTTCTGTTTGGACTATTTTTTGTCGGGGCAAAAGAGTGTATTTCTACCCGATGCAGCATCGTTTTCTCCTCACCTTTTAACGCAATACGTCCTGCCGGAGTTACCTGCAGACTATAGCCTTGTGAGTAATCTATACGCAAAAGACCAAGCTGTACCATTTGATAAATATAGTCTTTCCACTCTCTGTACGATAGGTCCAATCCTATCCCATAAGTAGAGAGAAGGTGATATCCTCGGTTAAGAATCTCGTATTTTCTTGAGCCTCGAAGGATCTCCACTGTGGTATCTATATTGATACGCTCTCCTGCACGAATGATTGTGCTGAGTGCTTTTTGTAGAATTATCGTAGCATCGAACAGATCTGTTTGAGGAGAAAGACAGACATCACAGTTACCACAATTATGATGTGCTTCTTGCCCAAAGTAGCTTAAAAGTATGCGTCTTCTACAGATGGAGCTTTCACAAAAGCGTTTCATGTATTCCATTTTCTGCTGATTCAGCTCAGTACGTCCACGTTCTTCCAACAGTTTGTCAAGAATAAAGATATCTGCGTAAGAGTAGAAGAGTATGGTTGATGCCGGTTTCCCATCTCTTCCCGCCCTTCCTATCTCTTGGTAATAACTCTCTATATTTCGAGGCATATTATAATGAATGACCCATCTTACATTGGACTTGTCTATCCCCATACCGAAAGCCACTGTAGCGCAGATGACATCAATCTGATCTCCAACAAACATTTGGTGTACCAAATCACGGGAATGGGCAGGAAGACCGGCGTGATAGGGCATAGCCCGAAAACCCATCTTATTGAGTCTGCTTGCAAGAACCTCTGTATCGTCCCGCTTTGTGCAGTAGATAATTCCGGTTGATCCTCTTTCGTGTGCCTCTATGTGCTGTTGGATGGCTCGGATTTTTTCTTCTTTTTTATAGCCTCTCCGAACAGTAAGCGTAAGGTTGGGGCGGTCAAAATCTCCAATTAAAAGGGCAGGATTACGTAGGCTTAACTTCTCTACGATATCTTTTCTCGTAGTTTCATCCGCAGTTGCAGTGAGCGCTATAACCGGTGTTTGTGGGAGATACTGCCGAATGACGGAGAGTTTGCCATATTCGGGACGGAAGTCATGCCCCCATTGGGATATGCAATGAGCTTCATCTATGGCGACCAGAGAGATATATTTTTCGTGGAGCAGCTGTAGTCCGAGCGGACTGAGAAGAGTCTCCGGAGCAAGATAAAGAAGTTTGAGTTTTCCGAAATAGAGTTGATCCAATACCGCTCGCCGTTCGGATTCTTTCATACTACTGTTAAGGGTAGCAGCTGTAAGATCAGAAGACTTATCCGAGATAGCTTTGACCTGATCGCTCATCAGGGAGATAAGTGGAGAGACCACTATTGTGCATTTAGGAAGAATGAGTGCCGGTATTTGAAAGCAAAGACTCTTGCCTCCACCCGTAGGCAGAAGTACAAAAACATCCCGACCTCCAAGAACCGCTTCGATCGCTTCTCTCTGGAGAGGTCTAAACTCAGAGAGACCAAACTGTTCTCTAAGCACTATTTCCGGAGTCTGTTTCTGAAAGCGGTCTGTTACGCTCATGCTTCTATCTCCTTTGTATCCTCCTCTTCGTCGTTATCGTTTTTCTTCTTGCCAATTCCTTTAATGGTTGTAACTACATCCTCAAGAATACCATCTTTCCATTCCAGATAGCTGTTGGTATAGGCAAAGAAGACATCCAGAATCGTCTGCTCTTTCTCTTTGTACTGGCCGTATATGATATTAAGAGCTTTCGGTTTCATTTCTATCAGGAGAAGATCTGTCTTTGGCTTCGGATCTCCATCCACATGGAAGTGTACCGGACTTTGAAGTTTTATTTCTATGCGTTTTCCTCGAAGCTGTTTTGTATACGGATTTTTGTCCAAACCTTTGGAGAAGAGTTGATACGCAATTTGACCTGAATGTACCAACGAGAACTCCTCTATCATAGTTACATCAATAATTCCGTCTGTTATATCTGCCTGTGGAGCGATATATGCGTTATTCCCATACTGGGAAGCATTGGCACAAGTCAGTAGAAAGAGAGAGTTTTTGCTCTTTTTCCCATCCACATCTATTTCACATCGGAGTGGCTCATGCTTGAAAAACGTATCCACTACCTCTTGAACATATCCTGCCGGTCCTCGCTGAGTGCGTTCGCTAAATCGGGCAGACACTTCGGCATCGAACCCTACACCGCAAGTGCAGAAGAAGTATTCTTCATTCACTGTACAGGCATCCATGGATAGCCACTTGTGTTCCATCAGAGTAGAGATTGCTTCTTCCGGATTTTGAGGAATGCCCAACTCCCTTGCCAGACCATTTCCGCTTCCCATAGGGATTATTCCCAAAATAGCACTTGTACCTACAAGAGACCTCGCCACTTCGTTTACAGTGCCATCTCCACCTATGACTATTATAACGTCTGCACCCTTTTTGAGGGCTTCTTGAGACAGCTCTGCTCCGTGTCCTCGATACTTTGTTTTGTGAGATTCACACCTGCCTTTCTTCTCTCGAATAGCTTTTTCAAGAGAAGAAAGAACCTCATCCTTATCTCGTTTTTTTCCGGATGCAGGGTTGCAAATGATATAATAGAATCTCTTCTTGGAGTTCATACACTTTTCTCTATGAGTGTTCTAACTTCATTTTCTCCACGTTGGGTCAGTTCTATAAGTCCATGAGGCGACTGCTCGAATACGGAAGACTCGAAAGGAAGACCAATCTCTAATATAAGTTTGCGAGGTTTGACAAATATAGCATTCTTGGGAAGAGACTCATACGCACCTTTAATCGCTACGGGTAAAATGGTGGCTTGCGTATCTTGGGCTATTTTAAATGCACCCCTTTTGAAGCGTTGGAGTTCTCCATTATCTGTGCGAGAGCCTTCCGGGAATATGAAAATCGAGTATCCGTTTCTTATTGCTTCTTCTGCCTGCTTCACTGTAAGCGCTGCAGCTCTCGGGCTACTGTTGTCTACAAAAATGAATCCACTCTTTTCGCAAGCCCATCCCACGAAAGGAACTTTTCTTAAAGCCCCTTTCAGCACCCACTTAAACGGAATGCCCATATAGCCATACAGCATGTAAATATCGAGGGAACTTTGGTGATTTGATATCACTATCGTAGACTTTCCTTTCGGGATATTCTCTTTTCCACGTACCTCTATCGGGCAGAGAAACAGAGCCAATGCTATACGAGACCAGATGCGACCGGGATAGTAACTGAATATCCGCTCGTTGATGAACGCAGATCCGATTCCTGCAAAAATAGCACACAAGATGGTTACAATCGCAAATAATGGCAGTGCTATAAGGGTAAGGTAAACAAGGTAAAAGAGTCTCTTCATAACCCGATCTTTTCTTTTTAATGTGGAGGAAGGTCTTCCTCCTCTTTTGTAGAGTTTCTTATACTGCTTTGTACTGTTCTCAGGGTACTGTTTCGATGGACATCCAGATCGTGTCCGTTGCAAAACTTCAAGAGCTCGCCCTTGAATCTCAACAGCACTATATCCGTAGGACCATTACGGTGTTTAGCTATGATAAACTCCGCCATACCCCTATAATCTATCTGTCCATCTTCACTTTGAAAAATCTTGTAGTATTCCGGACGGTGGATAAAGCAGACCATATCTGCATCTTGCTCTATCGCTCCCGACTCCCGAAGATCCGAAAGTTGCGGTCTTTTAGCTTCTCCCGTACGAGACTCCACCCCCCGGTTCAGCTGAGAAAGGGCGATGATAGGAATGTTAAGCTCCTTTGCAAGATGCTTCAGAGAGCGTGAAATCATACTCACTTCCTGCTCACGGTTGGCATTGCTCTTCATTCCGCTGGCGGTCATAAGCTGTAGATAGTCGATGATGATCATTCTCACATCGTGCTCTCGTACAAGTCTTCTCGCTTTCGAGCGCAAGTCAAAGACGGAAAGACCTGCCGTATCGTCGAGATAGAGAGGGGCTTGGTAGAGGTCGCTCACACGTTCCGTCAGTGTTCTCCACTCATCTGTAGAGAGATCCCCACGTTTTATTTTTTCGTTTTCGATCTCGCAATGATTTACGATAAGACGATTCAGAAGCTGAACCTTACTCATTTCCAGAGAGAATATGGCCACCGGAATATTAAAATCCATAGCCATAGCCTTTGCCATGGAAAGGACAAAAGCTGTCTTACCCATAGCCGGACGGGCTGCGATGATCACCAAGTCGGAGTTTTGCCAACCCGAAGTCAGAGCATCTATATCGGCAAAGCCGGAGTTAAGACCGCTGATACCGTCTTTCCTGATATATGCCGCCTCTATTTGTCGCATGGCTTCCTGTAAGACGGAGCTTACGGGTACCACTTCATTTTTATCGTTCTGTTGGGTGATCTCAAACAGTCGGCTCTCCGCCATCTGCATGGTATCCTTGACATCCACACTGTCATCGTAGGCATACTTGATGACCTCGTTGGAGAATCCGATAAGCTCTCGCTGGATGGCATGCTCGTGCATGATCCTTGCGTGAGTCTCCAAGTGGGCTGTGCTGGTTACCTGTGTACTGAGAAGTGTGACGTAATAGTCTCCGCCCGCAGCCTCGAGTTGTTTCTTTTCTCTCAGCTTTCGGATGACGGTGATAACGTCCGACGGCTTCTGTTCGAGTATAAGATCCCTTATCGCTTCAAAGATTACCCTGTGTTGCGGGTCGTAGAAACTTTCGGGACGGAGTAGCTCTCCCACTTCCGTATAAGCATCTTTCTCCAATAGGAGAGCGCCCAATACAACCTGCTCCGCCTGTAGATTCTGAGGCGGTTTCATGGCTGCCGGCATGAGAACATTAGGAGACTTTCTACCTCTGTGTCCGGATGCTTGTGTTTGTGTTGCGGAAGAGTCCATATCTTATTTGTTCGTATTCTGTGATTGTATCGGAATGATGAGATCAGCTATCCAGCTTAAGTACGGCAAGGAATGCCTTTTGAGGCACTTCCACAGACCCTACCTGCTTCATGCGCTTCTTACCCTCTTTCTGTTTTTCCAACAGCTTTCTCTTACGAGAGATATCGCCACCGTAACATTTGGCTGTTACATCTTTTCGTACCGCTTTAATGGTCTCACGAGCAATGATCTTGGCTCCTATGGCTGCTTGAACGGCAATATCGAACTGATGTCTCGGGATAAGTTCTTTCAGCTTCTCGCACATACGACGTCCGAAAGCCTCGCTGTTGCTTGCATGAGTCAGTGTCGAAAGAGCATCCACCGGCTCTCCGTTGAGACGGATATCCAGCTTTACCAGCTTGGATTCTCTATAGTCATGGATATGATAGTCGAATGAAGCGTACCCCTTAGAGACGCTCTTGAGTTTGTCATAGAAGTCTATCACGATTTCGCCCAGAGGCATATCGAATATGATCTCTATACGATTGCCCCAAATATAATCTTGGCGTACCAGTATACCCCGTTTGCCGAGGCAGAGAGTCATGATAGGCCCGATGTAAGCCACATCCGTTATCACCGATGCTCTGATATAAGGCTCTTCGATATAGTCTATAAAAGCAGGGTCGGGTAAGCCTGAAGGGTTGTGTACCTCTGTTACTTTACCTTTCTTATCGTGTACAATGTACGACACGTTAGGCACTGTCGTAATAACGCTCATGTTATACTCTCTGTCGAGACGCTCTTGAATGATCTCCATGTGTAGTAGTCCCAAGAAACCGCAACGGAATCCAAAACCAAGAGCCGCCGAGCTTTCCGGTTGGAAAGTTAGCGATGCGTCATTCAGTTGAAGCTTCTCCAAAGAGGCGCGTAGATTTTCAAAATCCTCGGCATCTATCGGATAAACCCCTGCGAAGACCATGGGTTTTACCTCCTCAAAACCTGCAATGGCTTCCGGGGCACCCCCTTTAACGTGAGTGATGGTATCTCCCACCTTCACCTCTTTAGAGCTTTTGATCCCGGAGATGATATAGCCAACATCACCGGTGCGAATCTCTTGTCGTGGGACCATATCCAACTTCAAGATACCCACTTCATCGGCATCGTACTCTTTCCCGGTGGCGATAAACTTCACCATATCTCCCTTGCGGATGACTCCGTTGCAGACCTTAAAGTAGGCGATGATACCTCTAAAGGGGTTGAATACACTATCGAAAATGAGGCATTGCAACGGACCATCAGGATTGCCCGTAGGTGCAGGCACACGCTCTACTATCGCTTTGAGAAGATCCTCTATGCCTTCGCCCGTCTTTCCGCTCGCTCTTAATATCTCCGAGCGGTCGCAGCCGAGAAGTGCAACGATATCGTCCGAAACCTCTTCGGGAAGTGCACTTGGAAGGTCTATCTTATTTAGAACAGGGATGATGACCAGATCATGCTCCAAAGCCATATAGAGATTGGAGATGGTCTGGGCTTGAATGCCTTGTGCCGCATCCACGATCAGGAGTGCGCCTTCACAGGCTGCAATGGAACGAGAAACCTCGTATGAGAAGTCCACGTGTCCCGGAGTATCTATGAGATTTAGAGTATAGTCCGTACCGTTGAGAGAGTAGTTCATCTGTATGGCGTGGCTTTTAATGGTTATCCCACGCTCTTTCTCCAAGTCCATATTGTCCAGAACTTGTGAGGTGATACTACTCTTGTCCAACGTGTTGGTAAACTCCAGCAGGCGGTCTGCCAGTGTACTCTTTCCGTGGTCTATGTGTGCAATGATGCAAAAGTTGCGGATATGCTTCATCCTCTGATCTATGTATTATTGTTTCAATCTTTCTTTTCGCCGGAAGACGCTTGTCTAATAGCATACAAAGATACAAAATTATATTGAGACCTCTGAATAGAGAAGGGACCTCTTAACCCTGTTTTTCGTATCCGTTTTTCGGTTTTTATGGAAGATTTTGAAGGGTCATTTTTATATATTTCATACCGAAAAACAGCTTCTGATTTTTCATCTTTTTTCTCTCTTTTCCTTTCGCTTTTAGGGGGTGAACGAACTGTTAAATCGCTCCCTTTCTGTTAGCATTTATTTGCGTATTCGGAGCCGAAAAAGAGTGAATATGCTCTCTGTTTTGTTTAAACGTGTTCAGATTTTTTTTGAACACGTTCATTGATTTCATTGAACACGTTTACTGTTTCCTCTAAACACGTTTAATCAAACCTATTAATCTGTTTAGAAAAAACAATTAACCTAATGACTCTTAGTGTTTTATGTGATTTTGGGCTAAAAACAGCTGTATTTGAGGTGAAAAACAGACTTGACAATTTTTTACGCAAAACGCCTCCGATTTTTGTGTTTGTTAACTAAAAATCGGGCGATAAAACCGACCGAGGGGAGAGTTGAGCGCAAATTTGAGAAATTTTATATCGGATTGATTTGTAGGTGGTTGTCTGTTTTTGCTCGAGCGTGGGCTAAAAAACAGATCAGACAGAAAGGTCTCTTTTGAGGGAGAACTCCAAATCCATTTTTATATAAAAGTTCTCCCTCAAAATCGCCTTCTTTTAGAAGTCCCAAAGAAATCTTATCGCCACCCCCTGATGTTCTTTGAAGTTGTACCCTCCATAGTATACACCGGCACTGAATCCCCCTAACAGAGAAAGATTGTAGCCGGCTTCAAAAAATGGCTTTCGCGGCAGAGCTTTGTCCCAATAAGACTTCAACTGCAACTTCTCTTGTACCAGATATTTCCGTTTTCCGAATAGAAAACCGACTATACGAGGTAGAGGGGCTGTGATCTGACCTTTACCATACAGCTTGCCGGTGTAGGTGTATGGAGGCATCGTGTGGAAAATGAAATCCCGAGGAGATACGAATGAGGTATTTTCGTACTTGAGATAGTTTCTATCATCTGCATACATCCGTGTTTGGTGCGGATAGTATCCCAGCTCTGCCTCGTAAATTATAGGGTAATTGTGTGTGATGTGATACAATCCTTTCAGATGTCCGGAGATAAGGCTGTAGTCGCTATCGTTGCTGCCCGGAGAGGCAATGGCTTGCTTGTATTTCAAGGAGAAGAAGAGTGGATTTCTTGCAGTCCAACTACTCGAAACAGGAGTGCTGCCACCGTCTGTAGAAATCGAGATAACACGCCCTTTACCATTTTCATTTTGGCTTACTTCGAAGATGTTGGAGATGATTTTTTCCATGTTGATCTCGTTCAGCACCTCTTTTCTCCCGTTTATCACTCTATAGTAGGGCGATGTGTTGAATGAGAGTGAGACGTTTATCGTGTTGGAGCGGTGCTTCTCCATGGTGTAATAGTTGGGATAAGGGTAGTGTGTCTCGGCATTCATGAAGTTGACAAAGCTTCGTTGTCCCAGTTGGGTAAAGCCCCATATCCGCTTGTCCGGAAGCTGTTGGCTTCTTCTGTGTTCGGCTCCCAAGGTAAGCTTTACACCATTAAAGAGGTCTATCTTATTCTGTACGTGTACGTAGCTTCTATCGTATAGCATATGGGTGTAACGACCATCCCAGAGAGTGAAGAATCCGTTGCTGAGATCGGTGAATAGTCCAAGCCTCTGCCCGCTAATATCGTCGCTGTGATGTCCTGCCCTTAGTGTGAACAATCCTCTACGCATTCCGGCATACTCGAGATAAGATTCCACACGCCAGTACAACTCTTTCCGGTGAGTGGTGTAGTATATGCTTGGCTTGATGTCAAGCAGTATAGGGCGTTCTTTGCTGCGGTTATTGTAGCGGATCAAGAAGGATGGACCCAGCCAGAGACCATCTGTGTACCGGTAGTTGTTCAGGGTCATGCCGAGGAGTCCGTTTATTCCCATCGTCCACTTTTTATTCTTCGAAAGATAGTCGTACCCGAAGAGCAGAAGTTCCACAGGGTCTGTTCCGGTGCGCTGACCCTCTTTCTTGGGAGCCAATGCACGCTTCTTCTCGAAGACTTTGGTCAGTGAATCCTGTTTCGCATAGCTCTCTTTCTCTTCCGCGGAGAGTGGTTGTGTGGAGATACTTTGCCAATAAATAGAGTCTCTCTGCAGGGCAAGAGAGTCGGATGATACGTTTATTGTTCTCTTGATTTCGGGTATGAGGTATTTGTCTGTAACGTTCAGCCCAAGAGTGTCCAGCTTATGTTCAAGGCCGGTAATCTCTTTCTCTATTTTTCTCTTCCGGCTTCGCTTTATGGGTTGAAACAGCTCTTCTTCCGGCATACTCTTCTCTTCTTCTGAGATTCTTGCCTCCTTAATCTTATCTATGGAGCTATCCAGTACCACATTTTTGTAAGAAGTGGCAGAGTAGGAGCTGAAATCCATTTCAATACCCAGCATATTCATACTCATGTTCAAAGCATAAGAGGTGGGCAGAAGGAGACCATCCTGCACGGGATTCAGTGTAACGTTGAGAGCTTGCTTCATTGTATTCATCAGGGACATATTGGCAGTAAGATGCGTGGGCGCCCATGTTTTGTCCGAGATGTGTAGTTCTCCCTTTGTGGTTCCGTCTTCCCTGCTGGCGTAGGATATGTGATAGATGGTTTCGTCACCCTCTGTAGTTGCGCTTTTTAGCTTGTAAGAGTAGAGACGCAAGCCATTGAGACGGATGGGACTTGGTATAGAACCGTTGTTTCCTAAGCCTATGTTGGCTCCATATATATTGCTCATCAGGGAGTTTATGACGGGTACGGCTGTTGCACTGGACTTGCTTAGCTTCTCAGGAATGGAGGAGCGCATTGCCAGTGTATGGTATTTGTAGCTGTTCGGAGAGGTGTAGGTGGTCTCGAGTTCGCCCTCTAAGACAAACCTCTTACCGATATACTCTTTCATCGCTACTCCTTCTTCTTGTACATTCTTCAGGAAGAAAGGGAGGTCTTTAAGCTTCATAGAGCCTTTGGTATAGGCATGCGAGACATAGCTCTTGACTATTTTCTCATATATGGGAGTCCTGCTCATCACTTTGCGCATAATGGGATAGGCAGGATCTTCTGCCCGTTTGTTGCGCTTGACCACCACGTTGTCTATATTGTACACAGACGGTTCGAGAAGGTATTCGAGGTTCTTTTCTCCATCACTGTTTATTGTTAGAGAAGTGTGCAGAGGTTTATAGCCCAAAGATTTTACGATAAGACCATACGTGCCGGGTACTAAATGGAGCGTGAAGAGTCCGCTCTCATTTGCAATGACACCGCTTTGCAACTCTTTGATGTACAGCGTTGCGTGAGGAATACCTTTACTGCTCTTTTTATCTTTGATAGCACCCGAAATGGTCAAGGTCAGGGTCGAAGGTTCGGTCTGTGCATGCACAGAGAAAAAGGCGGTTACGAAAAGAATAAGTAGCAGACCGCCACAAACTTTTCGGAATAGTGATGAGCTCATAGTTTTTTCTTACAGATTAAATGTCGTTTGCAAAAATATTCCATTTGTATCTATCTGCAATAGAATAGAGAAACAAAAACAGAACTTGGCATTTGAACGGAAATGACTACCTTTGCGCTACCATACAAATAGACCAATACGGGGATGACTGGTTTTGACAGCGCGTAGAGGTGGTTTGTAAGCACGTAGTGCATTGTAGCCTGGCACTTTAATCTCAGACTTCAGACCTTTTAAATGGCGCAAATAATTACGCTCTTGCTGCGTAACCGAAGTATAGTAAGTTAACGCTTTATCCCTGCAAAGTGCGGGGACGAGACACTACCCGGATACTCTTATCCCGAAGTGGTCCGATCATGGTAGTGCCGGTATATCGGGGTTATCCTTTACATCGCCTTGCTGTAAGGGAGACATTTTAGAGGCTAAGCACGGAAGAGGTAGCTTTATCCATACTTCCGAGGCCGACAATAAAAGTGAAGCTAAACGTGTAGAAAGCAAATTAGTTCCGTGTTTGGACGAGGGTTCAAATCCCTCCATCTCCACTAAACTATACCGCGAGTAGGTATAAAAAGAATTTTGAACACGATTTTGTTCACAAAAAACGCTCCGAAACTTCTGCTTCGGAGCGATTTTATTCATGAAGATCGTTTTGTCTTAGGTACTTATGTTTGTCATTTGAAAAGAAAATCTCACCTTCATACCATAAGTTAACCCTTTAGGGGAAATAACTTGGTTGTTTGGAGCAATCCACTGCAGCCCCGGAGAGGCGGTAGCGAATAGCTATCATCTCCCTTTTGTTCCCCAAAAGAAATCTTTTTCTTAAATTTGGATCAAATGGTTTTACTATTCGGAATTATGCTCATGAATAGTTTAACAATATATGGTATAAACTAATTTTAGAATCCAGTCAAATGAAAGCTTTATTCTTATCTCTTCAAGCATTCGCTCAGAGCGATACCATTCCGACCGGAATGAGTGAAACTCTTCCAACAGAAACTCAAACATCTCCGGACTACACAACGTATGTCTTAATCCTGATCGGAATCATATTTGTAGGTTATTTCTTCGTGAGCAGGCGACGAATGTTTGCTAATTTATTCCGAGCCATTACGGGAAAATTCAATGTAACTTCCAATAATCCGCTAAGCACCGAAAAGCAGCGTCAGATACTGCTTGGAGCTATCTTCTCTTCGCAACAGAATGCGCGGCTCGACACTCTTAAACTGCATATCGACAGTAAGCAACGCAGTATGATCCTTGACGAATGGTGGGATATTCAAAGTACCGAAGATGCCTTGGAAACACTCGACAACCTAAGAGATAAGGGGCATCGTTACTTCTTCCCTCATATCTTGGAAGCAATGAAGCAATCCGATGATAAGGCGAAAGGAGATGTTATTCTCGCTCATTTCGAGGAAGAGGAAGAAATAGGGCGTGCCGTGCATTTCTTTAATAATCTGTCAGGATCCATAGAGGCCATGAAAAAAGAAGGAACCATCACGAGCATCGAAGATTTGGAACGAATTGGTGTGAACGGTTGGGATATCGGACGGATGTCGTTTATCGCTCGTGCTTGCTACGATGCCGGATATATTGATGAGGAGACGGCTTGGAATTACCTGCAAGAAGCAGATAGACTTGCTCATGAAAAACTTGACTCTTGGAAGTCTTTGGCTGAAAGTTATGTCGTAGGTCGATACCTATGGGGAGGGATAAATGCCGACAGCTCTTTGATCCGCCTATATGCAACAGAACTTTGCAACAAGCCTGAGAGCCCTTGGAATAAGATTGCGTTCTAATCTTCATCCTAAAAAGCTACAATACAAGATATTGATCCGAAAACAAAACAACTCTTTCATAATGATGAATTGGTAGGGTCGGAGCGATCCAACCAACCCCCCGGGGCAATGGCGACAAGCTATTGCCCCTTTCTTTTTTCTGAATCCAACATATATGAAAACACGCCCGGAGGTTAGTTCCTTGGGCGTGTTTAGTTTGATGTATTGCCGAAAACAGTGGGAGAAATGCGTTTCTTGTGAGAGTGGAAGCAGACCGGACAACCTGTCGGCCGTTGTCTGCTTTTAGTTTTGGTATAGTTGCTCGGCTTTGTCTGCGTTGTGATAATCTATGAGAAATTCGGAGTCTGCTTTTTGTACAGCTGGTAAAAGCCCACACCTAAACCGATGCAGAGTACAAGAAATGGATAGAGTAACATCACAGAGATGGATGAGGTGTCGATCTCTTCGACTCCATTCATGATGTTTTCTATTTGTTTGAGCCATGCCGATGTGCTGAGAGTAAAGGCGACTATTGCCACGATTACCTCCACACTTACCAGCCTCATACGAAATTTCCTATCGCTATGGTCTTCTGTCTTGACCAAAAAGGGAACCCACAATGCTCCCAACGGCAGGATAAATCCAAACAGGGTGAAAAATGCGATTTTAGCTTTTTTGTTGCTCATTGTGATGCTTTTTACCGGTTGTTATTCTGTTTGCCCGGAAACGAAGTCTCCGTCTATGCGTGAAGTTAATGAAAAAACAGACATCGTGTATGACGGATTGAGTTTGATGTTTTTGCTCTTCTTTTCGTGCGATGAAAGTCGTGCCGTGAACAGGTATGGAACTCTCTTTTATCGGGTTCACAGGTTTTGCCGAACGGGTTAAAAGTTGCAAGTCAAGGCCTGCTTTTTAGAAATCAAGATCGGATTGGTGGAGGTCGGGGAGCGATTTCCAAGCCTCAAGCCTTGAACAGAAGAAGTTGATGGGTTTAGCGCAGTTTTTGTACGGCTTTAGACGATTTTGTAGAAAGGTTGAGTCCTTTTTTCTTTTCCGATTTGTCCGAAAGTCTGTGTAGCGGCAGATGATAAAATAGGATATTGAGCGCAAAATGTTATCATGCAACAATCTCTTTTAGTATATTTGTACCCTATGTTGTTGTTCCGGCTCAAGAGAAAAGAGAAAAACAGAGAAACCATCGTGATATTGTGGCGACAAGGTTTTTCGCATGGGACAGAAGGAGAGATAAATATGTCGTAAGATATGTGCTATTCGATATTAAATAGAAACGGGGAAAGGTGCTCTTTTCCAAGTTATTTTGCTTACTTTGTAGGCGGAATAGCGATTATTTTACGTATTTGTTGGTGACAAATAAAAAACAGAAGTAGAACAAATAAGAAACGATTATGAATCAGACTAAAGAAAAGCTGTTTTCACAATTCCCTGAGATCTCTACTCAGGAGTGGATGCAGAAGATTGAGGCCGATCTTAAAGGAGCTCCTTTTGATAAGAAGCTCGTTTGGAGAACGAATGAAGGCTTCAATGTCAATCCTTTTTATCGGGCAGAGGATATAGCCGATCTTAAGACGACGGATTCTTTGCCGGGAGAGTTCCCCTACGTGAGAGGTACGAAGGTGAACAACTCTTGGTATGTACGTCAGGATCTCAATGTTACCGATGCCTCGGAAGCCAATGCAAAGATGAGAGATCTTATGGGCAAGGGCATCACCTCTTTCGGATTGAAGATCAGCAAAGAGGCGGCAAACAAACAGAGTCTTACCACTCTCTTGGAAGGGATAGATGTAGAGACGGTCGAGCTCAACTACCTTAGCTGTCGGACACGTATAGTGGCCGTGGCGAAGTTGATCGTGGAAATCTATCGTGAGAAGGGTGTAAACCTTGCCGCTTGTCCCGGCTCTTTCCATTTCGATGTCTTCAAAAAGCAGCTCAGCAAAGGTGTCGTAACCGATGAGTGGATCCGTGTAGGTAAGGAGCTGCTCTGCTCTGCTTATGAGCTTAAGAAGTTTACGGTATTGGATGTTACGGGTATCTCCCTTTCCAATGCAGGGGCTTTCGTTTATCAGGAACTGGGTTTCGCCTTGAGCGCAGCAGCGACCATCTTGGACACTTTAGTGGCTGAAGGCGGTGGCTCTGCCGTAGAGATTGCTCCACGTATCCGCTTCGATATGGGCGTGGGAACAAACTACTTTATGGAGCTTGCCAAGTTCCGCGCACTTCGTTGGCTTTGGGCTGAGATTGTCGGAGCGCACGGAGAGGATTGTAAAGGCGATGCAGCCAAAGCGATTGTACATGCCGAGACATCTTCGTGGAACATGTCCATCTACGATGCGTATGTGAATATGTTGCGTACTCAAACCGAAGCGATGTCTGCAACACTTGCCGGAGTACACTCCCTTACAGTGTTGCCATTCGATATCGTATATAAGGAGAGCGATGAGTTTAGCGAACGTATCGCACGCAATCAGCAGCTTCTTCTCAAAGAAGAGTGCCACTTCGACAGAGTGGTGGATCCGGGTGCGGGTTCGTACTATATAGAGCATCTGACCACTGCCATTGCGGAACAGGCTTGGAAGTTGTTCCTTCATGTGGAAGAAGAGTTGGGCGGATTTGCCAAAGCAGCCAATGAAGGAGCTGTGCAGACTGCAGTAAACGAAAGCAACCAAAAGCGTCATAAAGATGTGGCTACTCGGAAAGAGAGCTTATTGGGTACAAATATCTTCCCGAACTTCTCCGAAAAGGCGAAAGAGAAGATCACTAAGCCGGATGCCGTGGCTTGCGGATGCGAAAAGCATGCAAGTATTCCGGCGTTGGATTATCGTCGTGGAGGTTCGGACTTTGAAGCACTCCGATTGGCTACGGAAGAGGCTCCGAAGCGTCCATTGGTATTCATGCTCACAATCGGTAACCTTGCCATGAGACTTGCAAGAAGCCAGTTCTCCAGCAACTTCTTTGCTGTTGCAGGTTATGAAGTGAAGGATAACTTGGGCTTCAGTACCGTTCAGGAAGGTGTGGATGCCGCTATGGCTGCAAAGGCAGATGTGATAGTGCTCTGCTCCAGCGATGACGAGTATGCGGAGTTTGCACCGCAAGCCCATGAGGCTATCGCAGGCAGAGTGCCTTTTGTGGTGGCCGGTGCTCCGGCTTGTATGGATGAGTTGAAAGAGAAAGGTATCGAACACTTCATCCACGTTCGGGTAAACGTGTTGGAAACTCTCCAAGGATTCCATAAACTACTCGGTATAGAGGAAAAGAAATAACAGACCCCAAACACAACTTTAGAATATTAGATATGAAACCAAATTATAGAAATATCAATATAAATGAAGGTCAATGGGGTACATCTTCCATTGCCGACTATGTTAAGACAAATAATATCACCGCAGATTGGGAGACTCCGGAACATATCCATGTAAAGTCTGTCTACACGAAAGAAGACCTTGAGGGTATGGAGCATCTATCGTATGCTTCGGGACTTCCTCCTTATCTCCGTGGACCATATAGCGGTATGTACGCCATGAGACCTTGGACTATCCGTCAGTATGCAGGTTTTTCCACTGCAGAGGAGTCCAATGCATTTTATCGCCGTAACCTCGCTTCGGGTCAGAAAGGTCTCTCTGTAGCGTTTGACCTTGCTACTCACCGCGGTTACGATGCAACCCATGAGCGTGTAGTGGGAGACGTGGGAAAAGCCGGCGTTTCTATCTGTTCGCTCGAGGATATGAAGGTGCTTTTCGATGGTATTCCTTTGAATAAGATGTCTGTTTCGATGACGATGAACGGAGCCGTACTTCCGGTAATGGCATTCTATATCAATGCCGGACTCGAACAGGGAGCACTGCTCGAAGAGATGGCGGGAACGATACAGAACGACATCTTGAAGGAGTTCATGGTGCGTAATACATATATCTATCCACCGGAATTTTCTATGCGTATCATTGCGGATATATTCGAATACACTTCGCAAAATATGCCTAAGTTCAACTCTATATCCATCTCCGGTTATCACATGCAAGAGGCCGGAGCTACGGCGGATATCGAGTTAGCTTACACTCTGTCCGACGGTATGGAATATCTGCGTGCAGGTATCAATGCCGGTATAGATGTGGATAAGTTTGCTCCTCGTCTCTCTTTCTTCTGGGCGATAGGTATGAATCACTTTATGGAGATAGCCAAGATGAGAGCAGGACGTATGCTTTGGGCTAAAATCTTGAACGACTTCGGCGCTAAGAATCCTAAGTCTCTTGCTTTGCGTACTCACTCTCAAACGTCCGGATGGTCACTTACAGAGCAAGACCCATTCAATAATGTGGGTCGTACTTGTATAGAGGCAATGGCGGCGGCTTTAGGGCATACGCAGTCTCTCCATACGAATGCACTCGATGAAGCTATCGCGCTTCCGACAGACTTCTCAGCCCGTATCGCTCGTAACACGCAGATTTATATCCAAGAGGAGACAATGATATGCAAGGAGATAGATCCATGGGCAGGTTCTTACTATGTAGAGAGTCTGACGAACGAATTGGTGCATAAAGCTTGGGCGCATATCCAGGAAATCGAACAGATGGGAGGTATGGCGAAAGCGATAGAAACCGGTTTGCCTAAACTGCGTATCGAAGAAGCTGCAGCACGTACTCAGGCTCGCATCGACAGCAATAACCAAGTAATTGTCGGCGTGAACAAGTACAGGCTTGAAAAAGAAGACCCTATCGAGATCCTTGAGGTAGATAACACAGCGGTGCGTACTCAACAAATCGAACGCATAGCTCAACTCAAAGAGAAACGTAACGAGGAAGAGGTGCAAAAAGCACTTGCTGCAATCACTCATTGTGTCAAGACCAAAGAGGGTAATCTCCTTGATCTTGCCGTGAAAGCAGCCTCTGTACGTGCTACGTTAGGGGAGATCTCCGATGCGTGTGAGTGCGAAGTGGGAAGATATAAAGCAATTATTAGAACTATTTCAGGCGTGTACTCAGCAGAAACGAATAAGGATGCGGACTTTGTAAAAGCGTGTCAGCTTGCAGAAGAGTTTGCTAAGAAAGAAGGACGTCAACCTCGTATCATGATAGCGAAGATGGGGCAAGACGGTCACGACCGTGGGGCTAAAGTTGTAGCTACAGGGTATGCAGACTGCGGTTTTGACGTGGATATGGGACCATTGTTCCAGACTCCGGCAGAAGCTGCACGTCAAGCGGTGGAAAACGACGTACATATCATGGGTGTATCTTCCTTGGCTGCGGGACACAAGACACTTGTTCCTCAGGTTATCGAAGAGCTTAAAAAGCTTGGTCGTGAAGATATCATCGTGATAGCCGGAGGTGTTATCCCTGCGCAAGATTACGACTTCCTTTACAAAGCAGGTGTGGCTGCTATCTTTGGTCCTGGTACTTCCGTAGCCAAGGCAGCGGTCCAATTGTTGGAGATTTTGCTTGATCACGAATAAGCTATACACTATATAACCTCCCTTTTAGGAGGAAAAAATGGTAGGAGGATAGGTACAATATTGCACTTATCCTCCTATTGTGTGTAATATTAGGGGATATTAGTATCTTTGTCTATTCTTAACATCAAAATAAAAAACAGAATTATCATGGCATACGGACTATTAAAAGGTAAGAGAGGTATCATCTTCGGTGCTCTCAACGAACAATCTATAGCATGGAAAGTAGCACAGAGAGTAGTACAGGAAGGTGCAACCATCACGCTGACAAACACTCCAATGGCTCTTCGTTTAGGCGAACTCAATGCGTTGGCAGAGGAGACAGGAGCCAAAGTGATCCCTGCAGATGCAACCTCCATAGAGGATCTGCAAAAAGTTTTTGAGGAAAGTATGGAAGCGTTGGGCGGAAAGATTGATTTTGTGCTTCACTCTATCGGAATGAGTCCGAACGTTCGTAAGAAACGTGAATACGATGATCTCGACTACGGCTTCCTTGAAAAGACTTTGGACATCTCGGCTATCTCTTTCCACAAGATGATGCAGGTGGCAAAAAAGATGGATGCAGTAGCCGAAGGAGGAAGTATCCTTGCTCTCACTTACGTTGCTGCACAGCGTACTTTCTGTGGTTATAACGACATGGCAGATGCCAAAAGTTTGTTGGAAAGCATTACCAGAAGCTTCGGTCATATCTATGGAAGAGATAAGGGAGTACGTGTAAACACCATCTCGCAATCTCCAACCGTTACCACAGCAGGTAGTGGTGTGGACGGTATGTACAATCTCCGCCACTTTGCAGAGAAGCTTTCTCCTCTTGGCAATGCGAATGCAGATGAGTGTGCAGACTATTGCGTACTGATGTTCTCCGATTTGAGCAAGAAAGTAACCATGCAAAACCTCTTCCACGATGGCGGATTCTCCTCCATGGGAATGAGTGTTGCAGCTATGGAGCAATACGTTAAAGGAGAGCTTGATAACATAGACTAATCTCTTCTAACAGAGTCTTATGGACCTGAAATAACATACGAGTCCGCACGTGCTTGGGTCTTTCCGGTGGCGTGCGGACTTTTGTTTTATGATATGAGCAGGAAAAGAGTTCTTATTACAGGAGCAACCGGATTTATCGGAGGCTATCTGGTAGACGAAGCCATTCGGCGTGGGTATGAAGTTTGGGCGGCTGTCAGAAAGGGAAGCAACCGCTCTCGTCTTAGTGAAAAGGGTATTCATTTTGTGG
>JAUMWS010000079.1 GCA_030529525.1 Porphyromonas sp. | reverse complement strand
TCATTTAACCCGTTTACCCAATTCAATTAACGTGTTAAACTTTTTCTTTTTATGGTGTTGATAATTAGAGACTTGTGTGTTTTGTCTTCTTTTTCTTCGTTTTTAGGGAGAAAATTGAATTAAAATTTATTCACAGAGATTGGCGTTAAAATTCACACGAATTAACGCAAAAAGGGTCTGTCAAATGGACGAAGAAAAAATTTTCTCCGAATTTCGCCTGTTTTATAATCTGTTGATATGTAGAAGATTGTAGATTTTCCTCTTTTCTCTGCTTTGCGAAAAACGTTTTAGAAGGGCTTTTGGAAGGGAATTTTTGGGAGTTCGTTTTTATATAAAAATTTCGGTCTGAACGGCACTTTTCCCTTTTCTTCTTTTTTTCTCTTGAAGAGAAAATGGGTAGCTTTGCAACTCGAAAAAAAGAATGAATATGAAAACAAATCATCGAAATCTGCTCCGGGCAGCATCTTATCCACTATTCTATGCTATCTCTTTTACGGCATGCCTTTTTCTTTTTCCGGATAGAAAAAGTCATTACATCTGTATGGGGGTTCTTTTGGCCGTGAGGGTTATTGCTGCTCTTATTGAGTATCTGATAAAAAAGCAGTCTAAGAAAGAGGAGGCGGGTACGATGAGCAAAGAGATGAAGAAGCTGCAAAAGAGTCATCTGCTGTATAGGATACCTTTCTTTTACTCTGTTATGCTCAGCTTTTACGTCATTTCTACATGGAACAAAGACACTGTTCTCTCTTATGTTATCATCTCTCTCGTAATAGCCGTAGGTGTTCCGTTATTTGAGAGAATATTGAATAGGAGGAAGAAAGCATAAGATCTTTCCGTGCCCTTGAAGCACACCTTCAACAGCTGTTTCCCTAAAAGCCTAAAAAAATAACGTAGACCATGCTCTCGCACAGTCTACGTTCAACTATTGTCGTATGTTCCACAAAAGATTTAGATATGAGGTAAGAAAGATTGATTAGGTTCTACTTTCTAATGCAAATTTCGTCCATTTTACCTACTGAAGCAATTTAGCATATATGTCGTTCATCATATAAAAAATCATTCTTTCTCTAAAACCTTTCCGTTTTGTCTGTCAAAATGAGGCAATCTTTATTTTCTGCCGCTATTTATGGCCTCTAATACTGCATTTTCGATTGTTTCCCTTAGATCCGGATCATTTTTTAATGTTTCTTTTGTTGCATCTCTGCCTTGTCCGATATTCGTACCGTCGTACTTGAACCAAGAGCCTGCTTTGGCAATGATATTGTGTTCAACGCCAAGGTCTATAAGCTCTCCTACGCGGTCTATTCCCTCTCCGAAGATAACATCGAACTCTGCCTTACGGAACGGCGGTGCTACTTTGTTTTTTGCCACTTTCACTTTCAGCGGATAGCCGTAAACCTCTTCTCCGTCTTTGTAAGGCGTGCCCTTGCGTATTTCCAGACGTACGGAAGCGTAGTATTTCAAAGCATTACCACCTGTGGTAGTCTCGCTTGGGCCATAGACTACACCGATCTTGTCTCTCAGCTGATTGATGAAAATACAGCAGGTACGGCTTTTAGAGATAGCTCCCGTAAGCTTTCTGAGTGCTTGAGACATGAGTCTTGCATGAAGACCCATCTTGGCATCTCCCATCGCTCCATCTATCTCGGCTTTTGGTGTAAGAGCAGCAACGGAGTCTATCACCACAATGTCCACGGCAGAAGAGCGGATGAGCTGCTCTGCGATTTGTAGTGCCTGCTCGCCGTTATCCGGCTGAGAGATCCAAAGGTTATTGATATCCACTCCCAACTTTTCGGCATAAAATCTGTCGAAAGCGTGTTCGGCGTCGATGATGGCCGCCAGTCCGCCCTGCTTCTGAGCCTCTGCTATGGCATAGATAGCCAGGGTCGTCTTACCGGAAGACTCCGGACCATAAATCTCCACTATCCGTCCACGAGGATAACCACCAATACCAAGAGCCAAGTCGAGAGTGAGAGATCCCGAAGGGATAGCCTCTACATCGTCCACTACATCCTCTGCCATATTCATGATGGCGCCCTTGCCGAAGTCCTTTTGGATCTTCTCCATGGCGGAGAGCAACGCTTTTCTCTTGTTGGCTTCAAGGGTAGCTTTTTCGTCTAATTTCTGCCCTGCTTCTGTCGTTTCGTTGATATCGCTCTTTTTTGCCATATTATTTTTTGCTGTTTTGAGTATTAATTGTTTTTGAGAAGCTCTAATACCTGCTCCGCATGATCTTTAGTGCGGACCTCCTTACCGGAGATGATATGCGAGACTCTTCCCTCCGCATCCACGATGAAAGAGGTGCGTTGTGTACCCATATACTTTCTGCCGTACATGCTTTTCTCTACCCAGACACCGAACTGCTCCTGTAAAACATGTTCCGTGTCCGCTATCAGAGTGAAAGGCAGATCGTATTTCTCTATGAAAGATTTGTGGCTCTTCGCAGAGTCTTTGCTGATGCCGATAACACGGATACCAAGACCTTTCAAATCTTCGATACCGTCTCTGAGGCTGCATGCCTGTGCTGTACAACCCGAAGTATTGTCTTTGGGGTAGAAGTATAGAAGGCAAGGCTGCCCCAATAGGTCGGCAGCCTTGATCTCTTTCCCGTCTTGATCCAATCCGAGAACTTCGGGTATTTTATCTCCGATAGCTATCATAGTTCCAAGTCGATATCAAATTGTTCATGCCATGGCAAGCCCTGCTTATTAAGCTCTTCCATGAAAGGATCCGGATCGAACTCTTCAACATTGTACACACCCGGTTTACGCCAGATGCCCTTGAAGAACATCATCGCTCCGATCATTGCGGGTACTCCTGTTGTGTAGCTTACTCCTTGTGCTCCGGTTTCCTTATATGCCGCTTCGTGGCTACAGTTGTTGTACACATAGTAAGTACGTTCCTTGCCATCCTTGATACCTCTTATACGGCAACCGATAGAGGTTTGTCCTGTGTAGTTTTCGCCCAACTCTTTAGGATCGGGAAGTACTGCCTTGAGGAATTGGATGGGAACAATCTCACGTCCTTCGTACATGATAGGTTCGATGCTTGCCATTCCGATGTTTTGGATAACCCTAAGGTGAGTAAGATACTCCTGACCAAAAGTCATCCAGAAACGTGCTCGCTTGATGGTTGGGAAGTTCTTGGTGAGAGACTCCAACTCTTCATGGTACAGCAGGTAAGACTCTCTTGGTCCCACTTCAGGATAGGTAATCGGTTGGTGGATCTCTTGAGGTTTGGTCTCTACCCACTTTCCGTTTTCCCAGTATTTACCCTTTTGCGTGATTTCACGGATGTTGATTTCCGGATTGAAGTTCGTTGCAAATGGGCGTTTATGGTCTCCGGCATTGCAGTCTACAATGTCAAGGTAGTGGATTTCATCGAAATGATGCTTGGCGGCATAGGCTGTGAATACGCCGGTAACACCTGGATCGAAACCGCAACCAAGTATTGCCGTAAGGCCTGCTTGCTCAAATCTCTCTTTGTAAGCCCATTGCCAGTGATACTCGAACTTCGCTTCGTCGATAGGTTCGTAGTTTGCAGTGTCCAGATAGTTCACTCCACACTCGAGACATGCATCCATAATGGTGAGATCCTGATAGGGTAGTGCCACGTTGATGACCAGCTCCGGTTGAAACTCCCGAAACAGTTTTACCAACTCCTCTACACTATCCGCATCTACTTGAGCGGTCTTAATCTTTGCCTCCTTAATGTTCGCAGCAATGGCGTCGCACTTTGATTTTGTACGGCTGGCGAGCATAATATCTGTAAAGATATCGCTATTCATCGCCACTTTCTTGGCGACAACGGTGCCTACACCGCCTGCGCCTATAATGAGTACACGTCCTTTCATTCGTTCTATTGCTTTTAATGTTTTTGATAGATGATATAGGTGTCAAAGATACGCATTATTTTTTTGAAAACTGAATGCGAGCGGTGGATATCCCTGCCACATATCCTTTCCCTCCTTGAACGTTGCTGGGCAGCATGATAGGTGTACTTAATCCTTCTATAAACTCGTCCCATTCCAAGGCATTTATAGCCCTAAGGTAGAAGTAGAAACCTTCCGGAATGGAGGAGAGAAGCACATAGTATTTCTTCTCAGGCCTCATTTGTCCTACTCCTATTCCGGATTTGAGAGTGTATGTGCCGTTGATCCATTTGTCATTGAATACTCCCATGATGTTATCCGGAGATCCTAAAGAAAAATCTTCACTCTCTCCTCTGGAAGAGGTATTCCCATCATTCATTACCGGTTCTTGGCTATGATCCAAATTCAACATCCTTCTGTACGATTTGCCTTCAAAGATCCCTTCTTCTGCGAAACGCAACTGATAAAAATTTGCTTCTCCTTTCGGATCTGTAAAGGTTGTGTACAACGTCCCAATAGGGCTCTCTTCTTTTGGGTCGTTCCACTTTATTTTATCTATACCGACACTTTCAGGGATAATGGTTTCCGCTGTGGCATGATGTTTCCCATCCTTTGTCGTAACCTCCAATCTGAGTCTGTCGCCCGGCTTTACCTCCTCTGTACTCAAAAAGCAAGGACGAAATACTTCTCTTGGAAATGTGTTATGAATCGTGTGTGGAGACGGATCTTTGACCTGCACACCGTTTATAAACAATTTGATCGTGGCATCTTTTTCGGGAACCGGTGCCGAAAGTCCGGTGCGAGATACATATATATAATGACTTTTCAGAGAGGTCTCAAAAATTGCATTCACGATGAGCTCCTCTTTGTAGCTTGAAATATCCATGGGAATATCATCTACACATCTGCTGAATAGCAGTGCCGAAAGAAGAACCATACCTATGGTTTTGACTCTCTTTATATTGTAAAGCGTATTTCTCATGACTTTTAGAATTTATAAGTGTAAGATATAGATGGTAGAATAGGCAGAATAGAGATTCTCTTTAACATAGGGACAGCATCCTTTTGGGGCTCTATTCCTCCTCTGTTTGTTTGTAGTACGAGGAACGTTGGGTTGCGTCTGTTGTAGACGTTGTATACCGAGAAGTTCCAGATGCTACTGCCTCTTTTATGTTTCACGTGATAGTTCAGTGAGAGGTTTAGCAGGTGTGTGGAGGGCATCTGATAGTTATTTCTCGAAGTAACTAAAGGAGTCGGAGTAAGCCGATTACCGTGTGGATCCCAATGATTGGAGAAGTAATTGCCGGAGTATCCTCCTGATTGGTTCGTTATGTATTCGGTCATTCCTATTCCCACTGTTGCTCTTCCTCCTGAGCGATATTCCCATGTTGCTGTGACATCAAGTGCTTTTGATAGGGCATAGGTAGCCACTATATTGACATTGTGTCGGCGATCGAACTGTACTGGGAACCAGACTCCCTGATTGATACCATTCGGTCCGAATCTCCTTTCACTCTTGGCATAAGTATAGCTAAGCCAACCCGATAGTTTCCCTTCTGTCTTTTGCGCCATCACTTCAACTCCGTAAGAGCGACCTTCTCCTTGCTCTACTTTCTCTTGCCATCCCGAAGAAAATCCCATAAACATAGCTCCATCCTTGTACTCTATCGTATTTTTTATGGTCTTGTAATATCCTTCTGCCGAGAGTCGCCACCCTTCTAATACATCGGAATATGCGCCTAAAGCAAATTGGTCTGCACTCATCGGACTTATCCGATCCGTTGCAGGTACCCAAAGATCCGTAGGCATGCTCAATCCGAACGAGCTTAGCAGATGGATATTCTGGCTCATCTTGGTGTAGGAAAGCTTGATATCAAAGATGTCCGTAGGAGCTATGCGCAAAGAAGCCCGTGGCTCTATGGAGTGGTAGAGCTTTTTATTGACTCCGAAGATAGAGTAGTGCATTCCGATGTTGGCATCCAGCCAGGGAAGAAGTCGCATCTCATCTTCTGCATATAGGGAGATGTCGTGCGCTCGGATTGGTGTCGGACTTTGATTGAGAACCTTCAACAACTCTTGCTCTTCCTGCTCATTTATTTTGGTCGGCTTGAAAGAGAGGGCTTCAGGTCTGAACGTATGGTAAACGTACGCCCCTCCAAACTTGATGGTATGATTATGAACCGGATAATACTCCATATCCATTCGGGCAGATACATCCTCTATTCCCGAAGTAAAACGGAGGTCGTACCCATCGTGTAGCTTAGGACGTCCGTCTGTTATCACATACTCGCTCTCCTTGTTGGAGGTATTGAGCTTGTATCTGGTGTAGGCAACGGTCGTATTGGAAAAGAGTTGGGAGGAGAATATATGGTTCCATCTCAAAGAAGATACCAGATTCCCCCACGAGATCTTGCCTTCTGTCTTTATTTGGATCTTGTTTTGTGTCTCTGAGAAGATGCTGTAAAAGCTATCGTCTCCGCCGTACAGACTCAAAAACAGACGGTCTCTGTCGCCGAATCTATGGTTAAGTTTCAGAGTAAAGTCTTGGAAGTAGTAGCCGCCTTTCTCTGTTTCGGTCATGAACGGACGAGCCAAAATATCCGCATAAGTGCGTCGATAAGAAGCGTGGATAGAGGTCTTATCTTTAATTATAGGGCCTTCAAAGTGAAACTTGGAGGATATAAGCCCGATGCTTGCCGTGCCGTGATAGCTTCTCATGTTGCCATCATTGGTTCGGATATCCACTACACTCGAAAGTCTTCCGCCAAATCGGGACGGAAAACTTCCCTTATACAAGTCTACTCTCTTTATGGCTTCCGGAGTGAATACAGAGAAAAAGCCGAAAAGGTGATTGACGTTGTAAAGAGGCACTCCATCCAGCAAGAAAAGGTTCTCATCCTGACCGCCTCCACGCACAAAGATGCCGGCACTTCCGTCTACCCCTGCTTGCACGCCGGGAAGCATCTGTATCGTTTTCAGAGGATCGGCTTCGCCGAGTAGCGCAGGAGCTCTACGGATGATTTCGAGAGGAATTTCTATACTCCCCATACGGGACGACGTCAGTTCCGAATCGTTTTTTCGTCCGACTACCACCACTTCATCCAGTTCTACCGGAGACAGAAAGACATTTATCAGAGTGTCTTTCCCGGTCAGACGGATGGTTTGTGGCTGACTGCCGGCGGAGTAAACCTCAATCTCTTTTGAGCTGCACGGAAGTTCGAGACTGAAAAAACCGTACGAGTTGGTTAGAGTTCCTGTCTTCAATACAGGCTCTTTTATCCGAGCCCGAATGACGATTTCCCGGGAGCCTTTCTCGTAAACATAGCCGCTTATCCGCTGCTTGCAATTTTTGTCCTGTGCTACGAGTGTTGCGGGAATACTTAAAGATAGAAGAAGCAGGCTCAGGCAAAGAGATGAAAAAAACCTGCCGAGAACTGCTTGAAAAAGACATCGTAGTTTCATGTAAATAGATGATTTAGATCCTAAGATCAATGAAAAATATTGTCATAGTATTGATTAAAACCAACTCCGATAAGGAGAAGAATTTTGGCAATAATTGCCAAAGATATGAAAAAAACATATAGGGAATAGGGGCTTTTACCGTTTCGCGCCGGAAGGAGTGTTGTCCCGATGGCATTGAAATCAAGACCGGTAAAAATTTGTATGGTTTCTTTAGATTTCCTATTTTCGTCCCCGATATGTTCCTGATAGATTTTCGAGATAAGATAAATCTTTCTTTAAGTGGATTTGTCTCTTAATAATCAGATTTTTAGCGGGGATTTGATAATACCTAAAACTCCTTTGTATGCATAAAAGGCAGATACTTTTTCCCCTCTTCTTGGGATTGTTCCTTTTGACGGCCTGCCAAAAAGAGCCGATCAAGTCGGAGAATAAAGATATTCCGAAGAAAGAAGAGCCTAAGCCGGAGGATAATAATCCGCCGAGTAAACCCACAGATCTTTTCCCAAAAGCCGATAACTCTCGCGAACTGAAAGGTTATCCTGCCGAGCGTGTATTCGCTATTCTCACAAGTATAAACTTTGACAAGGTTTTGCCATTGGGAGAAACAAAAATTTCTGAAACTCAACTCAAGGAAATCAAAAACATCTCCGATGAGCTGATACGGGAGAAAAAGGCCAAAACTCAGAGAGAAAAGCATGATGCGCTATTCGGATGGATACGCAAAAATGTGAAGTACGGACACGTTTTCAAGCCGAATATCCCCGACTACAACAGTGCTTATACCACATTCAAGTACCAAGAAGCCATTTGCCAAGGCTATTCCAATCTTCTGAAAGTTATGTGTTATACTCAAGGTATTACAGCTCCCGTAACTAACGGATTGGCACGGTTCAACACACTTGGCGATCCCGGAGGACACGCTTGGAACTATGTTCTTCTCGACGGAAAATGGTTCGTTTCGGATGCAACCAATGGTATCTTCTACGATGCCAACGATTCGAAAAAATACGATTTCCTTCTGCCCGAACGTCTTGACTTTCCTCTCTGGAAAGATGATAAGATCACATACACTTACCAGAATAGAGAATTGACGGCCGAAACCGTTCTTGAAATCTTTACCGATACTAAACTGATTGTCCCTTATAGCGTAGCAGGATTTCAGATCGGTAACTTCAATCCAAAGTCTCTTCCGAAGTCGGTTACGGAAGTTTATCTTGGAGCCAATATCAAGATGCTGGGAGTGCCGGGAAGGCGTCACCTTATCGAATCCGGGAAAAACATAGAGAAAATATTCATAGACCCTGCAAACGCTTATCTTGAAGAGTATAAAGGAGCCATTTATGAGAAAGCAGGCAATACCGAAATTCCTATTCTTATTCCGGCTCAGCTCAAAAGTCTTACGCTTAAACCCATTAAGACCGTAGGTAAGAATATTATTTATGGACACGAAGGGTTGCAAGAGTTGCGTTTTGGAGAGGGTACGGACGTGATAGAAGACTATGCCATAGAAGCGTGTCCCAATTTGCAGACGGTCTATATCCCTAAGTCTGTCAGGAACATAGGTAAGCAGGCTTTTTACAGATGCAATCCAAAGCTTAAGATCGTACGGGTATAATCTTTGTCGAATATCCATACACATGGAACGGAGTTTATAGCATACTCTTAAGACCAAGATAAATCCGAATACCGGCATGCCTGTTTAGTGGGCATGTCGGTATTTTTATATAAAAACGGATTGAGGGTATCGGTTTGGGAGGAGGTGGTTTTGTGGAGATTTTGGGCGGATCGGACGATGTCGTTTTAGGGTAACCTGTTTGTCATCAGAGGGATATGTCAATATCTCAAATTCGGAGAAAAAATTTTCTCAGTCCGTTTGATGGGCTCTTTTCGCGTTAATTG
>JAUMWS010000003.1:40361-52356 GCA_030529525.1 Porphyromonas sp. | reverse complement strand
TTACCCATTTCATTTAACCCGTTTACCGGATTCAATTAACGGGTTAAGTTTTTTCAATCATAGCACTGACTATTAAACAGTTACAAATTCACCTCTCAAAAACGACCAATTTGAGAGATTTTTCAAGACAACATATATTCACATCAATAGGCGCTAAAATTCACACTAATTAACTCGAAAACAGCCCATAAAACGGACTGAGAAAAAATTTTTTCCAAATTCGAGATTTTCGCTATCACATTGATTAAAAACGCATTACAAAGACATACTAAAAACAGAGGAGTCGAAAGGGCAAAAAAGAGGCACTTCTCTGAAGGGAAAATCGGGCATTCTCTTTTATATAAAAGCTCCCGAACCTCTTCTTCAAACCTCTTAAAGGAGTCTTGCAAACATAGATTTTTTCTAAAAAAAGAAACTCTTCAATTCATTCAAAACATCCAAAAATCCGTATATTTGTCGGATAATAATAGCGATAAAGATTCAAAGACAAAAGATATTAGACTATTACTAATCAGACACAACGATGTATATACAAGACCAACTGACCAATACGATTGGAGAGATCCTTCAAAAGCTATATGGAAATGATGTGCCGGCAGCACAAATTTCAAGAACAAAAAAAGAGTTTGAAGGAGACTATACTTTGGTTGTCTTCCCATATTTGAAATATGCTCGAGGCAAAAATCCGGAACAACTGGCCCAAGAGATAGCGGAAACTCTTATCAAAGAGAGCAACATAGTGAAGGAGTACAATGTCGTGAAAGGCTTCCTAAACCTTTCACTAACGGATGACGCTTTTATCGAAGAGACCAATCATATCTCCTCCTCAGATCACTATGGACACAAGATGGAGACGGAAGATTCTCCATTGGTTATGGTCGAGTACTCTTCTCCGAATACCAATAAGCCTCTTCACCTCGGACACGTTAGAAACAATCTTTTGGGCTACAGCCTCTGCAAGATTCTTTCGGCAAACGGAAACCGTGTAGTGAAGACCAATATTGTAAACGACAGAGGAATACACATCTGTAAATCCATGCTTGCATGGAAGCTTTGGGGTAATGGAGAAACGCCCGAACAAAGTGGACTAAAGGGAGATCACCTCATCGGAAAGTACTACGTTCTATTCAGCTCCAAACTCAAAGAGGGGACAAATACTCTTCCTGAAAATGAACGTACTCCCGAAAACATAGACAACCTGCCGATAATGCAGCAGGCAAGAGAGATGCTTCGTAAGTGGGAAGCCGGAGACGAGGAGACTCTCAACCTTTGGAGAATGATGAACCAATGGGTTTACGATGGCTTCGATGTTACTTATAAGAGACTGGGGGTAGACTTTGATAAGATATATTATGAGAGCGACACTTACCTTGTAGGCAAGGAAGAAGTTTTACGAGGACTGAATGAGGGCATCTTCTGCAAGCACGAAGATGGTTCTGTATGGGCAGACCTGACAGACAAGGGGCTGGACCAGAAACTTCTGCTAAGAGCCGATGGCACTTCCGTATACATGACTCAAGATATCGGTACAGCCAAAATGAGGTTCAACGATTTCGCCATAGATAAGATGATATATGTGGTAGGAAATGAACAGAACTACCACTTCCAAGTACTGTCTCTACTGTTGGATGCTCTCGGATTTAAGTTCGGTAAAGATCTTGTTCACTTCTCGTACGGAATGGTAGAGCTTCCGGAAGGTAAGATGAAGAGCCGTGAAGGAACTGTAGTAGATGCAGACGACCTTATGGATGAGGTAATAGAAACAGCCTACAACACATCCAAGGAGCTTGGCAAGGTAAAAGAACTTACGGAAGAGGAGGCTTTGGAGGTTTCGAGAAAAGTGGGTCTTGGAGCTTTGAAGTACTTCCTACTCAAAGTAGATCCAAGAAAGACGTTACTATACGACACCAACGAGTCTATCGACTTCAATGGTAATACAGGACCATTCCTGCAATACACTTATGCACGTATCCGAAGCATTGTACGCAACGCGGAGAGCCAAGGTATAGACTTCAAAGGAGCTTATAACATGGCGGGCACAGGATACGAACTCTCCGATAAGGAAAAGACACTGATACTAAGACTGGCACAATACCCGGAAGTAGTGGAAGCAGCAGGGAAAGATTTGAGTCCGGCTCTGATAGCAAACTTCACTTACGATCTTGCAAGAGAGTACAACCAGTTCTATCATGATCACTCTATTCTGAATGCACCAAGTGAAGAGATAAAGGGACTTCGTGTAAAACTCTCCTACATCACTTCCGAAGTACTTCGCCGAGCATTGGATCTTCTTGGAATAGAAGTACCCGAAAAGATGTAACATCACATATCACACACAATAAGATAGCACTAAGCATGGCCGAAATTATGGATAAGCAACGAGAATTGGACTTGAGATACCTACGCATGGCGCTTATCTGGTCTGAAAATTCATACTGCAAACGAAGACAAGTAGGTTGTCTTTTGGTTAAGGATCAGATGATCATATCCGACGGTTACAATGGTACACCGTCCGGATTTGAGAACATCTGCGAGGATGAAGAGGGAATAACAAAACCGTATGTCCTGCATGCCGAGGCCAATGCTATCACTAAAGTAGCGGGGTCTTCCAATAGCAGTAAAGGGGCAACTCTTTATGTTACGGATTCTCCATGTATGGAATGCTCGAAACTTATCATACAAAGTGGTATAACGAGGGTAGTCTTTGGGCGACCTTACAGACTTACAGATGGTGAAAACCTCCTAAGAAGAGCAGGTATAGAGGTGATATATTTGGATATTTCTCAGTTTGAACACACCTATGAAGAATAAAAGTCTCCCTTCATTTGTTAAGATAATCATTCTGGTAATAGTACTTGGTGCCGGAATATTTATCGGATCAAGACCTTTTATCTACCACTTTATATCCTATGGTAATGGGACAAAAGCTACGGGAATACAAAAGGTAGAAAAGGCATTGCAGCTGATAAAGGACAATTATGTAGATGAAGTTTCGATAGACTCTATCGTCCAAAATATCGTTCCTACCATATTTGCTTCACTTGATCCACACTCAAGCTATTTCACAAAAGAGGACTACGAAAAAGAATCGGATAGGCTATCCGGTCATATTTTTGGTGTGGGGATCTCATTCAACAAGCTTATAGATACGGTTGTAGTGCTTCAAACTGTGCCGAATGGACCTTCGGATATCGTAGGGATTAAGACCGGTGATAGAATTATTACTGTAGACTCTATAAACATAGCCGGGAAAGAAGTCTCTCAAGATAGCATCATGAGATTACTTAAGGGTCCTAAAGATTCTTCCGTAAGGCTATCCGTACATAGACCGTCGGAGAAGAAAAATTATAGTTTCAATATAAAAAGAGGGCAGATTCCTGTTCCTTTAGTCTCCCCGGCATTTCTCCTGTCCGACAGCATCGGATATATCAATATAAAAAGCTTTGGACAGACGACCACTTCGGAGTTTCAAAAAGCAGCAATATCGCTAATAAAAGAGGGGGCAAAAGCTTTAATTTTGGATTTGAGAGACAATTCGGGCGGATTGGTACAAGGAGCCCTTCTGATTGCAAACGATTTTCTCCCCAAAGACAGACTGGTCACTTATACGGAAGGACGTGCCAATCCTCGAAAAGATTATGTTTCGGATGGCAGCGGATCTTTTCAAAACCTTCCCGTTTATGTTCTCATCAGCCAGTTTTCAGCTTCCTCATCCGAGCTTTTAGCCGGCGCTTTGCAGGACAATGATAGGGCTATTTTGATCGGAAGAAGAAGCTTCGGAAAAGGTGTTATTCAGCAACCATTCTTCTTTTCGGACGGCTCTGCAATTCATCTTACAATAGCAAGATATTATACCCCAAGCGGAAGAAGTATTCAAAAGAAATATGAACTGGGACAATCAGACCGATATAGTGAAGACTTGATCAAGCGCAGCCTCAGCGGCGAATGGTTCAACAAAGATAGTATACACTCGGATAAGTCTCTTCTTTTCCGTACTGTTGGAGGACGGGAAGTCTACGGAGGAGGTGGTATCATCCCCGATATTTTCGTTGCACAAGACACCATCGGTGTTACATCTTACTATACCACTGTAATGAAACAGGGACTGATTTCGGAGTATGCTTTCAGATATGTAGACGCAAGAAGAGATCTGTTTGAGAAGTTAGGAGGAATAGAAAAAGCTCTACCCTACCTCAAATCTCAATCTTTGCTCTATGACTTTTCAAGGTTTGCATCGACAAAGGGAATTACACCTAAGAGTTATCTGATATTCAAATCAAGAGAACTTATATTGGAAGCCATCTTTTCCCAAATTCTTTTCTTTGCTTACGATGATATCGAACGTACAAAACTCCTTGCCCTAAACGACTGGGATATTTTAGAAGCCCAGAAACTTATGAAAGAGGGATTCACTTCTCCATTACATTTGGAGGGATACAAGTCTTCTTCCCATAATAGATACCAATTCTATCCAGCAAGAGTGTCCGAAACAGATCAAAGTGAAGGAGAGACAACCGAAATAGAAACGGAAGAATAGCTCTATGACAAAAAAAGAAATACGTCAACAGATAAAACAGAAAATAAAATCACTTACCCCGCTTCAGCAATCTCAGGAAGCAGTACAGGCTGCTACCGTTTTGGCTGATTTTTTAGAGAAGAATTTTCCAAAAGCCAGCATTGCTCTCTTTTTCTCCATGTCGGGAGAGATTGAGACAGGAGACCTTATTCCTACTCTTACGACCAAGGGATTTAAGGTAAGTTTGCCTCGTGTAGAAGGAGAAAATATTCACTTCTATCCTGTGGGAAAACCGGGTGGAGACTTCTTTGATATATCGGAGTATGGAATCCGAGAACCTTTGGGAACGGAAACGGATCGTGTCTGCAGTCAGATAGATGTAGTAATCGTTCCGGGACTTGCATTTGATCACAAAGGAGCAAGACTCGGTAGAGGCAAAGGCTTTTACGATCGTTTTTTGAATGCTCATCCCGACAAGGTGAAGATCGGATACGCTTTTGACTGCCAGATACTACCGGAAATACCGACGGAAGAACACGACATCAAGATGGATTATGTGATTTCAGCCTCAGGTCTGAAAACATTTGACAATAGAAGATGATACAGGACAAGCAACGTAAAAGAGCTATAACCATACTTGGAAGTACCGGCTCTATCGGAACGCAAGCCTTAGATATCATAGCTCGTCATCCCGATCTTTTTGAGGTCTATGCTCTTGTTGCCAACAGAAGTAGTGAGCTTCTTATCTCTCAAGCAAAAGCTTTTTCTCCTGCTGTAGTGGTAATCTCGGACGACTCTTATTACTTAGAAGTAAAAGAGGCACTAAAGGATCTTCCTATCCATGTTTGGGCCGGGATGGATTCTGTTATAAGTGTAGCAGCTTCTCAAGAAGCAGATATTGTTCTGATCGCAATGGTCGGATTTGCGGGATTAGAACCTACAATATCTGCAATAAAAGCAGGACGGACAATCGCTTTGGCAAATAAGGAGACCCTTGTAGTTGCCGGAGAGATGATTACAAGCTTAGCCCGAAAGCACAAAGCTCCTATTATTCCCGTAGATTCGGAGCACTCTGCCATCTTTCAGTGCTTGATAGGAGAAAATGAGAATAAGATCTCAAAGTTGATTCTTACAGCATCAGGAGGACCATTTGTAGATATTCCGGCTTCTGAACTCAGGGATGTAACTCCTGAAAGAGCCCTCAAGCATCCGAACTGGAAGATGGGAAATAAAGTAACCATAGACTCCTCTACCCTCATGAACAAAGGCTTTGAGATGATAGAGGCACACTGGTTATTCGATGTTTCACCTTCGGATATAGATGTTTTCATTCATCGCCAAAGCATTGTTCACTCCATGGTGGCATTTGAAGATGGAAGCATAAAGGCTCAGCTAGGGTTACCTGATATGCGAGTACCTATTGCCTATGCTCTCTCCTTCCCGTACAGAAAACCTACCGGTATCGAGCTTCCGAGTATTCACTCCATGAGCAATCTCTCTTTTGAGCCTCCTCGCATAGAAGACTTCCCCAACCTCTCTCTTGCTTACCGCAGTATAGAAACAGGAGGAGTTGCACCTTGTATCCTGAATGCGGCTAATGAGATTGCCGTAGAACGTTTTCTTAGCCATGAGATTGGCTTTACAAAAATACCACAACTTATAGAGGCCATGCTGGATAAATATTCTTCAAGTTGCGCAAGTCCATCATCGCTTGAAGATCTTATTTCTCTAAACAGAGAAGTAAGGCAAGATGCCTCTTTGTGGTAAAACATTCACTCTAACACTCATTTATTTATTTAGACCTTTAGTATATGTCTCCTTTTTTGATTAAAGCACTCCAGCTTATTCTATCATTTTCCATTCTCATATTTATACACGAATTGGGGCACTACTTGTTTGCTCGTCTGTTTAAGATACGTGTAGATAAGTTTTACCTCTTCTTCGATTGGGGCTTCTCTCTTTTTAAGTATAAGCCTAAGAAATCCGATACGGAGTTTGGTATTGGTTGGCTTCCCCTTGGAGGCTATTGCAAAATAGCCGGAATGGTAGACGAAAGCATGGATACAGAGCAGCTATCAAAACCGGCAGAGCCGTGGGAATTCAGATCCAAACCGGCTTGGCAAAGATTGTTGGTGATGGCAGGAGGAGTGATATTCAATATCATATTGGCTGTTGTCATATATACCGGATTGGCTTTCAACTATGGAGACGATCTATTGCCAATGTCATCTGTCGGACACCATATCGCCTATAGTAGTGTCGGGCACGATATGGGATTAAAAGATGGAGATATGCTGTTGGCGGTAGACGGCAAAGAGATAGAGTATTACGACAATACTCTTCTTAAAAAGATTGTCGACGGCAAGACTCTCACAATAGATAGAGAAGGCATAAAGCAAGATATAGAGATTCCGATAGATCTCATGCAAGCTGTTATTGCATCCAACAAACCATTCACCACTATCTCTCTTCCTGCTATCATTGAAAATGTATTGCCAAACTCCGAAGCATCTAAAACCGATCTCCAAAGCGGAGATAGGATTATAGAGGTAAACGGATTAGCCAAAGATCTTTCAGGATTTGTTCAAGCAATCGAATCTAATAGAGGCGATTCTGTAACCCTGCTCGTAGATCGCAATGGAGAAAAGATTTCCATAAAAGCATTAGTAGATAGTAAAAACAAATTGGGTGTATCTCTTCTTCGCCCGGTCACTCACATTTCGTATTCTCTCCTTGAATCTATTCCCGTTGGTATCAAGAAAATGTATACGACTTTAGCTTCTTATGCCTCTTCATTGAAGTATCTGTTTACGAAAGAGGGGGCTGCTCAGATAGGCGGACTCGGAAGCATCGGTAACCTTTTCCCGGAATCTTTCAGTTGGATCAACTTTTGGAGCCTGACAGCTCTTATTTCCATCATATTGGCTGTGATGAATATCCTTCCGATTCCTGCCTTAGACGGAGGACATATTGTATTTCTACTATACGAGATTATTACAAGAAAAGTCCCCAGCATTAAGGTTCTGGAGAGAGCGCAGATTGTTGGATTGGTAATTCTTTTCGGACTAATGCTGTATGCGAATATCAATGATATCATAAAGTTCTTCTTCAAATAAGTAGATGACAGAAAATCAAAAATCCAATAACAAGAAAAGACACTATAAACAGTCTTATAAAATGGCTTCTCCTTTATATCCATCGGATGTAGAGGAGAAGCTTGGCTTTATCAAGACTCGGGAAGAAATTCTGGAGCGATGCAGCAATGAAGTCAGCAGACACCTGGCTCATAACATCAAGTTCTCTACAGACTTCAAGGAGCTTTCTTCTCAACTCTCTTTGGTAAGAGAGATGCAAACTCTCACCGGATCTCTTGGAGAAGCATTCCCATCTACGAGATACGGAGATATCAAAGAGGCTCTGATGGCTATAAGACCGGAAGGGACTTATCTTCCGATAGAGAAGTGTATTGCTCTAAAAGAACTACTCTCTGCATCGGAAGAAGTTCAGCGTTTTTTTGAACACTACTCCAAGCAAGAAGAGGAGGAACATCCGATTAGGATAGACGGTCTTTTAGGAATAGCTTCTCAGATTATGCCTGTTCGCAATATCTCCAAAAGACTTTCTTTAATCTTGGACGATGAAGGGCATATCCCCGATAATGCCTCTCCCCTCTTGCGAGAAATACGAAAAGAGATAGCAAGAATAGAAGTAAGCGTAGGGAAGACTATTCAGTCTATACTTGCTCAAGCTCATGCCGAAGGATGGGTAGACAAAGACCACAGCATAACGATGAGAGACGGAAGACTGGTTCTTCCTGTCATTCCCCATGCCAAAAGGATGGTTCGAGGCATACTCCACGACGAATCTGCTACGGGAAAGACTCTCTTTATAGAGCCGGAAGCGGTTGTCGAAGCCAACAATAAACTTAGAGAAAAGAAGAGCGAAGAGAAACGAGAGATCGTACGCATACTGAAAGAGTTTACGGCTCTTGTTCGGGAGCATCTGCCCGAAATCAAAAGCAATTCTCTTGCACTTGGAGTACTGGACTTTATAGTTGCCAAGACAAGATGGGCAGATAAATACAAGGCTACGGTTCCACTACATCTTTCAGCCTCATCCGGTCTGCAGTGGAAAGAGGCTCGACACCCATACTTAGAGCATCATCTCCGACAAGAAGGCAAGAGCATTGTTCCTCTGGATATCAGACTGACAAAGAAGGAGCGCATATTGGTTATTTCCGGTCCTAATGCCGGGGGAAAGTCCGTATGCCTGAAAACGGTCGGACTCCTCCAGTATATGCTTCAGTGCGGACTTCCTATTCCTATGTCCGAAGATAGCCATGCCGGAATATTCCGTCATATCTTCCTTGATATCGGAGACCAACAAAGTTTAGAGAACGACCTCAGTACCTACTCCTCTCACTTGGCTAACATGAAGCATTTTATCCTTCATGCCGGAGCACACTCCCTACTACTTATAGATGAGTTCGGTTCGGGTACCGAGCCGGTTATTGGAGGAGCTATCGCAGAGTCTATTCTGGAACATTTCATTGAGAAGAGATGCTTTGGCGTTATTACGACCCACTATACCAACATCAAGGATTTTTGCGAAACACAGGAGAGTGCCATAAATGGTGCCATGCTTTTCGACAGACATAAGATACAGCCTCTTTTTAAGCTCTCTATCGGTCAGCCGGGGAGCTCTTTCGCCATAGAGATTTCCCGAAAAATCGGTTTGCCTTTGGAAATACTCAACCGTGCCACGGAGAAGGTAGGCGAAGAGTTTGTGATGCAAGACCAATATCTTCAGAGCATCATGAGAGACAAGAAGTATTGGGAAGAGAAAAGATCCGATCTTAAATCGAAGCTAAATGAGCTTGAACAAGAGAAAAGAAGATGGGAGGAGAGAAACGAAAAGCTCAAACTAAGGCAATCCGAACTGATAAAAGAAGCCGAAAAACGAGCAGTGAAAATCATAAAGGATGCCAACTCCGACATAGAAAAAGCTATCCGAGAGATTAAAGAGTCCAATGCTGACAAGTCCGTCACACAAAGTTTAAGGCAAGATCTCTCCGAAAAGCGGAAGCAGCTGGAAGCACGTACCCAATCGTCCAAGAAGGTCTCCTCTCCTACTCCGACATTCAAGCCCGGAGACAGCGTTGCTGTGGAAGGCTCTGCCAAAACGGGAGAAATACTGGAGGTTCGAGGCAAAAAGGCTCATATCCGGCTGGGACAACTCTCTATGGAAATAGCATTAAGCAAGCTCAAGCCCTCTCTTAAGTCTCCTACAAAAGTTCAGAAGAGCACATCCAAAATTGTTCTTGAATCCGGCTCCGAGAGCAGACTCAACTTCAAGCCTCAAATAGACCTTCGAGGGATGAGAGCCAACGAGGCTATGGAAGCATTGGCATACTACATAGACGATGCTTACAAGATAAATATCTCTCCCGTTCGCATCCTTCACGGCACCGGTACAGGAGCTTTGCGGGAGATGGTACGTAGCTTTTGTGCTTCATCTCATCTTGTAAAGTCTTTTCGAGACGAACATGCAGACAGAGGAGGTACCGGTATCACCGTTGTGGAATTGTAGAAAGAGTGGTATAGACAAGCACACTTTACGATAAAAGAAATAGAACAGGTATTCAACATGCCAAGCTGAAAAGACGCCATATTCTCCGAGATATGGCGTCTTTTTTTTGCTTTTTAGATCCATCCATGCCGATAAAATCTCCCCTTTAAGTGGCTTGAAAAGAGCAAAAGAAAGGAATAAAAGAATGCTTAAACCCTTTAAGAAAAGGGTCTAAAGCTTTCTGAAATCAAAAACCAAGGAACGAATGGAAGATATCAAGCTTTGATTTTTACATCTCAAGGCTTGATTTCGAGCATTCAAGCCTTAAAATTCAAAACAGAACGGGTTAAGAAGAGCTTATCAACGTGATAAACTCCTTTTGTAAACAAGGACAAATAAAGAAAAAGAAAAGATATATGAAAGGTTCTATCGCTCCACACATTCGTTGTTCTCAAAGAAATTCCCTAAATTGCGGCTTAGCTATTTGGCTCCGTTACCTAAAAAAGCAAAACCAAGTCTCATACAGCGAACAATGAAAGTACTTATCGTAGAAGACGAACCTCAACTACAAGAACTTATAGAGAACACACTTGTAAAAGAAAGGTATGTAGTGGAAGTGGCAAAAACACTTGCAGATGCGAGAGAAAAGATCGAACTATATTCGTATGACGTTGTTCTTCTCGATCTTATGCTCCCGGATGGAAGCGGTCTCACCCTATTGGAAGAGATGAAGAAAGATAAAAGACAGGAGCGTATCATTATCATTTCTGCCCGAGATGCTGTTGAAGATAAGGTAAAGGGGCTCGAACTGGGAGCCGATGACTATCTCTCCAAACCGTTCCACCTTATAGAGCTGTCTGCCAGACTGCGTAGCGTCATACGCCGAAACCAGAGTGGAGATCTATCCATCTCATTAGGGAACGTGGAGATATTTCCAAACGATTTTTCTGTTATGGTAGAGGATACTAAGCTTGAACTCAATAGAAAAGAGTACGATATACTGCTCTACTTTGCCAACAGAGTGGATCGTCTGATACGCAGAGAACTTCTTGCCGAAGCTGTGTGGGGGGATAATATAGATCAGGTAGACAATTTCGACTTTATCTATACACAGATCAAAAACCTAAGAAAGAAGCTGCAAGACTCCGGAGCGGGAGTAAAGATAAAGTCCGTTTACGGTATCGGCTACAAAATGGTTCTGGAATAAATAGGCTCTTGCAAGGCTTCAAAAGAAGACAAGCCACATCTCTTACAAGTAAATAGAGATCTGTTCCAAAGGTTTTTCCCCGATAAGGGTAGCTGCCGTACAGTACGGATTATCCTTTCCTCCAAGAATATATTTGGTCTTGGATAGTGCCAAAATCTCCGCCATAGCTTGTATGACACCTTCTACGGTCTCGGGATCTTTTTGAAGTTTTGGAGTAAAAACCCTTGAACCGAATATGGTTGCTATGCGGTCTCTATCTTCATAATTATCGGCTGAAAGGAAAAATCGGACAGAAGGATCGGACTCGATCAGCTTCTGCATCCGCCTGATGTAAAGATCTATGGGGTCTTGACGCCATGAGTACTGCTCCTCCCCTCTTAAAATGTGAACGCCTATGACATTGTCTGTCCATCCCGAACAGAGCGAACGCAATGCGCTGACGACCTCGACAGAGGGCATCAGGTTATCAAACATTCGAGGAGTGATGTAGAATGCTCTATTTAGAGCCAACCAAATATCTATACCTTTTCCGGCAGAAAGTGTACTTACAATCTCTTTTCGCAGCTCTTCATTCGAGGTATAACGGATAGAATTGATGCAGTTATCATAAGCCCAAATGGTGTGCAACTTGGAAAAGAAAAAGTTTCGACCATTTGGAATATCTCTAAAGATGTGATCTTTCAATGTGGCATTCCTTACAGAGA
>JAUMWS010000003.1:0-40351 GCA_030529525.1 Porphyromonas sp. | reverse complement strand
CATACTCCTTATCGAAGCTAACATCCGGCTGGAAAAGGCGTTCGTATTCTGAACATAGCTCCGGTGTTTTGAACCAAACTATCTCTATCGGCTTCTCTATACTCGAAAAGTAAGAGATTGCCGAACTAACAGCCAGAAGTCTGTTAGCAATATTTCCAAAAGGTATCAGGGTTACAACACCTTGTTCTTCTGCATCATGTGTCATACTCTATTCTTAATTTTTTTGTACAGACCGGATATATACTGAGACAGTTCCGGTAGCATTTTTAGTCGGAGTAACGCAACTATAGGTACAGCAACAAAAATAAAACTTTTAAGGATAGCATCGAACCAAATACCTGCAATTAGTCTTTTCTCCGGCCATAGCATCTGCAAGAAAAGAAGTAGAGAGATGACGGCAAACAAGAAATAGAAACGCTTGCTGAAAGGAGAGACTTGAAGCTTTATTTTTATGATAATCTGAGAAATAGTATAACTGATAAGACAGGTAATGAGAGTAGCTATGGAAGCCCCCTTCATCCCCAAGAGAGGAATGAAGTAATTATTGGTAAGGATCGTAAGTATCGTGAGCAGAAAGGTGATTAGTATCGTATAGTAGTAGTAACGAGAGTATCGAATGACGGAATTTCCAAAGTTGAAAGTGATCTCTACAATCTTTGATAATCCTAAGTAGAAGACAACCCACTTTCCTTGCGAATAGATTTCGGAATTGGGAATGATGGTAAAGATAAAGTCTATATTGACCCAAATCAACAGAAATATAAATCCTCCGACAAAAAGTTGATAGAGTGAGACCTTCTTATAGAGGTCTTGCAGCTTCTGTATATCCTTATTCTTTAACGCTTCGGATGCTATTGGGGCTGTTATGGCAAGCAGTGAACGGGACGGAATCTCTATTATCGCCACGATGAAAAAAGCAATCGTATATATCCCTGCATAGTTCAGCCCCATTTTGGCAGATACCATAAAGATATCCAAACGACTGACTATACTTCCGCCCAATGCCGAGAGGACAACCAATGCCGTGTAGTTGAAAAAATCTTTTTTTTGCTCTACAGGAAACGAAATCTTCTCTTTCAAAGCATGAGGAGAGAGCTTTAAAACATACCCGAATTGCAGCAGAGCCACAAGCCCATAGCTACCAACAAAAATCCAAATGAAGGCATCAAGTGTCAGATTGAATGTGGCATAACCAACATAAACACCTATCAACAGCAGGCGTTGGGTAACCTCCTTATGAAAGCGTGGTACTACAATCTTTTGCTTTATGGAAGCATATACTTCGAGTAGATTCTGATAAAGCAAAAAGAGCATCAAGGGCAGTACCATGTAGTAATACTGCACAAATAGAGAAGAATTCTTGGAAAAATAGGAGGAGATGGGCGTTTCCAACAGGAAGTAAAGGAAACCGAAGATCGCTACGCCCAATATAGGGAACAGTAGCATTAAAGGCAGAAAGCCCCTCTCTGACCCATCTCCTCTTTTAAAGTAGGGATAATACCTTATGGAGGAGGTATGTACTCCAAGTATGGCAAATGTACTCAGCAATAGAGCAGCCTCAAACAGAACACGAGTGAGACCTATCTCCTCGGCGGTAAGATAGGTAACGGTAATGAAGAACGTCGTAAGGAAACCGATGAAAGCTCCCAAATAGGTTACAACAGTACCCCGCAGACTCTGTTTGAGTATAACGCTCATTCTGAGATAAAGCTACCTATAAACCATCCCAGTAAGATACGTCTATCTTACTCTCAACCTCTGTCTCTTTTTCATCGGGCAGAGCATGGAAGAAGTCGTAACCGGTACGCTGTTCCAATTCATCTATCGTTATGGTATAAAGACCGAGTCTGTTAGATACCGGAATCTTCTCATGCTTCATGAGAAAGCCTATAGAGTAGTATCTTCCATCCTTAATCTTCAAAAGAGCCATAAAGTAATACTTCGGAACAGGGACAGATAAACTTTTATTGTTTCTCGGGCTCATATAGCCTAATATATCCCCATTGTAAATAGTACCACCCTTTACAACGTAAAGCGTATCACAGTTGCTCCTATTACGCCCCCACTCTTGAACTTTATTTTCCAACTTTTGCCAGATGCCTTGATTAAAATATCCTTTCTGTGGGCTGATATTAGAATAGTAAAAGGTTTGCATATTCGCCTCTTTACAGTAAGCCCTATCGCTGGAAGCTACAAGGTGTCCTCTGTCTGTCCCATCAGGGAAAGTTCCTCCGATACAAACATCTTGAGGAAGATTGGGATCGCACTCCCAAGCATCGGATCTACGCTCTTTCTTTTCCGATGTTTCAGCATCAAATCTGAAAGCGACCCACCTGCTGTGTTTCTCCTTAAGGTCAAATTCCTGAGAATAGTTCACGATTGTCTTTCCTTTTAAAGAAACTGTGTACTCTATGTACTTATGGTTCTTATCAGTAGACAACAAGGGTAGTTCTAATCTTGTTACGGGAATAGGAGTAGGCTCAACCGGGGATAATTTACCTCTTTGTTGAATAGTTATTTTGCTGCGATTATTCTTTAAAAAAACCGTAAGCTCTCCGGAGCGCTCTCTTGAAGAGTCATTAGGCTGTACAAAGAAAGTGATCACACCATTACCTTTACCCTTAAGACGTTGATCTGTTTGTACCCATTTTCGCATGTTTCTGGGCATTTTGACCTTCCATTTTTTACTACTCTCTATGCGAAGTATAAGCTGTCCGCCTACCTCTGAAACAGGAAGATCTTCACTGTTCTGAATGTAAGCTTTATCTTCTTGGGGCTTCTGTTGCTCTATTTGAGGTAGATCGTATCCCGTAAAGAAGAAGATCATACCAACTATCAATGCCAATGTTATTGATACTCTTTTCATTTTGACTTTCAATTTTATTCGTTCTTACTAATCTGACCACGTATACCTACCAACGCCAAGATGCGTTAATAAAGTACGTAAGACCATACATATACAAGTAGCGTTGTTCTACCGGTTTGGTCAGAGAAGCGTTTCCGCCTCCCGATGTATCCATTCTGTTTGGCATCTGCTCCCATCCCCTCAGTCTGATATTGGTATTATTAAGCAGATTGGATGCGCTCAAGTTGACAGATAATGTATGCTTCTTTGCCACTGTCCAAGAGGATCCCACTCTGGCATCAAGCGTAATATGCCTGCCTAAATCTTCTTGCAGAGCATAGTCGGACTTGAATCCCGGAGTTGTTCGGAGCCTTTCGGTATAAAATGTAGGATTGATCTGAGTGTAGGCTCTTCCTGCATAATTTGCTGAAAGTTCAACATACCATTGTTTAGGAGAGTTATAGGAGAGAGTAACGGAAGCCATTTCGGTAGGTCCTCCTGCTATTTTTCTTCCCTGCCACTCCACTATATCGCTATCTATCACTCCGAATACATTATCAGAGAAATGAGATAAGGTTGCAGTACCGGCATAGCTGTTATCAGAGACTGCTCCTACCAAAACAGCTCTTACAGTAGGAGAGAGTTTAAGCTCTATACCGGCTTCTACTCCTATGTACTGTTCGGAAACGCCGGATAAGAGGTAATGGTTTATCGTATTTCGGGATGCATTGTAAAAGGAGATCCTATTTCCTTTATCCCATATACAAGTAAAATAGCCGGTTACACGCGCTTTTACAAAAGCGTTTCGAAGAAGATAAGAGAACTCTCCGGACAGGCTCTTTTCTGCTTCCAAACCGGGTGTAAGCCTATTGCTATTTTCGGGCAATGCAAAGGCAATATCGGAGTGAGGGGCTTTACGAGAAGTATAGAAATTTGCAGCCAAGTAGTGACGACCATTTATTTTATACTGCGTACCTCCTTTCACTTTATAGGTCAAGTAATCCAACTTAGCCGACTTACCCTTACTTTCCGAAGCGTGTACTCCATTTTTCATGAAGCCTTCTCTGAAAAGGTGATTGCTACCAATCTCTACGGCAACAAAACTTTCCCACCTTCGAGATGAGTGTCTGAGTTGTCCCCAAAGCGCAGTCCGGACACGTTGTGTAGCATAAAAATAACCAAACTTATCCCCTTTTCGAGCGATACGATAAGGATTATCCAAATCACTAAAAGCCTCCCTCCCGCTTAAATGGCTATCTACATCATACCAATAGTCGCCCCCTAAAAGGTCTAAAATTCGATTATAATATCTGCTTCTGTTACCGGAAACGGAGACACCTCCATCCAGCCTCAGCGTATTGGACAGAGAGGTATTTATGACCGAACTCAAGGCAAGCTCTCTCTGTGTTCTACTCCTTCCGGCTACGATATACTCGGCTCTGTTTCCAGAAGCTACAGGATTTCCTGCTTCATCTTTCGGCGTCTCTCCGACAGGATTCATATTCCGATGTCTCATTTCATCGAAATTTACGAACATTCTATGCTTATCCGGAGGATTTGCCGAAAAGGGAGGAAAGAGACCGAAAAAGTCGGGATAAGGATTATCTGTCCTCCATTTCAATTCTGAAACAGTGCTTCCACCATCTCTATACCAAAGAGTAGAGGATAGAGCGGATGTGGGCGAAATCTTCCAATCATGGCTTAATGTTACCACAGGTTCCATTCGCCTAAGAATATGAGCATTCCGTAACTTTCCGCCATCCGTTCCCACACCTCTGTTGAAGTAATGATTTCCGGCTGCCTGATAAGCCATTTCGGAAGAGATAGAGGCGATGCCCTGCTCTACCGGGGCAGCAAACCCTGTAAGCGAAAGAGTGTGTCTGCTATTGATATCTTTAGAAAGTGCAAGCAAAAAACTCTCTCCGAGAGAGTGAGTTCCCCTGACATATCCCTCTTCTCCTCCTCTCACGCTACCGGTAAAAGAGAGATAGCAACCATTGCTAAGCTTTCCGGACGAATAGTGTCCCATTATACGATGCGTATGCAGATCGTTACTAAAAGAGTAGCTTAAACGTTTAGATTTCCGCAGTGCTGATGCTTTCACCGTAAGGCTTCTACTTCCGCCAAGAGCTCCCATAGTATCGTGTGTGGAAGATAGCCCCCATCCTGTGCGTTCGTTACCGGTGGCATCGTTCATTCCAGCCCAAAGATACCAGGGTTGTTCTCCGCTACAAGCATCATTGACTTCCACTCCATTAAAGAGAAGAGGAATATTTGCGACACTGTACTGCCTCGCCTGAAACGAAAACGACTTCATAATACGCGAAGACCCCAACGCGAATGAATCCGGAGATGCCGATAGTAAAGAAGGAACCTCCATCATGGAAAGAGGATTTTTGAAGCCTGTGTCTTTCGTCTCTTTAGGTATCTTCACCCTACTTTTACCCTCTTGTGACAATAGTGGCTGAAAGCAAAAAAGCAAAGCAACAACACCCAGAATATATTTCATAGATCTGTTCATTTCAATATCCGGTCTTTTTAGACCTTTGCTATAGTGCAAAGAACGCAATTTTAACATAGATACGCAAGCCCCAATAATGCTTAATCTGTCCGATATGGCAAACTTCATTTTTATATATTCCATACCGACCTCCCCTTCTCAAAATGCCTGCTCTCTATTTTGTCTTTAGTTACTGTTTCAAGGGGGGTAAACAAAGTGTTAAATACAGCATATCTTATTTACATTTATCTACACTCTTGGATAGAAAAAAGAGTAAACAAGCTCTATCTTTCCGCTTAACCTGTTTAATTTTTCAGTAAACGGGTTTAATGATTTCATTTAACACGTTTACCCAATTCAATAAACGTGTTTAGCAGATAGAATTATAATATTGAATATCAAAGCATTAAGCAATAAAGGCTTTTTGGTGAATGTTTTTGGCTCTATTTTTCATTAGAATTTGTTTACAATACATCTGCATAAAATTCAACTATATTAACTATAAAACAGCCCATGAAATGGACGAGGAAAAAATTTTTTCTAAACTCAAGATTTAACACATCACATTAGAAATCAGAAAATTACAAAATACTGCTTATCTCTTCTCTTAAAAATCAGAGGTAAAGAACGGAACTTAAAGCACGAAAATGAGTAGTCTGTTTTTATATAAAAGCTCCTGCGGCATCAAGACAAAAAGGACTCCAAAAGTGCTATAACCGACCTGCAAAACCCGTAATGCGAATAAAGAAAAACAAGAAACAGAAAGAATATTTAACGTTTTATTATCAATTTGAGGCAAGAGCTTACTTGTGTCAAATTTTGATTGGCTATTTGAAAACAACAAAGGGGCTACAAATTTGTAGCCCCTTTGTCTATATGTGCTATAGAACCTTATATAGGTTTACATTATTACACTTTTAAAGTGAAGTATAGCCATTAACTCTTTGGAACAAAAGAGAATTGCTCAAGACGAATCTCTACAGGCTCTGCTCCGTTGTTGCGGATAAACAAAACTTTAGCCTTGATGATCTCTCCTCTTTTAGCCTCAAAAAGCTTTTTATTTCTTGCATGTTGCTGCAAGTTTATCGGTTGGGCGGTCTCCGGAGATTCACCCACAAAGAAGCTCAACCCTTCTGCCCAATTCTCTATACCAAGATTGATGTGAAGATCTGCGATAGTATAAATATTATCAAGCCATATACCCACATACTCTCCGGTAGCAAGCTTTGTGTATTCGAGCTTTTTGGTAATAGACAGATTGCGCTTTGAGAATGCAAGAGGCTGGTGTTCGAATGCCGGGCTATTGGTATAAATCTTGTGAGGAAGATACTGCTGATCGGACTTAAGATCCGTACCATACTTCTTGTTATACTCACTGACAAGAAAAGCAAAAACGGTTGTAGCCGCAGGAAGCATCACTCTTTCGGCACTCTTTACTCCCGGTTGATGAGGATGAAGATCCGAGCCGGTATCTATCTTGTACATCTCTTGCTGAAGTGTACGGATACGATAATAGTGCTTCATGAAAGAGTCCTTATCCCCTTTTGTTGCCGCATCTTGCAGTGCTATAACCTCTTGTCCGATAGAGCCTACACGGATAAACATAGGAAGCCACACGCCTATCTCTTTCAGTAGCGAAGGATTGTCTGTCGAGTGTAGTAGGATATCTCCACTCTCTTCCATCTTTTCGTACTCTTGTCTGATCATGTTTCTCTCGTCGGAAGTTGCTGTTCCTGCAATCCACTTTTGCATAATCGGAGCGATGTGTGCAGACTCTTCTCTTCTGTAACGATGCCCATTCTCTCCCAAATCGCTATTGTGTCTTCCGACAACTTCCAAGGCTTCGTAGGAGCGAGGCATCACCTTCTTAAGAGAGGCTTTCCATGAAGCATTTTCATCAAAGCCCTTCATATTCCAAAGATAATCCCCGACAGAGTAGACCGCTATCTTGGATGCTTCCGCATGCTCCATAGGGTTAGACACGAAGCCGCTTACCTTATCGGCGATCTCTTTGCTATTGCCATAAACCGGGCCTAATAAGATATGGTCTCTGACATAGTCCGTAACAGGATAGTTCCACCAAATGTATGCCTTCCGACCTATCTGCTCATTGATCCACTCCATAGTAGGAACATCAATATCTGCAACAACGGTATTTCCTGTCCACATAATGCGTATAGAGGGATGAAGATTCTGTCCCAATGTTCTAAGATAACCGCCTTTGACATTAGCCCATCCTTTATTGTACTCTGTCGGACAGATAATCAAAGGAGCAACATCTCCTTTCTTTGCCACAAAGTTGTCATGAAGGAAGTTGAGTAGTTCTGCCTGTTTTTCAGCCTTTGTTCCTTCTCCCGAAATATCGTCAAAGAACACGGCATAAGCACGAACACCTTTCTGATACATAGCATCAAACTTTGACAGCAGATTCTGACGGTCTTCATCGTTCCACTTAATATCCTTTCCGGGATGGATAGCCCAGACGAACTGAACCTTATTTTGGTTTGCCACCTCCACGAGTCTGCGTATCTTTTCCGCTTCATCTGCGGGATAAGGATTTCTCCAGTGCGGAGAAGAGTGGTACGGATCGTCCTTGGGACCATATATATATATGTTCATCTTGGACTCTCCTATGGCTTCTATCATGCTTACTCGGGCATCAAAACTCCAAGGAGTACCGTAGAATCCTTCCACGACACCACGATCTGCCACATCGGGAGCATCTTTAATCTCCACCGGATATACTTCATTTCTACTCAAGATGTCCAACAAAGTGGAAACCCCATAGAATGTACCCGCTTCATCTGCTCCTACAACCCATGCACCTTGCCCATCTATTTTAAGATAATAAGCGTTGGGCTTGGTCGGGACAAACTTTGCATAGCGAGCCACAGCCTTATCCCCCACTTCTCCAATGGTGATAGTAAATGCCTTACTCTTGATCTGACGATGCAAGGTAAAATCTGAAAGTTTCTTGTATGCACTCTTATCTGCCCATTTCTCTCCTTTTACCACCAAATTTCGCTGAGACAAAGCGATTGGAGTATCACCCCAAACTATGGAATGAGGTACCGGAGAAGGATTGTGTTTCTGTGCTAAGACCACAGAAAAAGAGCTTAGAACTATGGATGTAGAAAGTAAGATCGTTTTTAGACTCATGATTGAAATTTTTGTATAGTGGTGAAGTATTCTTGCTTGATTTTCTCAAAAAGTGTTGCCGCAGAAGGTATCTCGTTTAGCTGATAAGCGACCTGCCCAATTTCTAACTCTCCTGCAGATAAATCTCCTTCAAATATACCTTTCTTGCTGCGCCCTCTTCCCAGTAAAGCTGCCAACTCTTCCTTAGAAGCTCCTCTATCTTCGTAGCTGATCACTTCATGGGCAAAATCATTCAGGATCATACGAGTTGGAGAAAGTTTTTTCAGCAATAGCATAGTCTCTCCTTCGGTTAGAGAAATAGACTTTTGCTTGAAGTTGTCATGCGCAGAACTCTCTTTTGTAAGAGCAAATGCACTTCCGATTTGGACTCCATCTGCTCCTAAACACATTGCCGCAGCCATAGCTCTTCCGCTTCCGATACCCCCGGCAGCAATCAAAGGTATCTCTATTGCATCTGCAACAGCAGGAATAAGACACATTGTTGTTGTCTCTTCTCTACCATTATGCCCCCCGGCTTCAAAACCTTCAGCTACCACAGCATCCACTCCTGCGTCTTGACATTTAAGTGCAAACTTAACACTGCTTACGACGTGTGCAACTTTGATGCCCTCTGCTTGTAATGTTTTGGTCCAAGTCTTCGGATTACCTGCAGAAGTAAATACAACAGGGACATGCTCTTCAATGATAATCTTCATGACCTGTTCCATATCCGGATACATGAGAGGGACATTCACTCCAAATGGATGAGTTGTTACTTTTTTAGCCTTTTGGATATGCTCTCGCAAAATTTCCGGATACATAGAACCGGCTCCTATTAATCCCAATCCTCCTGCATTTGATACAGCAGTCACCAGCTTATATCCACTACACCAAACCATCCCCCCTGATATTATTGGAAAATCTATTCCGAACAGTTGAGACACTCTATTATTCTCTTTCATGATTTATTTGTTTTACTAAATTTCGTAATACCGGAGGGTAAAGATAGCTATTTTAAGTAAGATTTCTTCCCACAGAAAATCCGAAACATATCCCGCCTGTTTTCAAGAAATATGGTACAAAAATTGAACTGTTAATAGGAACATACACCCAAGATTAAGGAGAAGTAAAAATAATTTATTTACAGCGTAGTTGTAGTTTATTCAGGTTTGTTATTATATTTGCAATCTATACTTCCAATAAGAATCTAAGACAAACTGATGAAAAAAGCGACTTTAAACTATACATTAACTCACTCTATTTATTGGAAAAGGACTCCAATAGTAGCGTTTAAATCCTACTAAAAAAACAACTATGAAACGATTACTTTTTTGCTTAGCAGCCTTAATGCTGTTATCGGTTGGCTGTTCCAAAAACAAGCCCGATGTGAAGAAAATAACGCTTGCCTTGTCTGTAGACAAAGGAACACTTAAAGCAGATAATACTGATTTTGTTACCTTCAGTGTTGTGAATCAAGAAAACCAAGATGTTTCTTCAAAAGTAACTATAAAGGTTAATGGCACAGCGATAAGCGGCAATACGTTTAAAACGGCAAATCCCGGGACATACAAGGTTGTTGCTACTTTAGGAGACGTTACTTCTAATGAAATATCCATTACAGCTGAAAAGCCCAATGTGGAAGAACAGAAAGAAAAAACTCTTGTCCTGACAGCTGATAAAGCATCCATACTCGCAGATGGAAAGGATAAGATCACTTTCACTGTGAAGAAGAAAGACGGAACAGACATTACCTCCGATCCTAAAACAAAAATCAGAGTCAATGGTATAGAATTGTCTCAGAATACTTATGTGGCAATTACGGCAAAAGAATACAGGGCTGCAGCAGTTTTTGGAGAGGAAGAATCCAACGAACTTGTATTCCAAGCCAATATTCCACAGGATATCAAACTTGAAGCAGATGTTGTTCAAATAACATTTGATGGAGAGCAGAAAGTCACGTTTAAAGTGTCCGATAAAGATGGAAAAGATATCACAAAAGACTCTCAAATATTCTATGGAGATAAGACTTTGGAGGGAAATGTATTTTTACCTACGTCCAGTGGTTTCTTTACATTTAAGGCTAAATATCAAGGCAATATCTCAAATATCATAAACATTACGGTACTGGCTCCCATCACCAATTTTTACATTAAGGTAGACAAAGAGCAATTTACTGCGGATGGCGAAGACATCGCTTCTTTCATGTGTTTTGACAGAGACCAAAAAGACAAAGACATAACCGAATTAGTTACTTTTGAGGTTAACGGCAAGGAAATTAAGGGCAACTATTTCTCGTCAACACAAAAAGGAACTTTCATCGTAAAGGCAAAGCTTAAAAAGCACTTCAGTCAACCAGTAACTATTACCGGAGTAAATGAATTTGTTCCGACAAGCAGAATATACGCAGAAGACTTTACCGGTCTTTGGTGTCCTTACTGCCCAAGATATCTGTTCATGATGGAGGATGCAACAAAAGAATCCAAAATAGTTGGATTAGCCATACACGTGGATGACATCTGGCACACACCCGAAGGTAACAAGATTGGAAAAAAATTGAATGTTAAAGGATATCCCACTGTTGTCATCTATAGAAAAGAGCATTTCTCAGGAGGAGCGACCGTGAATAATCTTCTCTCATACAGGAAGCCGACCACAGATGTTGGCATTTCTATGACTACAGAAGTCGTAGACAACGAGGTTGTAGCAAATGTAAAAATTAAGGCAACAAAAGATATGAAAGACATAAAGTGTGTTGCAATCTTGTTTGAAAACAAACTCGAAGGATGGCAAAAGAATGCATTAGGATCAAGCAATGGTCTTCCTAACCCATTCAAGTCCGAACACAATCATGTTTATCGTACAAGTCATGAAAGCAATACTTTTGGAAGTGCCATAGAGCTAACTGCAAACACAACTCTCACCAAGACTTTTAAGTTTGCCATGAAGGGTAATTGGAAGAAAGAGAACTGTGGAGTAGCTATCCTTATCACCAACGCCAATGACGAAGTAATCAACGCTCAAAGAGCTAATGTAGGAGCCGGTTGCGGCTTCTAAGCACAGTTTTCTCATCCACCCTTTTTCACTCATCATAGAAAAGGGTGGATGAGTTGTTTATACACTATTTTCTAACTCTCTAAATCATCATTGTAATGAAAAAACTTCTTACCGCTTTCATACTTATATTCTGCTGTATCTCCGTGCTTTCCGCACAAAACGTAAAAATTGAAAAGCTCAATGGAGAACATCAGAGCTTTTCGGATGTTATCAAAGGAGAAAAGCCTGTCATCGTTTCTTTTTGGGCGACTTGGTGCAAGCCTTGTATCAATGAAATGGAAGCCATGAAAGAGATTCGGGACAGATGGGAAGGGAAGGTAAGAGTCGTATCCATTTCCATAGACGATTCTCGCTCCAAATCTAAGGTTCCTTCCTTTGTAAAAGCGCGCAATCTTCCTTTTGAGTTTTATTTGGATAGCAATCAGGAGCTGTACAAAAGTCTAAATGCCACTTCTGTCCCTTTCATCTTTATCTTTTATAAGGGGAAACAAGTCTACAAGCATAATGGTTACAATCCCGGAGACGAAGAATATATCGTAGACGAAGCATTGAAACATGTGAAGTAATCTTGGAGGTTCAGATGACATAAAAGCAATTGATATGAAAAAAATGCTCAAATCTTTTTTCTGTGGACTCGGAATCATAGCCATGGTAACTCCCATGCTGTTGGCACAAAAGAAAAAAGACGAAAAATATTGGGGAAGGCTTAACGGAGGTATAGAGTCTAATACAGGCTTATACAAGAAAGAAGAAAAATATCCGGATGCTAAAAACTACGGGAATAATACCTTCCTGAATCTTAGATATAGCTATAAAAATCTGAATGCGGGGCTACAGTACGAGCTCTTCCTGCCTCCTCTCAAAGGGTTCTCCCCGGAATTGGAAGGACATGGTCTTACTCAATACTACTTAAACTACGGAGGAGAAAAACTGAATGTTACGTTAGGAAGCTTTTATGAGCAGTTCGGTAGCGGTATCATATTCCGTGCCTATGAAGAGAGAGCCTTAGGTATCAATACCTCTCTCCGAGGTTTGAATATCAAGTATACGCCATCAAACTGGCTTACTCTAAAAGCTATGGGAGGACAGCCAAGGCGATACATAGAGTATGCAGATGCGATAATGTGGGGAGGAGATGCAGAACTGTCTGCGGTCAAACTCTTCAAAAAAGATTCCGAATACGATGTAACGCTCGGAGGGTCTTGGGTTTCCCGTCATAATACTCTTACCGTGACAGGATCGGAAGAGCCTTCTCGGATAGATCTGTTCAGCACAAGAGCCGGTTTTAGTTCTTCAACTTTCAACTTGGGATTGGAATACACCAACAAGGGAATGAGTCAATCCTATTCCCCGGTAGAAGATTCTTACCCCGTGGAAGCGGGAGATGCTCTACTAATCAATGCAGACTACATACGCCCTAACTTTGGTATATCAGGCGTGTTTAGAAGAATAGAGCACATGGACTTCCGAGTAGATAACAAACTTCAGCGAGTTTATATCCCTATAAACTATGTTCCGGCTCTTACCAAACAGCACAAATACTCTCTACCGGGTCTTTACCCACACGTGGCAGAACTTGGAGGAGAGCTCGGAGGACAGCTGGATCTATTCTGGAATATCTCAGCAGAAGCATTAGGCAAATACCCACTAAAGATTGCATTGAACACCTCACACTACAGATCTTTGGGTGAAAACACCAACAAGACTATGCCTTTCTTCGGCCGGGATGGCTCTCATCTCTATTCTGAAGTAGCCCTTGAAGTAGGAAAACAGATAAATAGATCGATAAAGACAACAGTAGGCCTCTACTACCAGAAGAAGTTCTACGAGTCGGAAGATTTTGAATCTTACACTGCTGTAGTAGACTTCCTATGGAGGGTAAATAGAAAACTTTCTCTTAGAACAGAGTTACAACACATGACTACCGAAATGAAAGAGAAAGGCTGGTTATTCGGTCTTCTCGAAGTCGGTTTTGCTCCAAACTGGATGGTTTACGTGAGCGATATGTACAACTATGGAGGAGAAACAAAAGAACACTACTACATGGCAGGATGCTCTTTCACCTATAATGGTCTAAGGCTTACGGCAAGCTATGGACTCTCAAGAGCCGGAGTTCAGTGCGTAGGAGGTATATGTAGATTTGTTCCCGAGTATACCGGTCTTATGGCGGGGCTATCTTATACATTCTAAGGAGTACACAAATAGAATATACTTGAAAAGAAGAAGGCTACTACTTGGTGTCAAGTGGTAGCCTTTCTCTTTTCTCATAAATTCTAAGCTCTCCACTCTGCGACTCAGACCAATAACAACTCACCAAAACCAAAGATATATAAGTGCCGATAATCACTTTCACTATATTGTCCGAACCTGTTTCCTTATCATCCTAAATCCTTATAGAGATGAGATTCAAGAGCGGAATGGCAGAAATCAAAGGCTGATTTGAAAAAATCAAGGCTTGTTTTCTTCCGGTCAAAGCTTGATTTTGACTTTTTACTTCGTTGAGTAAAAGAAATAGAAGTGATAACCGAAAATAGTATTAGGGTTTACATTTTGTAGCCAAACAGATTTATCTCTCCGCAAAAACGGAAAAATAAAATCTCTAAACCCGCTCTTATGGAGATAAACAAGGAGAAGCATGAAGCCGAAAATACGCTGAACCAATTTTTCATTAGAATGGCTCATAAAAAAACTACTTAAGTGTTTCAACTTAAGTAGCTTTCTATTTCTATTACAAAAGATCTGTTGTACCTCTTACTTCTCTCTCATTGGAACAAGATACTTATTCGCAATAATATGAAAAAGGAAACCGCCTACTACGGCACATAAACCAACCACCAAAAGAACGTTGCTTTGAGTGTTCCCTTGAAGACCAACAAAGATCAAAATTGCAGCACCTATAAGTTCGATGATGATGCCTAAGTATTTAAGTATGCCCATAATGCTGTTACTTTATTATAGTATGTTTATATTCTTTGTCTGAGATTCTTTCACGCTCTAAAGGCGATATCAATGCAAATAAAGCCATTTTTATCGACTCTACAAAGAGGATTTAAAGAAAATGTAAAGTTATTTGAATCTTAAAAGTAGATTCTTCCGTGCTCCATTCAAAAAAGCTTGCACCGTCATTCTTTTCTTGCTTGGAGGTTGCAGCTCAAGCAGCTCTACAGATTTTCCATCTGCGGCAACCACTCTCAGAAAACTCTTTCCGTCTGTCTCGCAAGTTCCCGGAGCAGCATCCGAAGTCGGCTCTGCGATACGAGCTTCATACACTTTGAACTGTAATGTACTTCCCTCTTCCTCATCAAAACACTCGGCCAAAGCTGCCGGATATGGAGACATTGCCCTTATTGTGAGCAGAAGAGACTCTGCTGTGGAAGAAGTAAAAGAGAGCAACAGATCCTCTTTGAAAATCTTGGGAGCAGATGGAGCCTTTGCAGCGACTATCGGATCTTGTGGTGTCCCTTCGGATATAGAGCCATCAAAAAGTCCGTCAATGGTTTTTGCGACCAGATATTTCCCTCTGTTCATCAGTTTATCATGGAGCGATCCGGCATTATCACCGGCCTCTATATCCACCTCTTCCTGCAACAGTATCCGCCCGGTATCTATCTCTTCATCGAGTAGAAATGTCGTAATTCCCGTACGTGTCTCTCCATTTTGGATGGCTCTATTGATTGGAGCTGCCCCTCTGTACGCCGGTAACAGGCTGGCATGAAGGTTAAAAGTACCCAACGAAGGCATTCCCCACACCACTTTAGGAAGCATTCGGAATGCCACCACGACAAAGATTTCTGCCTGCCACGCTTGTAGATAGGTTATAAAACCTTCTTCTTTAAGGCTATCGGGCTGAAGTAAAGGCAAGCCATGAGACTCTGCCACAATCTTTACGGCAGACGGTTGCATCTTGTGTCCTCTTCCTGCCGGTCTATCAGGGACGGTTACCACTCCGACTATATTGTATCGTTCGGATACAAGATGCTCCAAAATATGAGCAGCAAACTCCGGAGTACCGAAGAAGACTATTGGTCTTTGTTTGTTATTTCCAGACATTTTACAAATAGGAACGATCGGATAGAGCGACTACCCATCGAAGTTTGTGATTAAGAGATCTCTATAGCTGTTGAATATCTTAGACTTGGAGACAAACCCCAGATAACACTTATCTTCATCCAAAACCGGTAAGTTCCATGCCCCTGTTTCATCAAATCTATGCATTACTTCCTCCATGGTCGAATTGACATCTATTCTTGCAGGAGGAGAGACCATGAATTTCTGGACAAGGAATCGGTCGTACAGTTCAGGTCTGAACATAATGTTACGGATATTATCCAACAATACAATGCCCACCAACTTCCTATCCTCTGTAAGCACCGGGAAAAGGTTTCTTTTACTCTCTCCGAATACTTGTACCATCTCTCCCAAAGTCATATCAGGTCTAAGCTCGCTGAAGTCTGTCTCTATAACATTTTCCACATGAAGCAGTGTAAGGATGGCTTGATCCTTTCTGTGAGTCAGAAGCTTGCCTTTTTCTGCCAAGCGCAAAGAGTAAATATTGTGAGGTAAGAATATCTTATTGGTGGCATACGAACTGATAGAAACAACCATCAATGGCAAAAAGAGATCGTACCCACCTGTAAGTTCGGCTATAAGAAACACACCTGTAAGAGGAGCATGCATAATTCCGGCCATCACTCCGGCCATACCCATCAAAGCAAAATTCTTGGTTGGAAGATATGGAGCAAAAGGTGCGTAGTTGAGCAGATAAGCAAAAAGGAATCCGGTCAGACAGCCGAGAAAAAGACTTGGAGCAAATACACCTCCACATCCACCTCCGGAATTGGTTGTTACCGTAGCAAATACTTTCATCAGAATACTCAGTACAACAAATATGGGCAGTATCCAAAAGATATTGTCCATATCGGCAAAGATGGTATTCTTTAAGATGGAATTCGGCTGCCCGTTAATAAGAGCATTAATGGTCAGATAGCCTTCGCCGTACAGAGTAGGTATAAGAAAAATAAGAGCACTAAGTATAGAGGCGCATAAAGCATAACGTGCCCAATAACTCTCTATCTTCTTCAATCGTGTCTCAAGCGTGAATGAAATCTTTGTGAAATAGAGCGAAACCAATCCGCACATCACGCCCAGACATATCACAAACGGAATGCGCTCAAGCGTGAACACTTCCGAGTGAGAAAATCCGAACATCGGCTCTGTCCCGAATGTTATGTAGGAAAGTGTGGCAGCAGTAACGGAAGAGATCAATAAAGGCAGTACTGACGAAAGTGTAAGGTCTAACATAAGCACCTCTATAACGAATACAAGTCCGGTTATAGGCGCTTTGAATATACCCGCAACGGCTCCTGCCACTCCACAACCCACAAGTAACATCAGATTGCGTTGCTCCAGACGAAAAGCCCTACCGATATTACTTCCTATGGCAGCTCCTGTAAGCACTATCGGCGATTCGGCTCCAACAGAACCTCCAAAGCCGATTGTAACACTTGAAGCAACAAGAGAAGACCACATATTATGCGGTTTTATGCGACTTTTCTTTTGGCTCAGAGCGTACAGAATCTTAGTTACACCATGGCTGATATCATCTTTTAAAAGATACCTTACAAATATTCCCGAAAGCAGTATACCGAGAACGGGAAAGATAAGATAGGAGTAGTTGATCCTCTGAGTAGCTGTGGTATAGATCACGAAATCCTGTATCTCATGAATAATAGTCTTGAGAAGTCCTGCTGCAAAAGAGCTGCAAATTCCTATCAGAAACGCTACTATAAGGACAAAAAGACCTTCTTTAATATACTTTTCCCGCCAAAGCAATATTTTCAGAAAGAGCGAGTCTATATCTTTTACCAACTTCATTTAGCCTCTAATAATCTGTATTGCACCATCAATATCGAGTTTGATTATCTTCGAAGCCGAGCAAGGCTTACGATCTTGTTGCCTAAAGTTGACAACATAATCCACTCCCGTCTTTATCTCATCGGATATGTCATCAAAGCATGCCGGAGCTTTATCTCCGCTTATATTGGCAGAAGTAGAGACAAGAGGGCGTTTAATCCTGTTGCATAAAGCCTTGCAAAAAGCATCATTCGGGATACGCACAGCCACACTGCCATCTTCTGCTTTCAAAAGAGAGCTTACTCCGTTAACATTCGTATAGATAATGGTAAGCGGTTCTGTAGACAAATCGACCAGATCATACGCCATCTCCGGAACTTCCGGCATGTATCTCTCCAACCACCCGCTGTGTTCCATCAAAGTGATAAGTGCTTTAGAGTCTGCTCTTTGCTTCAGTTCAAACACCTTTGAGACTGCCTGATCGTTTGTAGCATCACAGCCTATTCCCCAAATGGTATCGGTCGGATAGAGAATCAAACCTCCTTCGAGTACGGTCTTCACAGCCCTCTCCAGATCTTGGGCGTCATAACGTTGTTCTACGGATCTATCCATTGATTTTGTTTTTTCTTATTCTTAAATACGGATAGCGAATATAGGCATTTCCAAGCAATTACACAGCCGAATTCGTTAAAATATTTTCTTATCTTTGTGTTTAGGACACGGCGAAATCTCTTTTCTGGTAAAAATCTATAAAAGAAGATTCCCGAAACCTTTATTTCAAGTATCCCCTACTTAAGATACCCTTATCCTCCCGTACGTGGGGAGAGTAAGACCGAGCACAAGACACAAAAGATGAAAGCACTGAACAATACACTGATAGACACTATTCAAGGCCAACCCACCACTCATACACCTATATGGATGATGAGGCAGGCAGGACGCTATCTTCCGGAGTACATGAAAATAAGAGAGGAAGTAGGTTCTTTCATGGGGATGTGCACACGTCCGGATATAGCTGCAGAGATTACGTTACAGCCATTGAGACGTTTTCCGTTGGATGCCGTCATCATCTTCTCCGATATTCTTACCATTCCCGATGCCATGGGGTTGGGACTCTATTTTGAAGAGAATCAAGGTCCTCTGTTCGAGAATCCCGTTCGCTCGGAAAGAGATATCGAACGGTTGGAACGGAACACTCCTTTCTCCATGGAGAAGCTTTCCTATGTCATGGAAGCCATAAAGGAGACGAGCAAAAGGCTTAAAGGAGAAGTCCCGTTGATTGGCTTTTGCGGAAGTCCTTTCACTCTTGCTTGCTACATGATAGAAGGAAGCGGAAGCAAACGCTTCATACGGACAAAGCAGATGATGTACAGCCGTCCGGATCTTTTACACAGGTTGCTGTCTGTTCTATCGGAAGCTCTCATCTCTTACCTTGTGGAGCAGGTAAGAGCAGGTGCAAGCGTGCTTCAAATCTTCGACACATGGGGCGGCACTCTCCCCACTCCGGCATTCAAGACTTTTAGCTTGGCATACACTCAAAAGATTATGGATGGAGTAAAGAAAATATTGGGAGATTCGGCACCGCCCATCATCTGCTTCACCAAAGATGCTCCCATAGCTTGGTATAAGCTTTACAGAGATTCGGGGGCGTCTGTCATCGGAGTGGATTGGCGTCATGAGCTATCTGCCGTGGCGGAGGCTTTGCCTCGGATGCCATTGCAGGGGAATTTGGATCCTTTCCTTTTGCTTGGACATCCCGAGGCCATAAGGGAAAGAGCCGTGGAGATATTGGATCAGGTACCTGCGGGCACTCCTCACATCTTCAACTTAGGGCACGGCATAGACAAAGAGACTCCGGTAGAACACGTAGCTCTATTGGTGGACGAAGTTCACAACCACTCTCGCAGAATGAGACAGAAATAATATTGTATTTATCACTATATAGTTTTTTAGACTTAAAACAAATCGTTACGTTATGATTCCAAAAACACTTAAACAAGCAATTGACGAACAGATCAAGCTCGAGCTTAATGCTTCTCATATCTATCTATCCATGTCCATTTACCTTGCCAATGAGGGATGGTCCGGTTTTGCAAAATGGTTTGCGAAGCAGGCTGATGAGGAGTATCAGCACGCCATTACGATGATCAGATACGTCCTTTCGCGTGGCGAGACTCCGATTCTTGCAGGCGTGGAAGCTCCGGAATCGGATTTCAAGTCGGTTCTGACTGCCTTTGAAAAGAGTTACGAGCACGAATGCAACGTATCCAAGGCGATAAACAACATCGTAACCATCGCCATAAAGGAGACGGACTATGCGACGGAAAACTTCTTCCGCACGTTTGTGGACGAGCAAGTGGAGGAAGAAGAGACTGTTTCGGACATTATAAACAAGCTCAAGCTGATAGATAAGAATCCTGCCGGACTTATGGCATTGGACAGCCAGTTGGGAGCAAGATAGGCATTACGGGCTGCCGGCCTTGCACGGGTAAACTTTTTCTTTTACCTTTGTGCCTGACTTTATGGCGCCCAGATGGTGGAATTGGTAGACACGAAGGACTTAAAATCCTTTGGCCATTGCGGCCGTACGGGTTCGAGTCCCGTTCCGGGCACTTTTGAAGACTCTTGTAAGGAGCGACTCCGCTCTCTGCAAGAGTCTTTTTTTATGCTTGCTTTTCCCGCAAAAGATCTCAGAAAAAGGAGAAAACCGCATCTTGATTCCGAAAGCGATACGGAGCATTTTGCTTCGCGATTAAGTTCCTCGTCACGGTTCCGAGAGCCGGTGTCTGTTTGTTCCTGCCCTTTTCGGCGTTCCGTCTTGCTGTTTTCGGGAGGTTCGGATAAGTGCGTTAGGGCGTGTCGCTAATCGGGTTCCGAAGATTTGTTATTCGGGTCGGGAGGTCGGAGTCGGGATCCGATTCTTGAAACCCGTGCTTTGATGGCCCGAAACCAAATGAAGATTTTCGCGAATCAAGCCTCGATTTCGCCTTTCGGACGTGAATATCCGGTTTTATATACGGCTTCGGGAGAAGAAATGGTAATGAATAATGGTTCTTTTATCACTGAATATAAATTCTTTTTCCGGTGAACAAAAACAGATTTATTACTAATCAATTCTATATTTCAAACTTGCAAATATTCGTTTCAAACTTGCAAATATAGAATCAGTCATTATCAAACAGGTTTTTATTCGGTTTCTTTTTAATTTTCAATCAGCCGGTTTTTGATTTTAGTTTAGTGAAAATCGGACTCCCATGAAGTAGATTTCCGTGCAAAGTCTCTATATTTTCGGACCAACCGATCTTAAATATTTCCTTCCCGGCTCTTGATTTTTGTTCTCTTTTTCCGTTACTTTGTCAAGGAGCAAACGGTACGATGAGAGTCCCGATAACGAGCGGACTCTGCAAACGCCAAGCCTCTTGTTTGTCAATGTCTAAGATCAACAAAACATTATTCTGCAACTATGTCACTATTTGGAGCAATTAAAGAGAAGGTTTTCAAAGAGTTTATTGATATCATCGAGTGGACGGATTCCGGTTCGGATACGATGATTTGGCGATTTCCCCGCTATCAGGCCGAAATAAAAAACGGAGCGCAGCTCACTGTCCGCGAGACTCAAGTGGCTGTTTTGGTAAATGAAGGTCAGTTTGCCGATGTGTTCCAGCCGGGAAGATACGAACTTACGACTCAAAACATGCCCATCCTGACCACTCTGAAAGGTTGGAAATATGGCTTCAACTCACCATTCAAGGTGGATGTTTACTTCGTCAATACCAAAGAGTTTCTGAACCAACGCTGGGGAACTTCCAATCCCATCATGCTGAGAGACCCCGAATTCGGGCCCATCAGACTGCGGGCTTTTGGCTCTTTCAACTTCCGTATCCAGTCCGATCCGATACCTTTCATCCGCAAAGTGTTGGGCACGAACGAACACTTCACAACGGAAGGCGTTCGGGATCAGCTGCGCAACTTTGTCATCACTAAGTTCAGCGACTATCTGGGCGAATCGAAAATCGCAGCTCTCGACTTGGCTGCAAACCTGAACGAGTTTTCTCAAAGCCTGTTCGATAAGCTGAATATGGATTTTTCGGACTATGGTTTGGATCTGACAAAATTCCTCGTCGAAAACATATCACTGCCGGAAAGCGTGGAAAAAGCTCTGGATCGCCGTACAAGCATGGGAGTGATAGGCAACATGAATGCTTACACCCAGATGCAGTTTGCAGACTCTCTCGAGAAAAGCGCAGGCAAAGGAGGATCGCCCGCAGGAGATGCCATGGGAATGGGTATGGGTTTTGCCATGGCTTCACAAATGGCAAACCAAGTGGCTCAAGGTCTCTCCGGAAACCAAACGGCAGGAACAACGCCTCCACCAATACCGGGAGCGGTGCTGTATCATGTCGCATTGGACGGCAAACCTCAAGGACCATTTTCAAGAGAAGAACTCATGCGAATGCGAGAAGCAGGCTCTTTCTCTCCCGATAGTCTGGTCTGGACAAACGGAATGCCCGACTGGATGGCGGCTTCTTCCGTTCCCGCTCTGAACGATCTTTTCGGCACAACCCCTCCTCCACTTCCAAAGGAATAAAAAAGCACTACCCGATCACGCACGACCAACAAGAACAATATGGTAGAACTCGAAATAGATGACGCTCTACAGACAAAATGCGAAAGCTGCGGCAGCTATACGTGTTTCGACCCGGAGAGTCAGTCTCTCAAATGTCTGAATTGCGGTTTTACTCACGCTCTGAACCTCTCTCCGGGAAAAATTGTAGAGAACGATTTTGAATACTGGGCCACTCACTTCGATGCAGGAAAAAAGGAAGAAGAAAACGGTACGGGAAGTCTCCTGAAAGTAAGACAGGTAAAGTGCCGACAGTGCGGAGCCAATACCTCAATGCCTGCAAATACAAGCGCTATGAGCTGCGCCTTTTGCAGCACACCTCTTATTCTAAGTGAAGCAAGCCTTCAATCCACGTGGATTCCAAACTATGTCCTCCCTTTTTACATTACAGAAAAAGGGAGCCGACAGAGTTTTAAGAAATGGATAAGCTCTCGTTGGTTTTTGCCCAATAAGGTCAAAAGAGGAGATATAGCAGTCGATGCCTTCAAAGGGATTTATCTTCCGTTCTGGAGCTACGATGCAGAGACCGAGACTCAGTACGTCGGAGAGAGAGGAATAACACGTACGGTGGTAGAGACAGATGAAAGAGGACAGACACGACACAGAACCGTAACGGACTGGTATTACACTTCCGGACACATCAGCCATAGCTTTGACGATGTTCTGGTGCCGGCTTCGCATACGCTGCCTAAAAGTCTGGTAAATGACCTTACCCATTGGGATACTAAAAACTGTCTGCCATATAGCCATGAGTATGTTGCGGGATTTATCACAGAGATCTATCAACAAGATTTCCGAGAAACCATGCCGGAAGCAAGGATGAAGATGGAGGCCGAGCTTAAACAACTGGTTCGGAGAGATATCGGAGGCGATCGTCAGCAAATCCACTCCATGGATATAGATTATAATGACGTCATGTTCAAGCTCATGCTTCTGCCCTTGTGGATAAGTGCTTTCAGGTATAATGGCAAGCTTTATCAGTTCGTCGTAAACGGACGCACAGGAGAAGTGGCAGGAAACTATCCTAAAAGCTTTGTCAAGATATTCTTTTTTATACTGGGAATGCTGCTACTGATAGCTGTCTTCTACTTCCTTAGCAAAGGTGCGTAGCTCTTTTTCTTAATAATTATCTCTTTCTGCCCAATCCTGCAATACGCCCGTAGAATGCAGAACGCTCTATGGCTCCGGATGTGATAATGAGAGTAACGGCACAAAGGATAAGCAGAATGCCGGAGAATGTAAGGGTATAAACCGGCTCGCCAAATACGACTATACCGACAGCCACAGCCGTCAATGGTTCCATCGCTCCCAATACAGATGTCGCAGTGGAACCTATGGAACGTATCGCCACGACCAATGCCAAGTTGGAAAGGACCGTGGGAATAAGAGCCAATCCTGCAATATTGAGCCAGCCACTAAGCTGAGGGATGTGAGAAAGTCCTCCTTGTGTCAAGCTCTCTATAATCCAAACCATTCCGGCAGCAAGAAGCATCACCCAAAAGGTAAGAACAGAACCCGAGACACTCTTTACCGGAGAGTGTTGCACGATTACGATATACAAAGCATAGGCAAGCGCAGATATGGCGACAATGATAAGCCCGAATGCTTCTATGCCTCCACTTCCCTCGCCCCATACATCCATAATAAACGATACTCCCAATATCGCCATTACTATGGCCAATAGAGATACCGGAGAGATACGTTGCCTGTAAAACACAGCCAAAATAAGGACCAAGAAGACCGGATACAAGAAGTGTATCACTGTGGCTACCCCTGACGGCATATAGTAAAAACCCCAAAAGAGAAACATAGCAGACCCAACATACATCAATGCAAGAACAAACAAACTCGGTATTGCATTCTTTGGGACTTTAAGGCTTTTCTTTCTGAAGAGAGACAACAGACCTATTATGGTTGCGGAAAAAAGAAATCTGTAAAATATGATGGTACCTTTAGAGACTCCGATTTCCATTACCGGAAGAGTAAAGAAAGGTATCAGTCCGAAAGAAGCAGAGGCAAATATGCCTATAAACCATCCTCTTACAACTTGCCATATCCCCTGCTTGGTGTGATCTGTGTTTCTATTCATGATATTTATTGTGCTGATATATTTATTCTGCTACCATACTCTAAGTCAATATAAATGGCAAAATGATCGGAATAACCTCCGGTATAGAATCCTCCGGACAAAAAGCGAAAAGGTCTTGCCATACCCTCGTATCTTTTATCCCTTACAAATGCAGGAGAATAGACTTTAGCTTCAGGAGTATTCAAGAAAAGTCTCTGCCCGTTGTTCTTTTCAAGAGAAGAGGAGACAATGATATGATCCGGCGTCCAGCCTTTACCCTGAAAATAGTGAGAGTAAATCCCTTGCTTGGAAAAGTCTTTGCACAGATGCGTAAGAGATTCAGAGAGAATAAGAGCAGCAGGATCCGATGGATCTTCATTTGCATCTCCCATAATGATGACCTTGGCTTTTGGCTTTTGCAGTAACAGAGAGTCGAGATGACTTCGGATATTCTTTGCTGCCATCACTCTCTTCTGCTCGGTTTCCCTTACTCCTCCTCGCCTTGAAGGTAAATGAATGGCATAGATATGAAGCGTATCTTTCTGCTTGGTAAGATCATCTATACTATAAGAAAAGAGCGTTTCGAGAGCAAGATAAAGCGAATGACGCCCCGGAAATAATCCACTGTCTGTGGACGCATAGTTGGTGATCTCATGCCTCTCTATTTTTCTGAATAGTCTTCTATTCCACGCAACGGCAACATTAATTCCTCTTGCATCTTTACCGCTTGTTATATCAAAGTTAAAGTAAGGAGAGCCATCTGTATCATGGTTGATACGATGCAAAAGATCCTCTACCACTGTTCTGTTTTCTACTTCACTTAATGCTATAATAGCAGGATACTCCCACTCGTTTATACGACTTATGACAGAGGATATATTGGATAACTTTCTGTGATACTTAGCCGTATTCCACCGATAATCTCCATTTGGTGAAAAAGATGAATCGGAATACGAATTTGAAGAAATCGTATCGAATAAGTTCTCAACATTATAGCTGATAACCCTTAACCTTTTCGGAGGAGACCACGATATAAGAAAAAGAAAAAAGAAAAGACCCGAAAGCAATACGATAGCACGGTATATGCCTTCGGATCTTTTCATATCATCACTACTATATTAGTAGAAATATCTTACTTCTTAGGTGCGTGCTTTAGCACTTCAAGAAGGTGATCCCACCACATCTTAACGGTTACTATTTCAAGTCTTTCGTTAGGAGAGTGAACATCTCTCATGGTCGGGCCAAAAGATACCATATCCAAGTGAGGATATTTTTCTTTGAAGAGACCGCACTCCAATCCGGCATGGATAGCCTTTATCTCCGGAGATTTTCCAAACAATTTCTCATAAGTTTCTTTCGCAACCTTGAGTATTTCAGAGTCAATATTAGGTTCCCATCCCGGATATCCGTCTCTTTCGACAACTTCTGCACCTGCCAATTCAAATACCGCACGTACTGTCTGACCGGCTGCACGCTTAAGAGATTCGGTGCTACTGCGTTGGCTGGTTTCAACGAGAATCTGACCCTCTGCCTCTTTAATCTTGATAGAAGCGAGATTATTTGAAGTCTCTACAAGCCCTTCGATAGCATGACTCATACCCAAAACACCATGAGGACAAGCAATAAGAGCAGACAGCAAGTAGTACTTGGTATCTTCATCTATGATGTATTCAGGCTTGTCTGTAGTAGATACAGTAAGAGTAACACCCGGATCTACTGCTTTGAGTTCGTTATGAACATCTGCAGAGAATTCATTGGCAAAGACTGTAACCTGTTCTTTGAGTTCTGACGGTACACCTATGATGGCATGAGCTTCTCGAGGGATAGCGTTGTGAAGATTTCCTCCTCTGATATCCGCCAAAGTCCAATCTTCTGTAATATCGTTAAGACCCACGAGATATCTTGCCAATATCTTGTTCGCATTTCCAAGTCCGACATGAATATCGCCTCCGGAGTGTCCTCCACGAAGACCTTTCACATCTACACGCAAATAGACCTTATTCGGACAAGCATAACCCTTCTGATAGTCGAAGTATGCAATTTGTCCCATACCGCCTGCACAACCAATAAATAGCTCGCCTTCGTCCTCACTATCAAGGTTAAGCAGGATATGAGAGTCTATAAAGCCCTCCTTAAGTTCCATAGCACCTGTAAGTCCGGTCTCTTCATCCACTGTAAAGAGACACTCGATAGGTCCATGCTCGATATCATCAGAAGCAAGTATTGCAAGCTCCGCTGCTACTCCAATACCGTTATCAGCTCCCAACGTTGTACCTTTGGCTTTAAGCCAACCATCTACAATCTCTGTTTGGATAGCATCGTTTTCGAAATCGAATACTACGTCGCTGTTCTTCTCACAAACCATATCTATGTGGCTTTGAAGACAAACAGACTTTCTATCTTCATAACCGGGAGTAGCTGCTTTTTTGATGACGATATTGCCTACGTGGTCTTTCTTATACTCCAAGTTGTGCTCTTTTGCAAAAGCTTCAAGATATGCTATTATCTTGCCTTCTTTCTTGGATGGACGTGGCACTTTAGTGATCTCTTCAAAGTAGTGCCAAATGATTCTTGGGTTCAGTGTATTCATAAATAAATGATTAATTTTGGTGTGTCGCCATGCGACAACTAAACTATTAGTCGGATTTTTTCCATCTCAAAAGTACAAAAAATTATGCCAACTCTTCTAATTATATCACTCGTTATTGTCCTTATTTCAGTTCTTTTACTGGGGATTAATGTCTTTTTCACTAAAACAAGACGGTTTCCATCTTCTCACGTGGGAGCTCAGCCTGCATTGAGAGAAAAAGGTCTCTCCTGCCACAGAGAGCAACATGCAGATGATTCTGAAAAGAAAAATCTGGAAGAACGCATACAAGAAGAGGAAAATGAGGGTTAGATATTATAATATATGAGAGATATGTTGTATCTTCGCACGAAGATTCCTTGGCTTATCGGGTTTATATATAATTGCAAAGGAGTCTGGAGTTAAGATATATAACGTATAAACGCTTACGATGAAGAATTTCAATTACATTTCGACAGCGATATTGGCTGTAGCGGTTGTAGTACTTTTTGGATTGCATTTCTATGGAAACAAAGGTGCTAAAAATGGTGTCCAAGAGTCAGGTGCAGGCGATTCTGTAGCTATTCAGGCGGAGACAATGCCTATTGCATATATCAACGTGGACTCTATTCTTGTTCACTACCAGCTATCTAAGGAACTAAACGAGCAGATGGTTCGTCGTGCGGAGTCTGCACAAGCAACATTGAACCAGCGTCTGAAGTCTTTTGAAGCAGAAGCAGCAGAATTTCAAAGAAAAGCACAAAACCAAGCTTTCTTATCTCCTCAAAGTGCCGAACAGCAACGCAACAATCTGATGAAGCGTCAGGCAGAATTGGAACAGCTGCAACAAAAACTTTCGGTAGAGATCCAACAACAACAGTTGGAGACTAACACAATCTTGAGAGATACTATCATGTCTCAGCTTGCTGTCTTCAACAAAACTTTGGGAGTACAAGTGATATTTTCAAATACAATGAACGACAATATCCTACTCTCAGACAAAAAGTACGATATCACTTCTAAGTTCTTGGAGTATCTCAATAGCAATTACACTCCATCCACTACTGAAAAGAAATAATAACAGGTAACAAGGAAAAACCTTTGCTTGATACACAAAACAGAATGCCCTCTTTATCTCGGATAAAGAGGGCATTTTTATTGTATCAATACACAGACCAAGAAGAGTTTATCTTACCACTTTCTCCTGTCTGATCTTGTATCCTTTCATCTGTACATCTTTCATGACTCTCAGGAAGTTGTGTCCCCACACTTTCATAAGCTCTTCTGTGGAGAAGCCTCTACGGAGCATCTCCACGGTCAGTCTTTTCATTGCAGAAGCATCCCTACAGCCGATTACCTCGCCATCTCCATCGAAGTCAGACCCGATACCTACATGGTCTATCCCGACAAGGTCTCGAATATGTTCGATATGGTCTATCACATGAAGCAGAGAAGCTTCTTCCGATGGCTCATATACAAACCCTTTGTACATGCAAACCTGTACCACACCTCCATTCTCTGCTATGGCACGAATCTGCTCATCGTACAAGTTTCTCGGATGATCACAGATTGCCCGAGCCCCCGAATGGGATGCAATAATCGGAGATGCACTCACCTCCAACACATCTTCTATGGTGCGGATACCGGCATGAGAGACATCCACCATAACACCCCAAGTATTCATCTGTCTTACAATCTCTCTTCCAAGCGGACTAAGCCCGTTATGCGTCTGGCTGCTTCGTGAAGCACTGTCGCAGATAGCATTATCCCCATTGTGGCAAAGTGTGATATACTTAATCCCCATCTTTGCAAACTCTTCCACCTTATCCGGATCTCCGCCAAGCGCATATCCGTTTTCTATCCCAAGAATAATGCTCTTGCGATTGTTCTCCTTGTTTACATAAAGATCTTTGGACGAGAATGCGAGACGAGCGGCACCACCGCTACTCTTCACTGCCGTGCGCAACTTTCGAATGCGTTCCAAAGCATATTCGTACGCTTTTCTGTGAGCATCCGGAGAGATTTCTCCTTGTGGCAGATAAGCTGCCATAACCACGGCGTCCAGATTACCAGCCCTCATTTTGGGCAGATCCACCAAGGCTTCATCGCTCAACTTGGTCAGGTCGTATGGCCCATCATCCTTAAAAAGCATCGGTGTATCCGTATGCGAATCGAGAGTAAGGTGCTTGCCATGAAAAGTACGAGCTTCGGCATAGAGAGTGGCCTCTTTGACCAGATGTGAAAATATTGCGGACTGCTGCTCGGAGTCTCCTTCCGAGACCATTGCTTCCGGATGCCACTGTACTCCTATCGCATTATGTTCCGGATAGGTATCTATCGCTTCTATGATGCCATCACTTGCCGTGGCAGAGACATAGACGCTCTTTCCCGGCTTGCAAACGGCCTGATGATGAAACGAATTGACATAAATGTTCTCCTGCTCTCCGAATATGGAGAAAAGCCTGCTGTTTCGCTCTATCCTGACAGTGTGCCAAGGCTCGCTCCGATGCGATGTTTGTATATGAAGTACCCCCTCTTCATCTTTCCTTGCAGACGGAATATCCTGTATTATAGATCCACCAAGAACGACGTTCAGCAGCTGCATTCCTCTACAAATTCCGAGCAGAGGGATACCGCGCTCCAAAGCCGTTATGATAACAGCCATATCAAACCCATCTTTTACCCAGTCTGCAGCTCCAAGCTTGGGGTGTGGTTCTTCTCCGTACCACAGCGGATGAGCATCTGCTCCACCCGTAACGAGGATACCATGGCACCGCTCAACGGCCTGAACCGTAGCCTCCGTATCGTTCGAGTAAGGTATGATATAAGGAGCCCCACCACTTCGGATGATGGCTTTAATATAGTTATCTCTCAACTCTTGATCTACTCCGGCATGATTGGCACTGATACCAATCAGAGGTTTTTTATCTTCCGAACCGATGGTGAGCTTTCTTACTTTTTCTTGCAAAGCGGAAAGATTTCCAAACTCTATTCCTTTATTGTTTTTCATATTGAGTGATTGAAATCTGCATTGATTATACTCTATCTGCAAAGATAGCATTTACATCTCGTAATGGAGATGATAAAAGATAGTAGGATAATCTCCTTCCATCTTCTTAGACGATTTAGCTCGGAAAGGGAAAGAAGATTTCTTCTCTTTTGAAGAAAACCACTGAGAGAAGCAGGATAAAGCTTTCTTATAGAAAGTTGTCTTGAATCGCACTATTTTCCGAACGGCTCCAAAAGTTGTGGTAAAAGTGAATAAAAGCTCCATTGAACCGGATAAAAGGAGAAAATCAATGCTTGAACAGCAAAAGTCAAGCATTGATTTCTGCAAAGCAAGATGCGATTTGCAGCACTTGCGCCTTGATTTACAACCGCGAACAGGACAAAAAAGTTTTTTAGACAGCTATGCAACAAAAATTTAGTGCATTAAAACCAAGCCGTAAAAGGAGATACAAAAATTGGTATTCGGTGAGAGCCCGACACTATCGCACTTTCACCAAATACCAATTGTATCGTTTTGATGTTACCTCTACTACTCTACCCGATCGAACAAGAAAGAGTAAATGATATAGTTGTCCAACCCAAACTTTGTCTTCCACTCAATGGGCGGAATATTGCTATAGTTGATGGCACAATAGGAGCCGAAGCCATTCTCCATATAGAGCGGAGGAATAAAGACAAATAAGGGCGTAAACGAACCTCTCTGAAACTTCGGATAAGCATGGGCAACCGAAAAGAAGACATAATCTTTTGCTTTTTCTACATCCACTCTCAGCTCTCGGGTGGCGTTCTGTCTGAAAGAGGGAAAGTGAAAACTCACCTTTAGGGTAGCTTTTCCATCTCCAATCTTTGAAACCTGACCCAGCCCTAAAAGAGGATAAGAAGTATCTCCATCTCCTCCGCGACCATAAGCAAGAATATCCTCAAAAGAGACAGTATCTCTCGCTATCTTGCCTCCTTCTACCTTCTCTATAAGTACAGCCTTCGGATGAGCTATAGAAGAGGCGGAAGAGATGGTCAGCTTGTAAAACTGTACATCCAGAAAGTCCAATAAATGCGATATATCTCCTTCCGGGATATCATCCGCAACGAAAAGAGTATCGCCCTTTACATCATTTTGTGCATTCGCAAAACATGGGATAAAGAGAAGAGTCAGAAAAAATAAAATCTTGTTCATAACGGAAATAGGATATGGTATGGAACAAAAAAGAGGAGTTTTTATCGACTCACGTTGATAAAAGCTCCTCTTCTATTTTTATCTATATTTTCTGTTGCTTAATAGAAACGGACTCTATTGTCTACAACATCTACTTTGGACATAAGTAGTCTTATCGCTTGCATTCTTACCTTAGCTTGAAGATTTGCCTGAATAAGATCGCCTGCATTTGCACTGGTTAGAGCAGAATTGGTATTAGGAACTCTCTCTGCAACCTTCACGACATAAACTCCATTCATACCCTTTACAGGTAGCACTGTATTCAGAGGAGCAGAAGCCGCTACAGCGTTAAGTACAGGCTCGAAACCGACACCGTCGATTCTGTTGCTGGCAAAGCCCAAGTGTCTTAGTGTGTCTGTCGGAAGTGAGTTGGCTACTGCAAACTCTTCCAAAGACTGAGGATTTTGAGACTTCAACTGAGCAAACAACTTCTCTACTTTCTTTTCATTCGACAATACCGGACGTATCTCTTCTTTAGACTCTTCGAATGGCTTGTAGCCTTGAGGTATCTCCTTACGAACAACAGCCATTACAAACTTATCTTCGTAGTCTTTAATGTCGGAAACAGATCCCTTAGGATTGTTGAATGCCCAGCGTACCAACTCTCTACTACCTTGGATATTTTGAGAGATAGCAGAAGAAGATGGATACACTTCCATGTTATAAAGTACTTGATAACCCTTATTGATAGCAGCTGTGTCTATACCTTCAGCCTTGTTGTAAGCAGCCTTGAATGAGCTGATATCGTTATAAGCCTTAGTATAAGTCTCTGTACCCGGTTCTACGCCCTTAGCCATGTATGCCACTTTGTACTTATTAACCGGAGCAGTAGCCTTGTCTACAAGCAAGATGTGTTCGCCAAAACGAGAAGTAAACTTGAATGGCTTGTTCATCTGAGCAGAGAAAAGAGCATCGCGGAACTCCTCTCCGAATGATTGTAGAGCTTGTATTTCTGTAACCCAACCAAGTTCGCCGGCATTGTCTTTAGAGCCCGGATCTTGAGAGAATTGTGCTGCAAGTTCGGCAAAAGCAGTTGGAGTTGAACCCAAAACAGTCAAAAGGCTATCGATTGTCTTTGTTCCTTCTGCCGTAGCAGGTTGTAGAATGTGACGGATAAATATTGAGTCCGGAGCAACTTTCTTTCCTACCAACTTAGCTACCGCATATGTGTTACCACTTTGATGCATCGGCAATACAGTACCTACTTCTACAGACTTTATCTGATCCATCATTCCGGTGTAGAAGTATTCCGAACGAAGGAGTTCTTCAGACAAGTAAGAGTCGATATACTTCATATCTGAATATGAAGAGATAATATCGTTGTAGTTGTCTCCCTGAGCCATTTCAGCTGCAGCATCTTCGACATCTTTCTTTGTGTCTTCCTTATCTTTTTCACTTGGAACAAGGGTTGAGTAAATCACGTCTACAACTCTATATGCCGGCACTTTAAACATCTCCTTATGAGTGTTATAGTACTCTTTCATCTCTGAATCAGAAACAGTAACAAGAGAGTCGGGCATTGCAAAAGTATTTTGTGCCACGTAAGCAATGGTTGCCATCTCTTTCTCTTCTGTAGCAGCAGTGGCAATATCCAATTTATTTGCAACAATTCCTTTGGTCAAGAGAGCATCGTACTTTTCGTTCATACGGAATGCCTTTACCTGATTTTCGATAGAGAGCCAATAAGCACGGTACTGTAGCAATTGTTGACGAACTTCCGGAGATGCTTCGTTGATTTGCTTCTCTCCGATAGACTTTCTGAATTCGATGAATCCTTCTCTGTCAAAATTGCCTTGTTCGTTCTTGAACATAGGAGATTGAAGAATAAGAGGAGAGATGTTTTCACCTTGAACAAGGTCATAAACTTCCTCCGGAGAGATTGTGAGACCAATCTTTTCAGCTTCGCCATTGAGTACACTCTCCATGATAATTGTAGAGTAAACTTGGTTGCGAATCTGTTGGTAATCTGCCTCTGCAAGTTCTCTGTTTCCACTGAACATCTTATAGTTCTGAGTGGTTTCTTCTACTCGCTTCTCAAAATCTTGAATTTTGACATTCTCTCCATTTACACTCAATACAACCATCTGGCTGTCTTGAAACAAAGTAGAACCTCCTCTAAAAAGGTCTCCAAGAACAAACGCAAGCATAGCCAAACCCAATAATACAACGAGCAAGACTGCGTACTTACTTCTGATTTTCTCTAATGTTGCCATATAATGATATTATAGTTTTAATTTACATGATTTACGAGGAACAAAGGTACATATTTTTTACTGTATAGCTACACTATTCAGGGGAATTAGCTATGGTAAGACGCACCAACATTATTTTATTTTTTGTTGCCCTTATAATATTAAACTTAAAGTGAGGTTCCAATAAGATAATGTCGCCTCTATTGGGTAAAGATTGATGCAGATCCAGTATTAACCCCGCAATCGTGAGATAATCCGGAGATGTGGGAAGGTTAAGAGAAAATTTATCGTTAATATCATCAATCTCCGCACGCCCCGAAAAGATATATTCGTTATCTCCCGTCTGCTTCATTACAACGGATAAAGTATCGTGTTCGTCCTCTATATCCCCGAATATCTCCTCCAATAGATCTTCAAGTGTAACTATTCCGGCCGTTCCTCCAAGTTCGTCCACCACTACAGCAATACTCATCTTCTCCTGCATCAGCTTCTTCATCATCTTCTGCGCCAATACACTTTCGGGAGCATAAAGCGTGGAACGAATACTTTTTCTCCAATCTCCTCGCTGCTCTGCAAACATTTCGACCGAATGTATATAGCCAATGATGTCATCTATTGTATCTCTGTAAACTATAATCTTTGAGAATCCGGAGGAAATAAATAATTCCAAAAGCTCTTCTCTTGTGGCACTCTCTTCTACTGCAACAATCTCGTTGCGCGGGACTAAGCAGTCTCTAAGATGAACATCGGAAAAGTCTATCGCATTCTGCAAGATCTTTACTCCTCCTATTGCAGGCTCTTTACCCTGAGATACTTCCCCTTGATTTACTTCTATGTAGTTGTCCAAGTCTATTTTTCCAAGCTTCACCTCTGCACTCATATCCTTGCGTATCCCGAATAGGAATAAAAGCAAATTAGACAACAAAGCCGAAAGCTTTGCTATCGGATAGAGAACAATATAAATTATGGTAAGAGGAAAAGAGAAGAATCTTAAACTCCAATTCGGATTGATTTTGGCGATGGCTTTAGGAATAAATTCAGCTGTTATAAGAATTATAGCAGTAGAAATAAGTGTCTGCGCCAATACAACCAAGAACGGGTTGGATATAATAAGAGAGAGAGAAGGCTCCAAAAGTTGAGCCATGAGAAGCCCAAAAACAACCAGGGCGATATTATTTCCCACAAGCATTGTGGTAATAAACTGTCCCGGATTATTGAAGAAAAGAGTTTGCAACTTTCCTATGCGATTGTCAGAAGACTTGTCTAACTCTATGCGTAGCCTGTCTGAAGAGACAAAAGCAATCTCCATCCCCGAAAAAAAGGCAGAGAACAAGACGCAGATAAAGATGTAGAGATAAATCATAGTTCTTCTCGAGTCTTAACTTAGTTAGTCGTTGTATTAATATCGGACTTGTGCTTAATTTTTCGCTCTTCTTTCTTCGGAATTGAGTCCGTCGGGGCTACACTTGATGGAGCTGGTGAGTTTTTAACCATCTCGCCGTCTTGAAGCAAGAAGTTGGCCATTGATTTTTTAAACTCAAATCGGGTCATATTTTCATTGCTTTCAAAACCTTCAAGCCCTTCTATCTGATTCCCATTAGCAAGGTCAACTCTTACATATTCATCCGAATAGATAAGCTGTTTTGTCCTATTCCAAAACATTCTGTTGGTAGTAAATCTATCTCCTAAAAGATTAATGATCTCCACATTGCCTATCAATTCCCAAGTTTCTCTTGGTACATGATAGAAAGCAGAATCGGAACGCACAGTCGCTTGTGGGACAAATAAAGTATCGAACTGCTCAAGATATATCCCTTTCGGGAAACTCCACTGATTCAATGTATCATTACTAAAAATGTACCACTCGTCAGCTTTCAACTTATACTTTGTAACTCCCGAATCCGAAATTAAAGTCTCTACACCACGAGTGTAAACTGCATAAGAGATGCTATCGGAAAAGTCTTTTATTGCATCGGTTTTTACGCCGCCGCACGAAGTTAATGCAGAAAGCAGATATAATGCAACAATAACACAACCCCATGTTTGAGGTTGTGTTATTCTATTTATTGCGGTCGTTCGACCTTGGTTATAATCTTTATCGTTGTACACGTTCGCTCTTACTTGACACGGATAGTAGTAGTCTCACCTATCCATCCACCGATAGCTATGCTTTGTCCTTCCTTTAGGTCAGGGTGCATAAAGACATCTTCCTTACTTGGGAAGTAAGATCTATATCTTGCAATCAGTCTTCCTGCTTCTGCTGATACAGATGGGTCTATTGATCTTGCTCTTTCAAGCTTATCCACAGCAAGACAGTAAACGATACGAGCCTTCACTGCATCATCAGGGAAAATAGAATTAGCCGTAGCAGCATAAGCATTTGCAATCAAGATCAATGGAGATCCAAAGCCGGACTTTTCATCCATTGCCTTATTTGCATACTGTCTTGCACGAGAGTACTGACCTTGTTCGTAAGCAAGTTGAGCTATTATATAATATATGTCTGCTCTTTGATCCGAAGAAGTAGAAAGAGCTGCTGCTTCTTCAAACAGCTGGTTGGCTCTAGCTCTATCCTTGTTCAGGTGTGCTCTCTTAGCAAGTCCTAAAGCAGCTTCAGCCGAAGGAGATATAGCATAAGCGAACTCCGAAGCACGGAAGTAGATATCGCTTTCCAAACAGTTCACTCTACGAAGAAGAGCTATAACGTTATCCAAGTACTCCTTGTTATCCTTATTCTCCTCTATTTTGCTTCCATATATTTTTTGGAGCATATCGCAGCTTGCAGCACCACTTGATGCAAATTGAGTATCAGCGGCTGTTTTAAGGTCTGTATAGAGTCTTACTCTGTCCATGTCCCCCTTCTCATGAGCTCTTTTAAGAGCATCTTCATAATATTTGGAGATAGTCAAATACTCATTTATGTATTGTTCCTTATGGTCAGGATTCTTAATAACTTTTACCATTGAAGAATAGAGATAAAAGTTCAATGCCATATAATCTGTCTTCTCTTTTTTCTCCGCTACGATATCCTTGAGCCAATTATAAATCATTTCGTAGTCTGCCTTCTCAGCCATAGTCTCGATGTAGTCCATAACCTTTGAAGCTAAGATATAGTCGGGACCGAACTGTGGATCATTTGCAAAATACTTCATTCTTGTATCGTACACTTCCATAAGTTGGTTGATGTACTTAGTCTTCTCTTCCTGTGTCTTTGCATCTGCTATTTTCCACTTCAAGATCTGAGGACCTACGATGTATATGTCCTTAGTCATGTCCGGGCAGTTCTTGTAAACTTTCAACCAGAAATCGTAAGCATCCTGAAAGTTGTTCGTCTTAGCATGGATCTTAAAGTAAGAAACATTCTTGCGGCATTCTGTAGTATCAATTGCTGCATTAGGTGCTGAGTCAGCAATTGAAGAAACAATATTATTAGCCTTAGAAGTCCATGCACTCATTGCAATCATGGCAATGGTGAAAAGTAGTGTTTTTTTCATCTTATGTTCTTTTTGCTATTTTACAATTCCTGTTATTTATCACAAAAATCTTTTGTCGTTGTTCTAAGTTAATATATCTTGAGTTTGCGGAACCAAGTCTCACTAAAGTTTATACCCACAGAGAGCTTTATTGCATCTTCCTTTAAGATAGCTCTCTTGTCATTCAGGCTCTTTACATATTCCAAGCTAAGATTAAGTAGAGAAGCCCTCTCATCATTCACATAGATAGGGAGTCCAAGACCGAGCGAAATGCCCAAAGTAGAAGAGTGTCCCCATTTATGGTGCTCTATATGTGGCGTTGCAAAGTTAACTCCTGCTCTATACACGATATTATCCGAATAGGATCGAGACAGAGGGTTTGTCCGGTAAGATGCACCAAGTGCAACATGCCAAGCATTTTTATATGATACATTCTGCCGTTCGAAAAGATTGGGAACGCTTTCCCAGTCTGTATATTTGACGTCAAAAGCTGTCAAAAGTTTATTCCGATAGTTCAAGCTTGCTCCAATTCCCACTTCAAGCGGAAGTTTTCCGATATAAGTCTCCTCCTTTGTATAAACATCGGGAGTGAGCACCTTTCCGAAGTCTCTATCTTCAAACAGAGACATCTTTGGTCTATGCACGAGAGAAGGAGAGAGTGTTGCACCCAACACAGACTCCCAATCTTTGGTGCGATGATGAAACTGTGCCCCGAATGTGGCAGACCAAGTAGATGTACGCCATGTTTCTCTCACATAACGGGTATTGATCAGCGTAGAATTAGGGACGGAAGTTACCTCATGTATGGTAGATCCAAAAAGATAATTGACCTTCGCACCCAAAGACAACTTCTCAAAAAGCTTAATGCCCACTCCCATGTAAGCATTCTGAAGAGATCCGCTCCCCTTGAAAGTTTGTTTATAAACAGCATTGGGGAATCCTTCTATCTCACTTGAAGACTGTGCTACATATCCTACTCTTGAATAGGGTATCACTCCAAAGCTCAACCCCACGGAGTTGAAAAGAGACATTTGAAACGCAAGATAGTCTATATTCGCCTGCAATGTATTCTTCTTCAGTTCGTTTTCCCTTAGCATCTTATAGTTTGAAGTAAGTGCTATATCAAAAACAAAGGAGAGAGAATCCACGACAGAAAAGGCAGCCGGATTTTTAAAGTTGATCATATTATTTTGACGCAACCCTATACCGACACCTCCCATACCTCTATAAGAGATTGGAGAAGCCTCTATCAAAGATCCGTAACCATACCGAGAGAGGGGCGATGTTTCAATGCTTTGAGCGTTCGCTACTCCCACGAAAAAACTTATTGTTACTGCAAATATTGCAATAAATCTTATTGCTCTCTTTCTATACATTCGTTATCAATATCTCATTTAGTCCTGTTCTAACAAGACAACTATCTGCAAAGATGGTATTTTTCGCTATTGTTTCAAAATAAATACGGTCTCCTCCCGTTAAATAAACCAAAACCGGAGTGATCTTTTCCGAGATTTCTTCTATCCATGCTGCCACTTCGAGGCGTGCAGATGAGACTGTACCATGATAGACACACTCTTCCGTATTTTGCCCTATTAAAGTTTCAGTAGAAAGATTTTTGGGAACCAACGGCAATCTGTGCGTATAATCATGAAGTGCTTTCAGCCTCATATCCAATCCCGGAGCTATAACGCCTCCCCTGTAAGCTCCATCTTGTACCAAATCGAGTGTGATAGCTGTCCCACAATCCACTACCAAAAAGTCTCGCTTTCCGGCAGAAATCGAAGCTCCCACACATGCTGCAATCCTATCCTGTCCCAGTGTCTGAGGCGACTTGTAGGCGATACCGAAAGGAAGTTTGAGGGTATCGAGATCGAAACGGATGGTTCTCAGTCCTATTCCATTCAGCTTGGTTTCCAATTCCGAACAAGGCACAGATGTAGATATGACCATGCCCACAACCTTATCCATCGGTATAGCCAGTTCTTCTAAAACAGATTGCAGTGGCAACAAAAGCTCGTCCACCGAAGAGAAAGATTGCTGCCAAAGAGCTACTCGACCATGGAATAGAGTAGCCTTCAAAGCACTGTTTCCACTATCCACGGTAACGAAAAAACGTCCGGCTAAGGATGTTCCGTTCGGAGCTTTCCACTTAGACGTCAGAAGGGATAACTCCTTTTCCAACACTTCCGCAACCACAAAGTTACTTCCGCAAACAAGCACTACGGACTTCTCCTGAGCTCTCATAGCAGAAGCGTATGCCTGCTCCAATGCTTCCCATACAGGCTTTACGACTATATGATTAAGCCCATTGGAGTGTGCCAATGCTGATAATTTTTCTGCTGCACAAGCCCGCTCTCCCCTGCTTTGAGTGATATAATAACGTGCTCGTTTGGGCAACATCTCAAAGACGGCAGATACATCTTTGTCTTCTGCCATCCCGATGACGATATGAAGCTCTTTTCCTTTATCCAAAACGGACTCCAAGTAGGGGCTTAGATGATTCCACGCTCCCACGTTGTGTCCGGTATCTATGTAGAGATCCGGCATGTCGCTCAGCTTCTGCATCCGACCGGCAAGACCAATATTTTCGACGTTCAAAAAACCTCTTCTCACAGCTTCCGCCTCTATCCTCTTACCCTCTAAACGAGTTTTCAGTAGCTCTAAAGCTGTCAGGACAGTAGTGGCATTTTCCAGCTGATGACGGCCTCTCAATATAAGATGTAGCGGTCCGAAGAGAGAGCTTTCCAAGCCATGGCTCCCATCCGCATTCTCTTCATAAGAGCGTAAAACAACCTCCCTTCTGCACAGATGAAGCGGAGCTTTCTCCTCTTTGGCTTTCTTCTCCACGGCTCTGAGTACATCCGACTCTTCATAATTTCCCAATACCACGGGCACTCCGGGCTTTATAATACCTGCTTTTTCGCTTGCTATCTCTGCCAAAGTACCTCCCAAGTATGCCGTATGATCAAGGCTGACATTGGTGATAATGCTCAAAATCGGAGTGATTACATTGGTACTGTCCAAGCGACCACCCATTCCAACCTCTATGACGGCAATATCCACCTTTTTATCGAGATAGTAGGCAAAAGCCATGGCGGTGGTTAGTTCAAAAAAGGATGGAGATAATTTCAACTCTTCGCACCAAGGTCTGACCAAATTGCAAAAGTCTACAACAAACTCCTCTTCTATCACTTTCCCATCCACGCGAATTCGTTCGGAAAAGTCCACAAGGTGAGGAGAGGTAAACAGACCCACTTTCAGCCCACTTTCATGCAGTACAGATGCCAGAAGAGAAGAGGTAGAACCCTTGCCGTTGGTACCTGCCACATGAATGGTACGCAGTTTTTGATGAGGATTACCAAGCTTTTCAAGAAGCTTTAAGACCGTATCCAAGCCCGGCTTATAAGCCTTCCCGCCCACGTTCTGAAACATGGGAAAGCTATTGAAGAGATATGTGATTGCTTCTGAATATGTGGATATTTTGTCCATCATCATTTCTATTCAGGAGGCAAAAATACACATAATTTTTCTTCCTTAATAGCATCAGGCAACTTATTTTAATATCAATCCGATACCCCTATTGATAGACCTTTTTACCATACCGAAGAACAAACAAAAAAGAGAAAGTATGAGAGACAGACAGCGAGCACTCATTTTTATATATTCCATCCCGAAAAATGCTCACTTTTTTCTTGCTCTCTATTTTGATCGGAGAGGTCGTTTTCAGAGCAGGAACGAGTTGTTAAATCCCGCCTATTTTATTAACACTAATTTTGATAGCTGTTAAGCAAAAACGATAAACAAGCATATTCTTTC
>JAUMWS010000078.1 GCA_030529525.1 Porphyromonas sp. | reverse complement strand
AAAAATTAAACCCGTTAAGCCGAAAGAATATGCTCGTTTATCGTTTTTGTTGAACCGGTATCAAAATTGGTGTTAATAAAACCGCCCTTATTTAACAATTCTCTCACCCTCTCAAAACAGAGGGAGCAATCAAAATAGAGAGCAGAAAAAACGGGACTTTCTTTTGGGATGGAATGTATAAAAGATAGCAATGCACATTTCCAAAAGTTCACCACAAACAAATATTCCGAAACCGAATTTCCTTTTTCCCTTTCAGGGCAAAAGCTCCTTTTGTTTTTATACAATCCGCCTCCTTTTAGCACAAAAGAAGTTTGATTAACAGTTAGAAGTTTGCTAATAAGCATTTTATACTTTGAATTCTCACTATTAATATCTACTTTTGCGAGGGCATTTAGCCCAAAAGCATTTTCGTTTCACAAAAGAAATTCTGATCATTTTTTCATGAAGAAAACACTATTTTTCCTGCTGTTCTCTTTTTTATTCGTGTCTTTAACCTCATCTTCGTGTAAGGACAAGAACAAACAAGAGGTGTATACTTTCGACTTGAAAGAGAATACACAGGTAGCTTTTTCATCGGAAGAACAGACCAAAGAGGTTTCCGTATCTACCAACATTCCGGAATGGAAGGTCTCCGTGCCGTCGTCTGCAAGTTCATGGCTCTCGGCAAAGGGTCTTCGCAACCGTCTATCCATTACGGTAAAAAACAATTTAGGTGAAGAGCGTTCTGCCCAACTAACCCTAAGCGGAATGGGCGTATCTGCCACTATCGACGTCAAACAGGCGGCAAAAGGACCATTTATAGAGGTATCTGCTTCTACATTGCTCATCGAAAAAGGCGGTGGACGTACCACGCTTGGAGTCTATACCAATTCGGAGTACGAGATTGTTATCCCTTCCGACATCTCTTGGATAAAGGCAAGCAAGAGCATTGCCACCGTAGAGCCAAAAGAGTTGTATATTGATGTAGAATGGAATAAAGGTGAAGAGCGCAAAGCAGAGCTGAAACTCCGCACCGTTGGTACTACTCCCATAGCAGAAACCAAGATTGCCATCACACAAAAAAGCGATAAAGGCTACGACGGCAACACCTCCGGAACCATCTCTGAAGACATCAAGGTTCCGGTATCTTCGGGTTACGCTTCTTCGGTACAGAAAGATACTCCAATAGAGAACTCTTTCGACAACAACTATACAACCATCTATCACTCGTCTTGGGCGAATGGAGGAGCAAACTACTTCCCTATTACTTTGGAATATAACTTCAAAGATCAGGCAAGAATAGACTATCTCATCTATCATCCAAGAAAGGATGGACATAACGGTCACTTCAAAGAAGTGGAGATTTGGGCTAAATACGACGGAAGCAACGAGTATAGAAAAGTTCTTCCGTACGACTTCAAAGGCTCTCCAAACCCGACAAAAGTGGCATTCGAAAAGCCTCTGATAAACCCCACGGCAGTGAAGTTTGTCATTCTATCCGGGCATGGAGACGGAAAAGGATTTGCTTCTTGTTCCGAAATGGAGTTTTATCGCATCAATCCGGACAAGTTCGATCCTACAACAATATTCACAGACATCACCTGCTCAGAGCTTAAACCGGAAGTAACAGAAGAGCAGATCATGGAGATTGATAACGATCTGTATCGTCAGATAGCCTACTATCTCTACAAGGGTACATATCCTAAAGAGTTTCGTATAGACACGTTCCGTGCATGGCCTCATCCCTCTACACAGGCGAGAAAAAACAGGACAAACACTTACAGTCTTCTCGATAATCCGACAGGTATTGCTGTAACAAAAGGTGAAGACCTCATCGTATTCGTAGGCAAGACTCACGGACAAAATTTGAGTTTACGCCTGCTGAATCTGGACAAACCCAATAGTGACGGATATTATGACAACTATGTCTACACGCTCCAAGAGGGTGCAAACAAGATAAAGATGGATGCAAAAGGGCTTCTTTACGTATTCTATCACACAGAAAACTATGCTGATGCTCCGAAGATAAAGATTCACTTCGCCACCGGTAAAGTACAAGGCTACTACGATGTACAGAAACACGCTCCGGAAAGATACCAAGAGCTGCTCAACAAAGCCAATAACAACCAGTTCTTCGATATCGTTGGAAACAAAGCCCATCTGACATTCCCCGTGGATAGTTACCGCTCTTTCACCAGAGGACAAGGCAAGAAACTGATAGACCTGTACGATAAACTTGTTTTGGACGAACAGATATTCATGGGCTTGCAAAAGTACGATAGAGTGTACGGCAACCGGGCTTACTTCCACGTGATGTACCATTCTTACATGTATTCGACAGCTTACCGCACAGCATATAACGCAACCACACTTGAAGCTATTCTCGATCCGGACAGACTCGTAAAGAGCATCTGGGGACCGGCTCACGAGCTTGGACACACCCACCAAACCGGTAGAGGATTCAAGTGGAAAGGGACTACGGAGGTTACTACCAACGTTCACTCGCTATTTATACAGACGTCTTGGGGACAGCCTTCACGTGTACAGTACGAGGACTTAAAGGGAGAAGGGTTCATCAACAGATACGATAAGTCTTACTCTTACTCTTTCGTACAGCGTCTTCCATACATAACCGTTCCTGATGTTTTTTGCCAATTGATCCCTTTCTGGCAGCTTCAACTCTACTTCGCCAACGTATTGGGGAATGAAGATTTCTACAAAGACTTCTACGAATATACCCGTACAGACCCCGATCCGGCAGATAACGGAAGAGCACAGGTGGAGTTCTCGCTCCGTGCTTCACGTGCTGCGGGATACGACTTGAGAGAGTTCTGCGAACGCTGGGGATTCTATCAGACCGGCTCTTGGGAGGTAAACGACTATGGTAAAGAGATGCTCGTCATTACCGACGAACTTGTTTCCGAAATCAAGCAAAAGATAGAAAAGCTCGGACTAAAAAAGGTTACAGACCGCATAGAATACATTTCGGACTCCAACTGGAAGGTATATAAAGATCGTAAGAGCATCGTTAGAGGAGACAAGTGTGAGGTAGTACAAGAAGACAGACTCAAGCTCTTCAAGATGCATAGCGGCTGGGAAAACTTTGTTGCAGTAGAGATCTACAATACAGACAACAAACTTATCTGCGTGGGTAACTCCTCAAAGTTTGTTCTTCCAAACACTTTCAACAAGAACTGTAAGGCATACGCCATCTCTTTTGACGGTAAAAAGGAGGAAATACAATACAGATAACTCAACTTTGTGATCCGGGAGCTTTCTGCTCCTTATACGAATCCCTCAGAAGTTTCTATCCAAAACGCTTCTGAGGGATTCTATTTTTACAGCCCCGACAGCCTCTATCTTTCTAAAATCAGAACAAAATCGGCAATAAGGTGCAGAGTAAAGAGCAAAAGGAAAAGCCTTAAAAAGTATCTTCTTATTTGTATTGCAATCTGTCTGTTGTACTTCTTCTCCCAAACTTTTGCCCTCAAGCGGACTTTCAAGAGTCTCCTTTGAAAAATATTCAGACCCGTTCACAATCCTCTCTAAAGAGGAATAAATCTTGAGCCAAACAGGTACAGACCTTAAAACCAAAACTTACTTTGCAGAAATCAAAAGCCGATTTGTGGAAATCAAGACTTGATCTTCAAGAAACAAGCCTTGATTTGCACCTCTGATCTTGAACAATAAAAGAAATATACACGATAAATGAAATTTGTAAGCAGGGATATCAAAACCTCTCGGAAAGCTTGAAAGTCTCGGGTTATGAGGTAGGTTTCAGCCATTATAAAGGGATAAAATCACCTCTTTCGGGTATTGGCAAACCTACGGATAATTCCGAAATTTGCACGCAGAAGAAGGAAGATGAGAACCTACGTTCTATTATTGTTCAAATCCTATCTCCACAAAAGTTTTATTTGTAATCCAAAAAAGGGGAGCCGGACAAGTGCGTCGGCCCCCCTTTTCTTATTTATTGGGTTATCGGACAACCCATATCTTTCGGCATTAGTAAGATCTGGCAAACAGTACTCGCCTTGCAGAAGGTTTTCCGGTAACCATACATTGCCCCGGTGTGGTATCTCCTTCAAATGGGATACAACGAATAGTGGCCTTGGTCTCCTGCTTGATAAGCTCCTCTGTTTCGGGTGTTCCGTCCCAGTGAGCAAGGATAAATCCGCCATCTTCTATCTTCTCCTTGAACTCTTCGTAGCTATCCACTGTTATGGTATGCGTAGCACGATAGTCGAGTGCCTTTTGGAAAATATTTTGCTGTATGTCTTCAAGCAGAGTCTCTACGTAGTCTGCAATACCATCGAAAGATTTTGTCTCTTTCTCCAATGTGTCTCTACGCATCACCTCTACCGTACCGTTTTCGAGGTCTCTTCCGCCCAAAGCAAGACGTACAGGTACTCCCTTTAGCTCATATTCGGCAAACTTCCATCCTGGTTTCTTGTTGTCCGAGTTGTCGTATCTTACAGATATTCCACGTTTTTTGAGCTCTTCCACAACGAGAGCTATCTTTTCGTCTATCGCCTGAAGCATCTCCATATTCTTGTAGATAGGGACTATTACCACTTGGATCGGAGCCAGTCGAGGAGGCAATACGAGTCCGTTATCGTCGGAGTGAGTCATAATAAGAGCTCCCATAAGGCGTGTAGAGACACCCCAAGAGGTTGCCCAGACATATTCGGCTTTACCCTCTTTGCTTGTAAACTGTACATCGAAAGCTTTGGCAAAGTTTTGTCCGAGGAAGTGAGATGTTCCGCTCTGAAGAGCTTTACCATCCTGCATCAACGCTTCTATGGTATAAGTATCGAGTGCTCCGGCAAAACGCTCATTGGCACTCTTGCATCCCTTTATCACAGGCATTGCCATATATTTCTCTGCAAATGTTCCGTAAACATCTATCATGGTTCGGGTCATCTTCAGAGCCTCCTCTTCGGTAGCGTGTGCAGTGTGTCCCTCCTGCCACAAGAACTCTGCCGTACGCAAGAAAAGACGTGTACGCATCTCCCAACGCACGACATTTGCCCACTGGTTACACAGCAAAGGAAGATCGCGATAGCTCTGAATCCAGTTTTTATACGTACTCCAGATGATGGTTTCGGAGGTTGGACGCACGATGAGTTCCTCTTCCAAACGAGCCTCAGGATCTACTACCACACCGCTACCGTCGGGGTTATTCTTGAGACGATAGTGGGTAACTACAGCACACTCCTTCGCAAAACCCTCTACGTGATCCGCCTCTTTGGAGAGGAAAGACTTCGGGATAAAGAGCGGGAAATAGGCATTCTGTACGCCTTCTGCCTTGAACATATCGTCCAAAACACGCTGCATCTTCTCCCAAATGGCGTATCCGTAAGGTTTGATTACCATACAGCCACGCACGGCAGAACTTTCTGCCAAGTCTGCTTTAATCACCAAGTCTTGGTACCACTGCGAATAGTTCGTGGCACGTGAAGTGAGTTCTTTTAGTTCTTTTGCCATGATTATGTCTATCTTACACTTAGATTCTTTTTTATTGAGAGGGAAGAAATAACATTTTCTCTCCAAATAGGATGCAAAGTTACAAATATTTACGCAATAGATGAGCCCTTAAAACCGCTCTTTTTGAATGGGATGCGGTAAAACAATTCTGCTCTTTCTGTCCATACCCAAATAGAAAAAAGAGCCTTGCAGAGGCAGTGCATTTTCCCCGCGATAAAGAGTCCCGTAAACCCTCTGTCCTATAGAGTTACACAGCAATAGCCTCTCAGCCTCAGACTATTTTTGTACCTTTGAAGAGAAATACAGGCTTTAAGGATGGATAAAATAACAGAAATGCTCGGCGCAGTAAGCAGCGAACACCGCTCCGGATTCGTAAACATTGTGGGAAATCCGAATGTAGGAAAATCTACGCTGATGAATATTCTCGTGGGTGAAAAGATCTCTATCATCACCTCTAAGGCGCAGACTACCCGCCACCGCATTATGGGAATCGTCAATACTCCCCTTTTGCAAATCGTCTATTCCGATACCCCCGGTGTGCTGAAACCGAACTACAAGATGCAGGAAAGCATGTTGGAGTTTTCGGAGAGCGCTTTGGGCGATGCGGATGTCTTGCTATACGTTACGGATACCGTGGAAAAACCCACCAAGCATGATACTTTTCTCCGAAGAGTAGCCTCGTTGGACTGTCCGGTTCTACTGGTCATCAATAAGATAGACCTCACTACACAGGAAGGGCTGGAAGCACTCATTGCCGAGTGGAAAGAGCTTCTTCCAAAAGCCGAAATATTCCCGGCTTCCGCCCTGCATAAGTTCAACATGGAGCAGCTAAAGAAAAGAATCGAGGAACTGATACCGCTATCGCCTCCATATTTCGATAAGGATGCTCTGACAGACAGGCCTGCAAGGTTTTTTGTGACCGAGATTATCCGTGAGAAGATACTGCTCTACTACCAGAAGGAGATACCCTACTCTACGGAAGTGGTCGTGGAAGAGTTCAAAGAAGAAGATAATTTAATCCGCATACGAGCAGTGATCATCGTAGAGCGAGATAGCCAAAAAGGAATAATAATAGGACATGGAGGACAAGCCCTAAAGAAGGTTGGAGCCATGGCAAGAAAAGATTTGGAGAAGTTCTTCGAGAAGAAGATCTTCCTCGAAACGTATGTCAAAGTGGAAAAAGATTGGCGCAACAGAGATAACATTCTCCGTACCTACGGATACAAGATAGACTGACATACGAAACAACAAACACAAGAAGAAAGACATGAGTAACCTTATAGCAATAGTAGGACGCCCGAATGTGGGTAAGAGTACACTGTTCAACAGACTGACCAAGACGAGAGACGCAATAGTGACGGACGTTGCCGGAACAACAAGAGACCGCCAATACGGAAAGGCGGAATGGTGTGGCACCTCTTTTTCGGTCGTGGACACAGGTGGATGGGTCGTGCGTAGCGAAGATGTTTTTGAGGATGAAATCAACAAACAGGTACAGATAGCAATAGACGAAGCCGACCTTATCCTTTTCGTTCTTGACGTCAATGAGGGTATCACAGATATGGATGATGCCGTGGCAAACATACTCAGACGGACAAAGAAACCGGTAATGCTGGTCGCCAATAAGTCGGATAATTTTTCGATGCAGGTATATGCAGCAGAGTTTTATCGCTTCGGATTGGGAGACCCATACTGCATCTCCGCAATAAATGGCTCGGGTACGGGAGATCTTTTGGACGCTATGGTGAAACTCTTACCTGAGAGCAAACCGGACGAGGAAGTCGAAGATAATACGCCCCGAATAGCCATCGTGGGTCGTCCTAATGCAGGGAAGTCTTCTCTTATCAATGCCTTTCTCAATGAAGACAGACATATCGTAACCGATGTGGCAGGCACGACAAGAGACTCTATCTACACGCACTACAACAAGTTTGGACACAACTTTTATCTGGTAGATACAGCAGGAATGCGAAAGAAAGGGAAGGTAAACGAGGACTTGGAATACTATTCCGTCATCCGTTCGATACGAGCAATAGAAAACAGCGACGTATGCGTGCTGATGATAGACGGCTCCAAAGGGATAGAGAGTCAGGATATGAACATCTTCTCGGTAATACAAAAGAATAAGAAAGGGCTGGTTGTCTGCGTGAACAAATGGGATCTCGTGGAAGATAAAAGCCAAAAGGCGATAGACTATTACCAAAAAGTGATCCGTGAACGCATGGCTCCGTTTACCGATTTTCCTATTCTCTTCATCTCCGCAACCAACAAGCAGCGCATCATGAAGGTATTGGATACGGCACAGGAAGTCTTCGACAAGAGAAAGAAACGCATCTCAACAGCCAAGCTGAACGAGATACTGCTTCCGATTATAGAGAAAACGCCTCCTCCCGCAACCAAAGGAAAGTACATAAAGATCAAGTACATCACGATGCTACCACAGGTTTCGGTACCTTCTTTTGTCTTTTTCTGTAACCTTCCGCAGTGGGTAAAAGACCCTTACAAACGCTTTTTGGAAAACAAAATAAGGGAAAACTGGGACTTCTCCGGCACTCCTGTAAATATCTTTATGCGCGAAAAATAGAACCAATTAACCGAAAGCCGACAGCTATGGAAACTTATAAGAAACACTATTTAAAGATGGACAAGTTGGCCCGAATAATAACCATACTAACGTATGTACTTATTATCGCGCTCTTCTTGTTCTATTATCCCTCCGGAACGGTTATCGAAAAAATATTGCTTTGTGTAATGCTTTTGTTTTTTGCGGGGCTTGCCTTTCTGGCTCCTATGTATATACAGCGGACGCCCAATAGCATAATCATCGGAAAACTTTTGCACAAAAAGGTCATAGACTTGAGTAATGCAAAAGTAGACCGGGCTCCGATGGACATTCTTGACGGAGCCATCCGAACGTTTGCCAGTGGCGGCATTTTCGGTTATTGGGGCTACTTCTACTCTAAAGCGTTAGGGCATTTCCGGCTATACATAACGTATAGAAAGGGGGAGTTGCTCATCATACGGCGTTCCGGAAAGAAGCCGATAGTGATCAATAACCTCTTCTGATCCTCCGATCAATAGTTATCCTCACCAAAACTTATCACTTTTACCAAATATGAAACGACTTATCTCTCTTGCACTGTTGCTCTTTTTTGTGAGCAGCAGCATCGTCTTCGCTCAGCAAACGATAGCTTCCGGTCAGATACTGGAGGCAGAAAAAGGCAAACCCATTCCTTTTGCGAAGGTTACAATAAGATGTATTGAGGAGAAGGATACCCTGCTTTACAGACAGGTTACAGATGGACAAGGACTCTTTCGAATAGCCTTTACGCCAAAGAAGGAGAACTATATCTTCGTACAATCTTCAGGGTTCAAGCCCGTTCTGAATGAGCTCCCCAAGCTATCTAACGGGCAAAAAGAGATAGCCCTCGGCAGTATAAAACTTGAAGAATCCGCCATTGAACTGGAAGATGTAAAGGTTGTTCACTTCCGACAACTTGTGTCTGTCAAAGGAGATAAAATAGATTATGCTGTGGCCAAAGACCCTGAAGCCTCTGCACAAAACATGCTGAGTATGTTGCGGAAGGTACCTCTCGTAACCGTTGATGCCCAAGACAACATTCAGGTAAAAGGCTCTTCCAACTTCAAGATCCTGATTAATGGCAAGCCCAATCCACTGCTAGACTCGAACCCTAAAGAGGTTCTCAAATCCATTCCTGCGTCAAGCATTCAGAAGATTGAACTCATTACCGATCCGGGCGTAAAGTATGTTGCCGAGGGAGTAGGT
>JAUMWS010000077.1 GCA_030529525.1 Porphyromonas sp. | reverse complement strand
GTTTATCGGATTCAATTAACGGGTTAAACCTTTTCTATTATATCATTGATAATTAGATATTTATGTATTTTACTCTTCTTTTTGCTGTTTTCGGTCTAAAAAATGAGTTAGAATTTATTTACATATAGGGGTGTTAAAATTCACACCAATTAACTCGAAAACAGGCGATGAAACCGACCAAGAGGAAAAAGTTTCCGTTTTCACGATTTTAGATATTATGCTGAAAAAGAAATAGTTACGGCATTTCTAAAAATTCAAGATCACCATCTTCTCTTCCCAAAACTGTTTTCAGAGCCACTTTCAGAGGGGAAAATGGGAGGTGATGCGTGCACTTTTATATAAAAAAAAGAAGGAAGAAAAGGGGGTTTTTCATTCGGTAAACTTATTCGGAGAATAGCTTTTCAGCAAACAAAAAACCTGCAAGCTGTCGTATTCGATACGAACAAACTCGCAGGTTTCTCTACAATGCCGGCTGAACCGACACTTATATCCTCTAAGAACAGAATTGTAGCCCGATGTGAAAGTAGTTCAAACGCTTTCGATCGGCTTACTTCTTGATTAGAACATAGTGCTGTGCCAATTCTCCATCCGGCTCTACACCGTTGGAGTCACACATTACCGCTCTATCTTCGTAAATATTAAAATACCTTGTTTCATTCCCTTCGGAAGCTACTTCGATGGTACGGCGGTTCCCCAAGAGAGTGAACTTTCCTTCTTCTCTGAATACCAAATCGTCCTCTCCCATATACTCATAAGAGAGCGTAAAGTTCTCTCCGTCCAGATTCAAAACCATGTGAATTCCCTCACAGTCGGCACAAGGAAGAGTTCCCTCAAAGGTTCCCGCCAACACTTCAGCAAGGGCATCCTCTGCAATAGCGACAATCGCAGTCGTTTCCGTTCCGTTATCTTTTTCACTTTTGCTGTTACAGCCTACAAAAAAGATCGCACTGAGAGCGATCATAAGACATTTTTTCTTCATCTTGCTTCTATAATTTGTTTGTTTTAATAATAACAGCAACAAAGGTAGCTATTCTACTTCAGGGAATAAGGATACATACATAATAAATGGTGTGAATAAAAACAAAAGAGGGTGTCTCACGACACCCTCTTTGTTTCTGTTCTGTTATTTGATAACCTTAAAAAATCTAATACCATGAAAAACACATTGCAAAGATAAGGGCTTTTTTCATAGAATCAAACCTCTTATTTGATTTTTTTGCTTTTTATACAGCAAAAGTATGTTAAAGTTTCAAAAATCAGAGTTCGTATTTAACTTTCTGTTCTTTGATATAAGCCTCCTTATCCGATTGGCTCGGGCTAAAGAAAGGTATGCCTGCCATCCTTTCTATAATCTCCTTAGCCTTCTCATCCATCTGGGTAGGTACATGGATACTTATATGTACAAGCAAATCGCCTTTTATTCCGGAACGCAAAGAGGGCAAACCTTTGTTTCTTAGACGCAGAATCTTACCGGGCTGAGTTCCCGGTTCTATCGTAACCTTTACTTTTCCGTCTATGGTAGGCATTTCCACTTTTCCACCCACAACGGCTTCCGGATAGGAAATCAGCAGATTGTAGATTATATCATCTCCGTTTCGGATAAAGTTATCATCCGGCAGCTCTTTTATGACTACAATCAAGTCTCCCGGCTCTCCTCCCCTTGGAGCAGCGTTTCCTTTTCCCGAAACAGTAAGAGCCATACCCTGCTGTACCCCTGCAGGAATACTGAATGCAACCACTTCTTCTCCCATCTCGGTACCTTCTCCATGACAGTGCTTACACTTCTTGTCGATGGTCTCTCCGGTTCCTTTACAGGAAGGACACACCTGTTGAGTCTGGATTGTGCCTAAGAAGCTCTGTTGGGTATGGAATACAACTCCACTGCCACCACAGGTGGTACAAGAGTGTATATCGGATGGGCTTTCGGCTCCGGAGCCTTTACACACAGAACAAGAGTTGCGTTTCTTTACTTTAATCTTCTTATCTACGCCCTGAGCTATCTCTTTCAAACTTAGAGCAACAGTTACCCGGATGTCTCCACCACGAGATCTGCGATGAGAAGAAGCAGAACTGCTGAAACCTCCAAAGCCGCCGAAGTGTCCGCCGAAGATATTACCGAACTGAGCAAAGATGTCATCCATGCTCATGCCACCGCCATAAAAATCGCCAAAGCCACCCATCTCAGGTCCGCTGTGTCCGAAGCGGTCGTACTTTGCACGCTTGTCCGGATCACTCAATACCCCATAAGCTTCTGCGGCTTCCTTGAATTTTTCTTCGGCTTCCTTGTTGTCCGGATTTCTATCAGGGTGATACTTGATAGCCGTCTTCCTGTAAGCCTTTTTTATCTGTTCGTCCGTAGCATCTTTTGAGACGCCCAAGACTTCATAATAATCTCTTTTTGTTGCCATAACAAATATCTTCTATCGTGCAGAAAGTTATTGTCCAACTATCACTTTAGGGTGTCTTATCACCTTATCGTTCAGGGTATATCCTTTCTGTACGCACTCTATCACTTTACCTTTTTTATCGGCATCCTCCACGGGGAACATACCTACTGCATCATACAGATCGGCATCGAATGGCTCTCCAAGCACTTCCATCTCCGAAACTCCCTGTGCTTTCATTGCAGAGATAAACTTGGTACGAATGATATCTATCCCCTCTGCAACAGCAGCTACATCTGTAGCCTGACTGAGATTGGCTACTGCAAGATCAAAGTCGTCTGCTACACCTATAAATTGCGTAAGGATGCGCTCTCCCGCTGTTCGGATAAGTTCGCTCTTCTCTTTCAGCGTACGCTTGCGGAAATTATCGTACTCCGCTCTGAGGCGAAGGTGCGAATCTTCCAACTCTGCCAGACGTTGTTCTAAAGTTACTTGCTCTTCGACAGCCTCTTCTACAATATCTTCATTTGGGAGATCTGCTTCGGGAGCATCTTTTTCTATCTCTATATCTTTTTCTTCTTTCTTTTTTGTGCTCATTTGTGTTTATCTCTTTTTTCGTCTATTCTTCTACTTTCTTCTATGCAAAAGCATTGCCAAACTCGTTCAATGCTATGCGAGCACTTGTCCGACCCTAATCTCGTGCATTTCAGACGGAACCACGGATCGAATCAATTCGCAAAGATGCTCCACGACACTCTCTCTGACATAGCTCTGAGAGTGAACAAGAAAGATAGGACGTACGGGACGAGGAATGGCAAACGGCCTCAACAACTCCTTTTGAGCCTTAGACATGGTGGAGACTGCAAGTTCGGGGACAAAAGTCATACCATATCCCCCTTCGACCAAGTGCATATAGGTCTCTATTCCACCAAGCTCATAGTCTATTTTTCTCTGCTTCACGGCAGGAAGAGAACAGAATCGGAGAAGCTGATTTCTAAAGCAGTGTCCTTCGTCCAAAAGCCATAAGGTTTTGGGGTCTATCTCTATACTTTTGATTTTTTCTTCTTCAAAAAGAGGTTCATTTCGGCTTACATAACCGATGAACTCCTCATAGTAAAGAGAGTGAAGAGCAAAACCATCTCCTTTGAGATCGCCCGCCAGAATAGCAAGCTCTATATTTCCGGCACAGAGTTCTCGTTCACAAGCTCCCGTAGTCAGCTCTACGAAATGGATATTCAGCGCAGGAGCTATCTTCTTTTGAGCCGTAATAATTCGGGGCAAAAGGAAAGGAGCAATAGTCGGTAAGACTCCGATACGAATATCACCACTGAGACCATCTTTCTCTTCTGCGGCAAGCTCTTCTACGCTACGAACCACTCCCAGTACATCATGGGCTTTTTCCGCTATCTTTTCTCCTATGGCAGTAAGCCTGATAGGCTGATGCGCCCTGTCCACAAGAGTAACACCAAGCTCTGTTTCCAGTTTTTGTATCATGGCACTTAGTGTTGGCTGAGTGACATTGCAAGCCTCAGCCGCCTTTACAAAGTGCTTGTGCACTTTCAGTGCATGTAGATATTCGAGTTGTTGAAGATTCATTTCTTATAATCTTTATTCTGATCTTTTTCTTTCGTATGCCGTCAAGCTACTCTTCTTGCCATATTCTCCACGCCTCCTTGGCTTGTTCTATCAGCATCATATCTCCATTGAAAGCATGAGCTCCATGCCTTTGGCATAGCCGCATAAAGAGCGTAGAATTCGGGCTGTACACCAAATCTATGGCAAGCACACCTTTCCCTCGTATTTTCTCATACGGAAGAGATGGAGCCGTAGAGATATTTGGCGTCATTCCTAAAGGAGTACACTGGACTATAAGATCGTATCTCTCCATAGTCCCACTCCTATTCAGGTCTGCATAGGAGATGCCTTTATCTACCAAATGAGGAGATCTGCTCGCCACATGAAACGCGACTCCTTTCTGCGTCAAACAGTAGCAGACAGAGCGAGCAGCCCCTCCACTTCCCACGATAAGGGCAGTAGAAATTTCCGGATTTCCCGTCTGAGAGAGCGCGTATTCCAGTAGCTTTGAAAAGCCGACAATATCACTATTATACCCGAACCAAAAAGGAGCTCCGGTCGAAGCATCTCGCTTTATCTTGACAACATTAACAGATTGAAGCGCCTCTGCCTCAAGAGATAGCTTGTACAAGTATGGTATGATATCGGATTTGTGGGGGCTTGTTACGTTAAATCCGACAAGAGAGTCGTAGAGATCCGGTCTTCTCTCTATCTCAGAGAGAAAAGAGTCTATCTTTTCATGGGAAAAGAGAGCATAATGAGCAGAAATCCCCTCTCTTGAAAAAAGAGTATTGAAAAAGGCGGGACTCTTAGAATGCTCTATCGGGTATCCCAAAAGCCCGTAAAGCATTGGTTTGCTCATAATCTTCTACTTGTCTCCCACATACAATACACAAACTCCCGGTGTAAAAGAGTGGTAGCTGGCATTCTGAAATCCGGCATCAGAGATCAGACGACACATACTCTCCCTCATCGGGACTGTCTTTATACTGTCCGGCAGATACTGATAGGCTTGCTTGTCATGAGCAATGGTCTTTCCGGCAAGAGGTATAAAGCATTGCGTGTAAATCCGATAAAATGGTTTCACAATCCGCTTCGATGGTTCCGCCAACTCCAAGATACAGACTCGTCCTCCGGGGCGTAACACACGGAAAATCTCCGATAATCCACGAGAGATATCGTGAAAATTGCGAATCCCAAAAGCGATGGTAACAGCGTCGAAAGAGTGATCTTTAAAAGGCAGATTGAGGGCATTTCCACAGACAAATGATACTTCCTTCAATGTGTAACCCATCTCTGCTGCTTTATATTGCGCTACTTCCAACATACCTTCGGTAAGATCAAGCCCCACGACAGATGCGTTCTGATTTGCCTCTTTCAAGGCAAAAGCCAAGTCTCCGGTACCTGTTGCCAAGTCAAGAATTGCTTTCGGAGAGCGTTCGGAAGCTTTCTGTACACACTCCTTACGCCATCTCTTGTCCAATCCAAGAGACATTATGCCATTGAGTTTATCATACTCACGGGCAATATTATTAAACATCAAACGGATAGACTCTACCTCTTTATGGTAGAGTCTATCCCGTTCTATATGTCCACTTTCCTGCGACATTCCAACTAAAAGCCGATTTACTTATAGGCTGCTAAGAGCCTCACGAATAGCTGTTTCTATGCGCTCTGAAAGTTTTGAGGTGTCTGCTCTGACGAACTTTTCTCCTATGATATTCTCATAAAGTTCTATGTAGCGTTCGCTTATGCTTTCCACATATTCCGGTGTAAACTTCGGCATCTCGTCGCCATCTCTTCCTTGGAAGTTGTTATCTATAAGCCATTGGCGAACAAACTCCTTTGAAAGCTGTCTTTGAGGTTCTCCTTTCTCAAATCTTTCAGCATAGCCCTCGCTATAGAAGTAGCGAGAAGAGTCGGGCGTATGTATTTCGTCTATAAGATAGATCTTTCCATCTTTCTTTCCGAACTCATATTTGGTATCAACCAAAATAAGTCCTTTCTCTGCCGCCAACTCGGTGCCACGCTGAAATAGAGCGTAGGTTACCTCCTCCAAGCGTTGATAATCCTCTGCTGAGACAAGACCGGAAGCAATAATCTCCTCTTTAGAGATGTTCTCATCATGGCCTTCGTCTGCTTTTGTGGTAGGAGTAATGATAGGATGAGGGAACTTTTCATTTTCTCTCATGCCTTCGGGCAGCGTGATTCCACACAATTGGCGTTCTCCGGCTTTGTATGCTCTCCATGCGCTTCCGGTAAGATAGCCACGAATAACCATCTCCACCTTAAAAGGTTCGCACTTGTGTCCGATGGTAACCATCGGATCCGGAGTGGCGATTTTCCAGTTCGGAACGATGTCTGCCGTTTTGTCAAGATGATATGCAGCGATTTGGTTCAACACCTGCCCCTTGTATGGGATACCTACGGGTAAGACTACATCGAAAGCCGAAATACGGTCAGAAACTACCATGACCAGTATATCGTCTTCTATTGTATAGACATCTCTTACCTTACCTATGTACTTTGCAGTTTGGCGAGGCAGGTTAAAGTTGGTTTGTGTTAGTGAATTGTTCATCATGACTGTTATTGGATATGATTTTATACTTGGAGCATTGAACTTTCGCCCTCTTTTTTCTCTTTTTTAGTCTTCTCTTGTTTGTCAAATTTGTCGTAGGCATTTACAATCTTTTTTACGAGGGGATGCCTTACGATATCTTTGGCATTATAGTCTATGTGTCCCACTTCCGGAATACCTCTAAGAATATAAAGTGCCTGCTTGAGTCCGCTTTGAGTTCCGGCAGGAAGGTCTATCTGAGTTACGTCTCCGGTGATTATCATCTTCGCATTATTCCCCAAGCGTGTCAGGAACATCTTTATTTGGTGTGGAGATGTATTCTGCGCTTCATCAAGAATAATGATAGCATCGGAAAGTGTTCGTCCTCTCATAAAAGCAAGAGGGGCAATCTGGATGACACCCGTCTCCATATACTCTTTCAGCTTCATGGGCGGGATAAGTTCGCCAAGAGCATCGTATAACGGTTGAAGGTAAGGATCCAGTTTATCTTTCATTTCTCCGGGAAGGAAGCCAAGCTTCTCCCCTGCCTCCACAGCCGGTCGGCTGAGGATAATCTTACGGATTGTTTTATTCTTAAGTGCTTTTACGGCCAGTGCGATAGCCATAAATGTCTTTCCCGTACCCGCAGGTCCGGTTGCAAAAACAAGATCGTGCTCTTCCACAAGACGCACCATCTCTTTTTGGTTTTTGTTTCGGGGAGATATAGGCTTGCCGTTAAGACCGAACAGCAACACATCTCCGGAAGGTGTAGAGGAGGAGACGGCTGCGTCTCCTCCTCTTGTATGTGCCAATATAACCTCCTCGGATAGAGAGTTGAAAGTCTCGGTATAGCGTTCGAGCGTACGAAGAAGAGAGATAAAGGCAGACGTCTCCTCCTCCTCTCCCATCACTTTTATGAGATTGCCTCGAGCTATGATTCTGAGCTTAGGGTGCAGATCTTTGAGGAGTTGAATATTCTTGTTATTCAATCCGAAGAAGATTATCGGGTCTGCATCGTTAAGTACAAAGATCCGTTCCAACATCTGCATGGGCGGTTATGGTAGTCGTTTTTTTACTTTTTGTTCAGTACGTCTTCTATCTGCTTTTTGAACGTATCGTAAGGCAGATTACCCGTATTCATAAGCGGTTTACCGTTCATTGGAATAACGAGAGTCATAGGGATGCTACGTACTTTGAATGCCTCTGCCAGCTCTCTGTTGGCATCTACATCCACAGCGTATATGTATATTTTGCCCTTATATTCTTTTGCAAGACGTTCGAGCGTAGGCTTGAGCTGGCGGCAAGGTCCGCACCAATCTGCGTAGAAATCCACGATACATGGGATATCTCCTCTGTATTTCCATTCCGCTCCGCTCTTATAGTCGTAGACTTTTAGTCTGAATGTTTCGGCATTAAGCTTGATGATGGTTCCGCTTTCTTTGGCATCTGTCTGTGCAGAAAGAGAAGCAGGAAGCATGAAGAAGGCTACTGTCAGCAAAGAAAGTAGTGCAAATAGTCTTGTTCCTTTCATGGTCTTTTTTCGTTTTAAATATTTGGTATAATAATAACTCGTTTACGGCGTCTGCCGTGTGCAAATATAATGCTTTTCTCCCTTACTTTTTGCGGACGAAAGAATAAAAACGCCTATCCTCCAACCATAAATTTCCATAAAACAGACACAAACCCAACGCTCCTGCCCCTTCACTTTTCCGATACACCGCAAGACACTGATCCCCTCACCGAAAAGATTTGTATCTTTCACACAGTGAGTCTGCCTGTTCTTGAAAGGGAAAGAAGAGGCTGAGTGTCCGATTTCATAATGTACGTAGCATGGCTTTCGACTTCAAAAAAGTGTTTAAGGAGTTCTATCTTCCTCCTGCCAAACCGATGATTGTTACACTGCCCGAGATAAACTATATCGCCGTGAGGGGCAAGGGTAATCCCAATGATGAAGATGGAGAATACAAGGAAGCGCTGGAGCTGCTCTACGGAGTGGCTTACGCCCTTAAAATGAGCTATAAAAGTGACTACAAGATAGATGGTTTCTTCCTATATGTCATACCTCCGCTGGAGGGATTATGGTGGACCGAGAGTGAAACGATGGACTACAACGACAAAAGCAATCTCTGTTTCATCTCCATGATACGTCTTCCGGACTTCGTTACAGAGAAGGATCTGGAATGGGCTATTCAGGAAACGACGAAAAAGAAGAAAAAGACTTCTCGAAAGTCGAGCTGTTCCGCTACGAAGAGGGTCTGTGTGTACAGTGCTTGCACATCGGCTCTTACAACGACGAAAACAGAACGATAGCAAAGATGGAGAAGTATGCCCGAGAGAATGGGTATCAAATCGCAACGGATGATACCCGCAGGCATCATGAAATCTATATGAGTGATCCGAGAAAGGTCCCGGTAGAAAGATTGAAGACAGTACTACGGCTTCCCATCTGTTAGGTGCCAAGTCTGTCCGAAAAGCCATTGATTTTTTGACGTCACCCATCTAATGAGGATTTTTAATCACCGAAAAACATTTCTGCCAAACCCGAAAAGAAAAAGGGGTAAACAGGTTTGTTTTCAGACTTTAACCCGATCAGAAAAAGAAGTCAAGGCTTGGTTCGTTAGAGTCAAGCCTTGATTTTTAGGATTCAAACCTTGTTTGCTCTACACCAAGCCTTGATTTCAAACCCTGAATGGGTTGAAAGAAACTTTTAAACTCGTAGAAAATCTTTTGTAAACCTGTTCTTCCAGACATCAGAAGGGAGAGGGCTATTTGTCCTATCGGGGCTCTATTTTTCCTCAAATAACATTGAGCCGAAAAGGTCAGGAGTTTTTTCCTGAGGAGAGATTTCTTTTTTCCACCTCA
>JAUMWS010000076.1 GCA_030529525.1 Porphyromonas sp. | reverse complement strand
AACGGGTTCATTGAAAAATTAAACCCGTTAAGCCGAAAGAATATGCTCGTTTATCGTTTTGGCTTAACATCTATCGAAATTAGTGTTAAGGGAATCACTCCAATTTAACAGTTCGGCCGTGCTCTGAAAACACCCCCTCCGATCAAAATAGAGAGAGGAAAAACAGTCTCCTCGATTAGGGATGAAATATATAAAAATGAAGGTTGAAAAACTTCTCCGTTTTGCCTTTGAAAAAGTTGCGGAAAGGATACAAAAAAGCGGAAGCCCGACATAATAATATCGGGCTTCCGCTTTTTCTATTCGAGTTCCCCATTTCGGGAACAATCTATCTGTCTAAAGAGATTACAAGTTGCGTCCGTGACACTGCTTAAACTTCTTACCACTGCCACAAGGACAAGGGTCGTTCCGTCCGATACGCTCAGGTGCCACATAAGGTTGAGTACGTTCACGACCCGCAGCAGATGCAGCCATACCGGCTTCTCTTTGAGCATCCTGTGCCTGCTGTACATCGTCTTTGTGTTCGGTGTAACGTGCACGCGGTCTCGGCATATCTCTATCGGGGACTTGTCTCAATGCAGCAGCTCCATCCGCCTGACTCTCTTCTTGTGGAGGTATAGGCAGCTTACCTCTCATGATGATGGCTGCCGCTTTCTTGTTCATATCGTCCACCATGGTCTTGAACAGCTCGTACGCTTCCACTTTGAAGATGACAAGAGGATCTTTATTCTCATACGACGCATTTCTTACGGCACGTTGGAGTTCGTCCATTTCACGCAAGTGCTCTTTCCATGCCTCGTCTATCGTGTAGAGCAGAATGGTCTTTTGGAACGCCTTGACAATAGCCTGACAATGTGTGGAGTCTGCTTCTTCCAAATCGACAGGCACGTTGTAAACACTCTTTCCGTCCGAAATAGGAACGTGAACAGTACGTATAGCGTGTCCCTGCTCTTCGAATACACGGTGAATAACCGGATAAGTGTCGGACTTTATCTTCTCCGATCTTCTCTTCAAAGCCTCCAAAGCAGCTTCTGTCAGATGGTCTCCGATTTCGATTGGAGAGGCTTTTTTGAACTGCTCTTCCGTTATAGGACATTGGATGGCAAAGACCTTTAGCACCTCTACGGTGAAATCTTCGTAGCGTCCGCTACCGGCAAACTGTTCTCCTATCGCATCGGCACACTGGCTTATGGTATTCATAACGTCCAAAGTGATGCGCTCTCCCAAAAGTGCGTGATGCCTTCGGGTGTAGATCACTTTACGTTGAGAGTTCTTTACGTCGTCGTACTCAAGGAGATGTTTACGGATACCGAAGTTGTTCTCCTCTACTTTCTTCTGCGCATTTTCCACAGCTTTGGAGAGATAACCACTCTCTAACACGTCGTCTTCTCCAAAGCCAAGCTTGTCCATCATCGGAGCCAAACGCTCGGATGCAAACAGACGCATAAGCTTGTCTTGCAGTGAAACGAAGAAGATAGAAGAGCCCGGGTCTCCCTGACGACCGGCACGACCTCTAAGCTGACGGTCTACACGACGGCTCTCATGCCTTTCGGTACCGATAATAGCCAAACCTCCCGCGGCTTTTACCTCCGGAGAGAGCTTGATGTCGGTACCACGACCCGCCATGTTGGTAGCGATGGTTACAGTACCTTTCTGCCCTGCAAGTGCTACAATTTCCGCCTCTTTCTGGTGAAGTTTGGCGTTGAGGACATTGTGCTGAATCTTACGAAGCGTAAGCATACGGCTGAGAAGCTCGGAGATTTCTACCGATGTAGTACCGACAAGTACAGGGCGTCCCTTATCTACAAGACCCACTATTTCCTCTATCACAGCGTTGTATTTTGCACGATCGGTCTTGTATACACGGTCGTTCATATCGTTTCGGAGGATAGGTCTGTTGGTAGGTATCACTACCACATCAAGCTTATAAATATCCCAAAACTCCGCTGCTTCCGTTTCGGCTGTACCGGTCATACCCGAAAGTTTCTTGTACATACGGAAGTAGTTTTGCAGCGTAATGGTAGCCATGGTCTGTGATGCCGACTCCACTCGAACTCGCTCTTTCGCTTCTATCGCTTGGTGAAGACCGTCCGAGTAACGGCGACCGTCCATGATACGTCCGGTCTGCTCGTCCACGATAAGCACCTTGTTCTCCATCACCACATACTGATCATCTTTCTCGAACAGGGTGTACGCTTTCATGAGTTGATTCAGCGTGTGCACTCTTTCACTCTGTACGGAGAAGTTGGAAAGAAGTTCGTCCTTTCTCTGACTCTTCTCTTCTTCAGACAAAGAGAGGTTCTCCAGCTCGGACATCTGTGATGCAATATCCGGAAGAACGAAGAACTGCGAATCGCCCGTAAGCTTTGCAAGAAAATCCAACCCCTTATCTGTAAGGTCTATCTGGCTGTTCTTTTCGTCTATAACGAAGTAGAGCGGATCTGTAACGATATACATCTGACGGTTGTTATCCTGCATGTAGAACTCTTCCGTCTTGATCATTCCCGCCTTTATACCCTCTTCGCTAAGGTACTTGATAAGAGGTTTGCTTCTCGGAAGCGCCTTGAAGCTACGATACAACAATAAGAATCCTTCCTCTTGAACCTTCTTGTCTTCACTCTTAATCTTCTGTTTTGCTTCCAACAGAAGTTCCGAAGCCAATTTCTTTTGCACTTCCACGATAGACTCTACAAAGCCTCTGTACTCCTCGAAAAGCTTATCACCGGAAGACTCAATGGGTCCGGAAATGATAAGAGGCGTACGCGCATCGTCGATTAGAACCGAGTCCACCTCGTCGACAATAGCGTAGTTGTGCATGCGTTGTACTAAGTCGTCAGGCGAAGAAGCCATGTTGTCTCTCAGGTAGTCGAAACCAAACTCGTTGTTGGTACCGAACGTGATGTCGCAGTTATACGCACGCTTTCTTGCCGCAGAGTTGGGTTCGTGTTTGTCGATGCAGTCCACCGAAAGTCCGTGAAACATATACAAAGGTCCCATCCACTCCGAGTCACGCTTGGAGAGGTAGTCGTTCACGGTAACAACGTGCACACCATTGTGCGTAAGCGCATTCAAAAAGACAGGTAAGGTAGCTACAAGTGTTTTACCTTCACCCGTAGCCATTTCCGCAATCTTGCCTTTATGAAGAACCACACCGCCAAAGAGCTGTACATCATAGTGAATCATATCCCAGACGATCTCGTTACCTCCGGCCATCCAGCGGTTAAGATAGATCGCCTTATCCCCTTCTATACGGATAAAGTCATGGGATACGGCAAGATCTCTATCGAAATCCGTCGCGGTTACGACAATCTCTTCGTTTCGGGTAAAACGGGTTGCCGTCTCCTTCATGAGAGCAAAAGCTTTAGGAAGAAGTTCGTTGAGCTTATCTTCCAGCTTGGTTAAGATGGTATCATTGATCTTATCGACCTTTTCCCATGCCTGCTTCCGGGCATCTATTTCAAGTTCTTCGATCTGAGATTTGAGGGCTTCTATCTCTGCTTTTTCTGTAGCTACGTGTGCTTGCAGATCGTTCATCATCTCTTGCGAGATAGCTCTCAGCTCATCGTTGGAGAGTGTTTCCATCCCCTTGTGAGCCTCAAGAATCTGCTTCACATAAGGCTCTATCTCTTTTCTGTCTCGCTGTGCTTTATTGCCAAATATCTTGGACAAAATGTTTACCAGTGCCATTGAGTATAATATGTTTTTGTTATTTATTCTTTTCTGTTCTTGTGTAATAATAATGGTATATGCTGAGGGATATCCGGTTCGGCATTGGGAGGCCTTATACGAAGGGCATACGCCAAAACAGAAGAGACAGAAAGCGTGGAGGTGGATTCGCCTATAAGAGTTGGAGATTGAATATCTCTCCATACGAAGATAAGCGGAGAAGCCACGGTGATCACTCTTTCATGATCCCAAGTATTGCTTTGTCTATTATTTTCTGTACCGCAAATCCAGCCCTGCTGAAGGGTATAGAGGAGTTGTGGTCTATTCTTCCATATCGAACGATGATAAAGATGAGATTGTCGTGGAGAGAGCTCTCCGTTCTTGATTTGAACGGATGTTACCACATCATGAACGCCGGAAAACTCTCTCAGAAAGTCTGCAGCATTCTCTTCCAACTCGGCAACCGAAACATTGTACTTCTTTGCCGCTTCCAGATTGAGGTAGACCTCTCCTCGCTCGGACACGTCCAAAACCCAATCTGCACGACCATACTTCGGATTGAGGTAAAGATTAAGAAGCGTCTTACAGCGGTCTGTAAAGAAAGTTCCTACCGGTTGTCGGCGACTCTCTCTATCCCGAGCCATTCCGGTACCCGAAAGCATATAAACCACTTGCTCCTTATGGTAGCCGAGCTTATACTCTACAGAGCGTATGATATCCGCAATCGCCTTATCCAGACGGAAGTATGCATCTTGCGTTGCAAGCACCGGATTTTCTTCGTAATCGTGTGCAACCGAAAGGTGAATATTGAGCAGGTCGGGCACTTCATCCGCTCCTATTTCGCTGCTTTTAAGTATAACATTGGTGAACATCGCTACTTCATCGTTCACCATCGGAGTTTCCTTGAAGCGTTGTATGGCATCAGCATCCGAGCCGAAGCCTGAAGAGAGACGAACTTCTCCGTTCTTTCCTTTTACCGGAAGATGCCTGTACGTTGTCGGATAAGCGTTGTAGAGCAGTTCCCATTTGAGTCCGGAAAGTCTGCTATTAAGGGACGAAGCTCCGTTGTTGTACTGATCTACGGCATTTTGTACCGTATGGGTGCTCTGCTTGTAGTAGGTTGTAGAAGCCCATTTGCCCGAATTGTTATCAAGCCAATAGGCAGCATCTGCCCGTCTGCCCCCCATTACCAGAGCCTCCTCGGCTTGAATTCCGACAGCGTAAACAAGGCTTTTCCCGCCCCAACTCTCTTTCAGCTTATCTCCGAACGTAGAGACATTCAGAGCCAAAGGTGAAAGTTTGTCATTCGTAGCGTATCCGATATACTTATCATCGTAGAAAACCGATCTGTTACGCTCTCTTCCGTTACCGACCACCACCGTAGGATAACGGTGAGTGATATGATTATCCGCCGGAGTATGCCCTGTCTGGAGCATTGCCATAGCGCTCAAGACATTACTTTCCGTGAGAGGAGATTTCAGTTGAGGATAGTAAACGCCCTCTTTGACAAGCTTTGCCAGTCCGTCCTTACGCATTTCCGGAAGAAGCGTTTCCAGATAATCCGAACGAAGATCCTCGACCGTAAGCCAAACGACTAACCGAGGCAATGAGACTTGTGCCTGTGCCTGACAAAGCGTCAGGAAAGCTATAAGAGGGACTATTGCTTTCTTCATTATGGTCGTAATCTATACTTTAGCTTTTTTGTATAGCCTCCGCACATTCTGTGCCAATCGTCTGTGATAGTAGCACAACAGCAACAGAAAAGCCAATAAATATATAGGAGCGGAGAGAGATTGCACTCTAAAGAAGAGGGTGAAAAGAATATAGAAGATAATCACCACACTAAGAGCGACACTCCACTTCCTCATGAAATCTTTCCCATTATCTTTTCTCCAAAGCAGCCAAACGGTTACGAAGTGGAACGGATGCAGAAGCAACATATTATAATTCGGGAAAGTAAAAGGATGATCCGATAGTAAAGCAATATACCAAATAACACATCCTGCAACTCCTGCCAGTGTAAACAGGAGAGTCTCTACTATCTTCGCCACAAGGAAAGAGTTTTTACGATAGCTTACAGCAAGGATTATCAATTCTAATATGATAAGCAACGTAAAGAGGAGAGTGGGAGTAAGAACATCTATCAACGTTTTTGGAGCAACATATCGGAGCGACTCATCCGGAGTGAAAAGCACTTCTTCTTTGACAATAAGAGGCTTCTCTCCCTTATCCATCCACCGTCCTTTGCGAAGAGTTTCCTCTACCATTACGGGCAGGAAGCGATCTGCGAGAGTTTTCGGATAGCCATCCGTTCCTGCTCCAAGCGCCAAATTTATCCCAAAAATCTGCCAAGGATTATTTTTGGTACACTCCTCTATCCACTCTCTAAAGGTCCAATTGTTTGTCAAAGGAGCCAACTCTATCTTTCCCATCACTGTCTCAAAAAGAATCATCGGGCGATTTGCACAGTTGTCAAAGATAAAGTTGTAAAGGTATCTACAGTTTTCCTGTAGGATATTCTCTTCCAAAGCAGCCACGATGCTTTCCGCCTCTTCCTCTGTGAGGTTCAATGTCTGCTGACTGAAGCCCCTGTTGAAGTAGGTGTATTCGTAGAGAAAGGAGTCAAAACCCTTTTTATCCACCCAATATTCGGGTCTTCCCTGAATAAAGTTCAGTATAAAGTTCGGCTCATTGAAGTCGAAAACCCCGTAGTTGTACACCTCATCTGTTCGGTTCAAATGGTCTACCACTCTTATTGCAGTGTGTCCGTACAGCGTGTAAACATCGTCCGGACTTGGAGCCACCGTGATAACAGAGATTTCGTAACGCGGTCTGGCAAGAACATCTTCACTCTCTTCCGTGCTCTCTTGCGCTTTCATCGTAAAAGAAAGCGAGAACAGAAGCAGAAACAAAAGGGATTGAATCCAAAGCCCAAGCCCTCTATCGGAAGCGATGCAGCCCTTTATTCTATTCATTGTTGTACTCTTTTTAGAAAGTCGCTCCACTTCCAAGCATCCGGTTGTAACGACTTATTGAAAATAGTCATCCCCTTTGGCAGGAGGGAATTGACACGATTTCCCAACTGTTTCACCCATCCCAAAGGAAGCCCCTTATAGGAAAGAAGCACTATCCCCTTAGGGCTGTCTATCGAAATATTCTCCCTCTTGAGATAGTCCAATGCCTGCTTGGCATCTACCTCCACAGCGGGATACGAATGAGGCAGACGGGAAGAGAGAGACCACGGATGGAGTGGAATGAGATCTTTTCCCTTAAACTCCGCAACGGGTATTCCTGCCTGAACAATTCGTGTTTTGCCTCTCGACTGAAGCTGTTGCAGAACCGAACTTGAAGCTTGAGGCAGAGCAAAAATATCTCCGTTAGGAGCTTCCCAAAGCATTTCCGGCGGTATGGAGGTTGCTTTTTCCACATCTGTACTCGGATGTCGAAGCATCGAACCTCCCTTTTTAAGTCTGCCCGAAGCGTTCTCTCCATGCTCTCCGCTGCACTTTCTTACGGCAAATATGGAAAACCCTTCCGAGTCCGTCTCGGACGGCAATGCTCTGTAGATACCATCTCCGAAAGTGGAGATACCATCTTCCAAATGAGCATGGAAGGGATGCAAAACCTCTGCATCGTACGCCGAAAGTATGTAAGAGAGCATCTGTTCGTTCTCTTCTCTGTTGTAGGTGCAAGTGCTGTATATCAACACTCCACCCTCTCGGAGCATCTCCCAACCGGAGTCCACGATCTCTTTTTGCAGTCCGGCACAGTGAGCTATAAGCTGCGGACTCCATTGCAAAACACTTTCCGGCTCTTTGCGGAACATCCCTTCTCCACTGCATGGAGCATCTATCACGACAGCATCCGCCACTATACCCGAGGCGGCGAGAGAGGGTGCATCTCCGTGGGTGATTATCACATTGTCATGCCCCAGACGGGTCATGTTTTCTTTCAATATCTGAACACGAGATGCGTCCCATTCGTTCGATATAAGAAGCGTATCCGCAGGAAGCGTATCCCGAAGCAGACTACTCTTTCCTCCCGGTGCTGCACAGAGATCCACGACAACACCTGAAAGAGGTTCTATATGCCCGATGTACCGGTTCAGCATCATGCTCCCTGCCTCTTGAACATAGTAAGCACCGGAATGCCACCATGGGTCTGCGGTGAATATCGGACGAGATTCGAGATAAAAAGCAGTGCTTTCGCACCACGGCACACTGCGTACCCCTTCGGCAGAAGAAAGAGCTACGCCTTTGCTCTTGTGCAACCTGACGGAGACAGGAGAAGGCTTATGAAGAATAGCTTCTATGAGAGCAAGACCTCTATCTTGCCCAAAGCCATCGGTTGGAGAACAGACTCTCGAGCAAAACATCTCGGGTAGCCGTTGCTTTTGTTCCATTTCGTTCACTATGCCGTCCCTGCTTCTACTTTTTCTTTTTTAGATGCCAAAGTTACACATTTTCAGGGAGAATACAGATATTTTACAGCCACCGAAAGTTCCTTGCTCTGCATTTCCAACCGGAGCAATCTCCAAAAGCTCTTCTCCGGGAGCTTTTATATAAAAACGGCATTGCAAATTACTCCTTGTGCTCTTCGCTCTTTACTCTCTTCTTTTCTTACCTCAAACAGAGAATAGTGATTAAAAACCTATAAATCAACAAGGTACATAAAATCATGAAAACGAGAAGACTCCTCTCTTTGTTCGGTTTCAGAGCTTATTTTTGCGTTAAAACAGTTTAATTTATTCCCGATTCATTGTAAAGATTTACTAATGCAAAAATGGGCATAAAAGTTACCGAAACAAGGATAAAAGTCATAAAATACTATAAATCAACAGACTAACAAAATATTCTAAACAGGTTAAACGTTTTGGGTAAACCTGTTAAATGAAATCGGTAAACGGGTTCATTGAAAAATTAAACCCGTTAAGCCGAAAAAATATGCTTGTTTATCGTTTTTGATGAACAGAAGTCGAAATTAGTGTTAATAAAATAGGTAGATTTAACAATTCGGTCAGGCTCTGAAAATGACCTCTCCGATCAAAATAGAGAAGGAGAAAAAAGTGAGCATTTTTCGGTATGGAATATATAAAAAAACGCCCTGCAAAATGGAGGCGGGCGTTGTGATTTTGGAGGGGATATTCGGGTAAAAAAATCAGAAATCTTTATCAAGCGTCATGCCTGCGATATTGACGGTGGTCGCAGATATATCTCTTCCGACAAATCGACGGGCAGACTCTTCAAAAGCATGGGACTCCTCTGTGGTAAAGAAAAGATGTTGCCCCCCTTTCGAGAGTAGCTGTTCCATCTCCGGATGGCGTAAGAGATAGGAGCGCAGAGAGTCCACGATGATATCTCCCTGCGGTAAAATCGTGATGCGAGAGGGGGCGAACTCTGCAATCAGATCCTTAATGAGCGGATAGTGAGTACATGCAAGCAGAATGGTGTCTATCTCTACATCTTTGCTTAGAAGCTCTTCAAGGTACGTCTTTACGAAGAATCGAGTTCCCTCTGAGCCGCATTCGCCACTCTCTATGAGCGGAACCAGCATTGGGCAAGCCTGCTGCACGATAGTGAGGTTAGGGGCATACTCCTCGCCTTCACGCAGGTAGGTTTCGGAAGCAACCGTACCGGACGTAGCCAGAAGACCGATATGCTTGGTACGGCTAAAAGGAGAAAGAGACTCTATTGTAGGTCTGATGACGCCAAGTACACGATATCCCTCCTCCGCCCAAGGGAGGAAGACGGTCTGTTGCATCTGTCTCAATGCATGGGCAGATGCGGTATTACAAGCTAAAATTATCAGCCTGCATCTCTTCTCTTTTAGAAGAAAAGCAACACCTTCGGAAGTGAACTTGTAAATGGTTTCAAAGGATCTCGGCCCGTACGGAGCACGGGCATTGTCTCCCAAATAGACAAAGTCGTACTGCGGAAATGCCTGTTCCAAGGCTTTCAGAATAGTTAAACCTCCGTAGCCGGAGTCGAATATACCTATCGGAAATCTTTCCATACCGTTTCTCAAGGCGTAAAGAAGAAGTATGCACAAAGCACCGAAACAATCATACCGACCAGATCGGACAGCA
>JAUMWS010000075.1 GCA_030529525.1 Porphyromonas sp. | reverse complement strand
CCATTGACCCCCTGCTTGTAAGGCAGGTGCTCTAAACCAGCTGAGCTAAGAGCCCCAATCTTATTTAGTACTAAGGAACTTATTACTATCTATCTAAAAACTTTTCTGAGGGTCAAGAGACCCACACCGAAGCATCGCTATACTCCTCAAATTCTGTGCAAAGATATACTTTTTTTTCGATACGACAAGAGATGATCCCCTTTTTTCGTTTCTTATGGGCGTGTTCCGCATTAGTTTTACTATATTTGGACGTTAAATGGAGACAAAAAGGGATCTTTTGTCTATATCATATCAGTAAGACTTTGAAAGAAATAGTATCATCCATAGAGAGAGAGCTCTCTTTATTTAAAACCAAATATATTCAAGCATTGGACAGCGGCTCTACAACATTGTCCACTGCATTGGAACACCTTTATGCCTCAATGGGTAAGCAGGTGCGTCCGTCCATTTTGCTGCTTACGGCCAAGTGCTTCAGTCCCATTTCGGATCAGGTTTTGAGTGCGGCTGTGTATATCGAACTGCTACATACGGCAACACTTATCCATGATGATGTCGTAGACGATACGCCACAGCGTAGAGGCATTCCGGCTCTGCACTCCGTAATGGATAATAAGACTGCCGTCTTGGTTGGAGATTTCTTGTTATCCACCAGTCTGTACCTCGCTGTAAAGAGTAACAGTATGGCTGTTCTCGAAGTTTTGATGTCTTTGGGACGAGAACTTTCCGAGGGGGAGCTTTATCAGTTGGATATGGCACAGACTGAAGCTCCGACAGAAGAACAGTATCTCAATATCATCAGGAAGAAGACGGCTTATCTTATAGCCTCTGCCATGAAGATCGGAGTGCTGTTGTCCGATGTTACAGACAAGGCGGTGATAAATAAAATATTTGAAGCGGGGATTCTATTAGGGTATGCTTTTCAGATAAAGGACGATATTTTCGACTATCAGGAAGCCTCTTCAAATGAAGATTTGGGCAAGCCTGTGGGAAACGATCTTAGAGAGCATAAGGTAACCATTCCTCTCATATATGCGTTGAGTAAAGCACCTGATGCAGAGGAGTATCGGGATATACTTAGACAAGATAAACTTTCGGAACAGCAGATAGATCGTTTGATCTCATTTGCGAGAGAGAATGGCGGAATAGAGTACGCCCAATCGGAAGTAGACCGATACATCGATCAGGCAATAGAGATTCTGGAAGAGTTTGTTCCGGAAAGTGATGCAAGAAAGGATCTTATCGCCCTCTGCCGTTTTATTGGAAGTCGGAGGCGCTGAGAACTGCAAGGAATTGGGTCTTTTGATCAACGGGGAGCAATGATATTGTTCCCCGTAAAAGTTTTCCCCCTTCTACGATTGCCGACTTTTGTGCAGAGATTGCATACTTCAAGGCTTCTCCTTCTTTTGGGAAATAGAGAATCTTGTACGTCCCGGAGTTACAGAGATCGGATAGAAAAAGAGAGATATGTCCCATTGTCGGTCGGATGTTCAACTCTACGCACGGATGCAGTTGGGGTTCGTTGTTAAGGTCTCTGTATATCATTGCATCCACACCCAGAAAACCGTTATAAGTACTTAGAGCCGGTACGGAGTGGAGAGCTTTTCTGATGATTTCTGTCGTCTCATCCGCTTTGTCGGCTGTCAGGCTCTTGCTTACTTTGTTCCCGATGTATCTTCCCTTTTCTGTGATAAATTCCGAGTAGCCAAGAAAGAGAAACTTTTCGGACTTCTCGTTAGAACAGTAAAACTCAAAGGCAAGATCTTTCTCTTTTTTGAGATAAGGTTCTATATATAGTTCTCCTTGCTTTTTTAGGAGTCCCATTAGAGAGTTGTAGAGATAGTCGTTTGTATCGACAGCTTTATCAAGAAAAAAAACGCCCCTGCCCGATGACGAGTAGGGGCTTTTTATTACTTTCGGATGGTTCTCTTTGAGCTGTTTATCCAACTCTTGTTTATTCCGAACCACCTTAAAACATTCTCTTGGAAGCCGAAATCTGTCAGGGTGAGACATCAGTAGAGCATCAAGTAGTGCATAGCTACTCTCTCTACTACCCCAAAGACGCATCTCTTCGATGGTTGGAAAATGTTCTATACTATAAGGGAGATTGTGCAAGTCGGGGCTCCATCCCCATGGCACGAGTCGATAACTTTTTTCTCTTTTAGGCAGAAGCTCTGCCACGGCAGTCCCGCAGAGTGGCATCTGTGTCTGTTGCCATCTTTCGGGGGAAAAAGAAAAGAGAGCGTCCCCGCTCCTCGCCCCCATGTAGTATGGAAGCAGTGCCAGGTCGTCTCTCATCTTCTGCACCTGTTTGGGAGGAGTGTATCCTCCGCTCAGGTGAGGTAGAAGACTCTCTTCGTACCCCGGATTGAATACAAAGAGAGTACTACTCATTTTTTTTCTTCTTACTCCTTAAGAGCACTTCTAAGAGCTTTCCTGCGTTCGGTCAGTCTCTCTATCTCTCTTTTAAGATTTTCTATTTTCTTCATTACGGGAGCCAATAGGGCATCCTTGCCACTACCCGAAGAGTTGAAGAAGCTTAGGTTGTTTTCGTACTGCTTCAGCTCGTGCTCCATCTTTTCAAGAAGTGTATTCAGATTTCTCACTTCTCCTGCCATAGCTTCGGTATTCATTTCCTCTATCGGAGTACTGTAACGAGGCCCTGCCGGTCTTCCTTTCCCGTGATCCCCTTTATGGGTTTTAGCTTGAGCCGCTCTGAGGGCAGAATAGAAGGCATCGTTGATCTCGTCTTTGTACTTAGCCGGAACAAGGCCTACCTTAGACCATTCTGCTTGTAGCTCGGTTATCTTCTCTTCAAGCTCTTCGGGAGCCAACTCTTCCTTGGAGAGGCTTTCCATTTGGGCAGCTATCTCTCTCTTTTGTTTAAGATTGGCTTCTCTCTTTATATTCCGATCTTTAAGATCTGCCTGTTTATTATCGAAGAAGTGGTTGCAAGCTGTTTGGAAAGCATGCCAAAGTCTGTTTGCCTCCGCGCTCTTTATACCCAAGCCTCCAAGCTCTTTCCACTCCTTTTGCAAGTCCATAAGCTTTTGGCTGGTCGGTATCCAGTCTGTGCTGTCTTTCAGAGCTTCTGCCTGCTCGAGAAGTTGGGCATACTTTTCCAGATGCTTATCTATCTTCTCTCTGAACATCTTTGCAGAGGTTCTGCGTTGAGCGAAGAAGCTGTTTGTCGCTTCTCGGAAACGCTTATATATCTCTGTGTTATCTTTTTTAGGAACCGGCCCTATGGTGCGCCACTCTTCCCTTAACGACTCTATAAGAGCTGCTGCTGCCTTCCATTGATCGCCTGTGGTGGGTAGTGGATTCAGTACCGCTTCCGCTTTTTCGCAAAGAGCCGTCTTCTTTTCAAGGTTTTTCTTCTCGTTTTCTCTCCTTTTTTCAAAGAAAGAAGAATGATTTTTATTGACGATAACAGTGGCATCCTTGAACTCTTTCCACATAGACTCTCTCAAGTCCGGAGCTACCGGGCCTGTCTCTTTCCACCTGTCGTGTAGAAGTTGGAGGGCATTAAAAGCAGATATCGGATCGTCGCTTTCGCTCAACTTTACCGCTGCGGCTATGAGCTGTTCCTTGATCTCTTTGTTCTTTTGAAAGTCTAAATCTCTAAACTCATTGGTCAGATTCTTGAGCTCATAAAAGTCCTCCATCAGCTTGGAATAGCGAGAAAGGTACTCGGATTTCACGGTCGGATCTACCTCTCCAAGTGCATCCCACTGCTCTCTAATGGTATTGAACTGATGCTTGATAGTGGACATATCTTCCGTCGAAGACAATAGCTCCTGCATTCGGTCGAGTAGTTTGCCTTTCTCTTCCGTGTGTCGCCGTATCTCTTCACGTATACGTTCCTGCTGAACCGCACGCACCTCTTTATACCTTGTAAGTATCTTCATGTAGCGAAGAATAGTGGCTTCGTCTCCCGTACCGTCTCCCTGTCCATCCGTGGACGGAGTCAGGCGATAGTAGTAGGCGGAGAGTCTGTCTGCATCTTCACGAGAAGGTACTTCATTAGCATCCAGCAACTGTTCCATGCGAATAGCTATCTCTTCTATGCCTGTGCCGGCAACCTCATTATCCTGAGGGAGCATATCTTCTTTCTTTTCTTCCATGTGTAACCAGTTTAATTATAAAGAGTGATATGGTTCTTACTTGCAAAATAAATCAAAAATTCGGACACTACAACATTTTAACCCTCTTTTGAAGGGAACTGTCCCCATTAGAGTCGGATACTTTTACTGCTACCGCCTATTCTTGCTTTCTTTGCTCTCTTCTTTGGGGACTCTTTTTGCCCGGCTTCGATGCCATTCAGTAAAACGGGATTCTTTTACTTGTACATTATTTATATACGCTTGGAAAATGAGCTGATGCCGTTTATTTCCGGCGTTTAATCTGTTCAGGAATTGAAATCAAAGCTTGATCTCCGGTTTTTACGGCTCGATTTGCAGGATTCAAGCTTTGATTTTTAGAAAGCAAGTCTTGATTTTCGGATCGAAATCGGTTTAAGAGAACTATTTGATGGGATAAAACAGTTTTCTATAAAGGTCTAAAAGAGTTCTTGGATACCTGTTTTTCTCGCTCCGAAGAGATAAAAGAGTGGTGATTAGGCTTTTTTGTTGTTTTTATACATAGAATTTAATATCTCCTGTATCTCGCAATAGGACTATGTTTTAAAGGCCTCCTTGGATGAGATTTTTGTTTTTATTCTCTTTTTTGAGAGAGAAGGCTTGCATATTTAAAATAAACTCCTTACCTTTGCATCGTGGTTTTTTCATAATAGTATTAGATTTAAGGTTAACAAAGATGGTTAGGGGATGTCGTGAGACATCCTTTAATTTTTTTACACCCCTTCGTTCGTAAATCCTCTCTTTCCTTTTTGCGGATTTGCTCTTTTTCTATTGAGATTTTCTCCTTTCCCCCATGCTATTTCGGACTTTTGCGCTGCGAAGATGTTTTTTCTTCAATAATATTTGAATTTTCAATTAATTAAATAGTAACTTTGCAGCACTTAAACAGAAAACAAACGATTACATTTTACTATTATAGCATCCTTATCTTAATTTCCGGTCTTTAGTGGCATTCCACTTGTTGGAAGATCTGCTTCCGAATGAGGGCATATGTGTTGTGTGCCGTCTGAGAATACTGCATGGGACAGAGAGTAAGAACAGGAGCTGAAGAAGTCATAAAAGGAATAGCTTAATAATTTGAAAATACTGGGCAAACTCATTACATTTGCACAACATTCAACACATTAAAAACGTAACATTATGGACAAAAACCCGGATGTTTTGGTTGTAAAGGATATAGTGGTGCGCTTCTCCGGAGACTCCGGAGACGGTATGCAGCTCACAGGCAACCTTTTCTCCGATCTTGCCGCAATACTCGGCAATCAGATCTCTACGTTTCCGGACTTTCCGGCAGAGATTCGTTCTCCTCAAGGTACCCTTAGCGGTGTATCTGGTTTCCAAGTTCACTTTGGTACGGATGCCGTCTACACACCGGGAGACTTAGCAGACTGTTTGGTGGCAATGAACCCCGCAGCTCTCAAGATCAATGTTAACCAGATCAAAAAGAACGCAATCATCCTTTGCGATTCGGACTCTTTCACTCCGGCAGACTTAAAGAAGGCAGAGTACGCTACGGAAAATCCGTTTGAAGAGCTTAAGCTGACCCAAGCACAAATCATGGAAGTGCCTATTTCGTCCATGACCAAAGACGGGCTTAGCGAGTTCGATATGGATGCCAAAGACAAGCTACGTTGCAAGAATATGTTTGCTTTGGGATTGGTTTGCTGGCTCTTCGGAAAAGAAATAGAGCACGCAGAAAAACTTCTTGCCAAGAGATTTGCTCGGAAAGAGAAAGTTTTAGCAGCCAATATAAAGGCTCTTACAGATGGGTATAATTATGGTGCCAACACTCACGCTTCGGCTATGACTTACCGCATAGAGGTGGAAGGTAAAGCCGGAGAGAAAGGGCACTACATGGATATAAACGGTAATAAAGCAACCTCTCTCGGGTTGGTTGCAGCTGCTGAAAAGGCAGGATTGAAGCTCTTCCTCGGTAGTTATCCTATCACACCCGCGACAGATATTCTTCACGAACTGGCTAAACTGAAACATCTTGGCGTGAAGACCGTTCAGGCGGAAGACGAAATCGCTGGTATCTGTACCGCTATCGGTGCTGCTTTTGCCGGTAATCTGGCTGTAACTTCAACCTCCGGGCCGGGTCTTGCGCTCAAGGGTGAAGCGATGGGTTTGGCGGTTATGACCGAACTTCCTCTCGTTATCGTAGACGTGCAGAGAGGGGGACCTTCTACAGGTCTACCTACAAAGTCCGAACAGACAGACCTCTTGCAGGCTCTTTATGGCCGTAATGGAGAGAGCCCTATGCCGGTGATAGCTGCTACATCGCCTTCGGACTGTTTTGACGCTGCATTTGAAGCGGCAAAAATTGCCCTCGAACATCTTACCCCGGTAATCTTGCTGACAGACAGCTATATCGCAAACGGCTCTTCCGCTTGGCGCATACCGGAGTTGGACAAATACCCTGAAATCAAGCCTCCTTACGCTCCTACTCATTATAAAGGAGCATTGGAAGAGTGGAAACCTTACAGAAGAGACTCCGAAACACAGGTAAGATATTGGGCTGTTCCCGGTATGGAGGGCTACACTCACCGTGTAGGTGGTCTGGAAAAAGACTATAACACCAGTGCAATATCCACGAATCCGGACAACCACCAACGTATGGTGCTCACTCGTAAAGAGAAGGTAGATCGCATTGCAGATACACTTCCTCTGCAAAAAGTACAGGGAGACGAAGATGCAGATCTGCTCGTAGTAGGTTGGGGTAGTACGGCAGGACATATATATACGGCGTGTGAGACACTTCGCCGCGAAGGTCATAAAGTTGCAATGACCCAGTTTAAGTACATCAATCCTCTTCCTCGCAATACCGAGGCACTCCTTAGAAAGTATAAACGAATCGTGGTTATCGAACAAAGTTTGGGTCAGTTTGCACAATACTTAGGCGGTAAGTTCCCGATGATGGATATACATACGCTAAACAGAGTGAAGGGACAACCATTCAAGGTGTGGAGATTAGTAGAAGAGTTAAAAACCTATTTAAACGCTTAAACGAATGGAAACTAAAGATATTGCAGTGACCAAATACGAAGCGAAAGATTATAAGAGTGCACAAGCAGTGCGTTGGTGTCCCGGATGTGGCGACCACGGAGTGCTTACAACCATACATAAAACAATGGCTGTTAGAGGTATCGCTCCTCATAATACCGTGGTAGTCTCAGGTATTGGTTGCTCTTCCCGTCTGCCTTATTATATGAATACATATGGTTTTCACTCTATACACGGTAGAGGTGCAGCTATTGCAACGGGAGTGAAGACTGCCAATCCGGAACTCGATGTCTGGCTTATCACCGGAGACGGAGACTGTCTGGCCATTGGAGGTAACCACTTTATCCATGCCGTAAGACGGAATGTGAACATCAACATAGTGCTCTTCAATAACAAGATATACGGACTTACCAAGGGACAATACTCTCCTACATCCGCTCGTGGATTCGTTTCCAAGAGTTCTCCGATGGGAACGGTGGAAGATCCTTTCATCCCTGCCGAACTTGCTTTAGGTGCACGTGGTCGTTTTTTTGCCCGTGCATTGGATGTGGATATGAAGATGATGCAACAATGTTTGCTCGCAGGAGCAAACCACGAAGGGACTTCAGTAACGGAAGTACTCGTAAACTGCGTAATCTTCAATCACGGAACACACCGCGATTATTCGGCTAAAGAGGTTCGTGCAGATCGTACCATCTATCTCGAACATGGTAAAAAGATGATCTATGGAGCCGACAAAAATAAGGGACTTGTCTTGGATGGCTTGCGTCTTAAGTCTGTAACGATAGGAGAAGATGGCTATACAGAAGACGACATACTGGTACACGATGCGCACTGCAAAGACGATACACTGCACCGCATGCTGGCTATGATGTCCGATGATATGCCTATCGCCATGGGTGTGATACGTGATGTGCCGGATCTTATCTACGACCGTGAAGTGGAGCGTCAGGTAGAAGAAGCGAAAGCTAAAACCGACATACACACTCTCCAAGCACATATGTACAACAGTGCAGGCTGGGTGAACGAATAGCACTCAAACGCAAATAAATAGGGCTATTTATTTGCTTGTAGAAATAAATCTAAGTACCTTTGCTCAGGAAGTCTGAAATGAAAAAACTTGAGTAAAGGTACTTTTTGTTTTTAGACTTCTTGCGATAGTTCCACTACAATATAACACTCAATAGCTAATATTCACAATCAAACATTATGGCAACATTAGATCTATCAAAGTACGGTATCTCGAATGTTAAAGAGATAGTACACAACCCATCCTATGACCTGCTTTATGAAGAGGAGACAAAACCGGAACTTCAAGGTTTTGAACGTGGTCAGGTAACAGAACTTGGTGCAGTAAACGTGATGACCGGCGTTTATACCGGACGTTCTCCTAAGGATAAATTTTTCGTCATGGACGATACTACTCGTGATACTATCTGGTGGACATCCGACGAATACAAGAATGATAACAAGCCTATCACTCAAGAGGCATGGAGTGAACTCAAGAAGATCGCTACAAAAGAACTTTCAGACAAAAGACTATTCGTTGTGGACGCATTCTGCGGAGCTAACGAAAACAGCCGTCTTAAGCTTCGTTTCATCATGGAGGTAGCATGGCAAGCACACTTTGTTACAAACATGTTTATCCGTCCTACTGAGGAAGAGCTAAAGAATTTCGGTGAACCGGACTTCGTAATTATCAATGCATCAAAAGCAAAAGTAGACAACTACGCAGAGCTTGGACTCAATTCCGAAACAGCCGTAGTATTTAACCTTACAGAAAAGGTTCAGATCATCCTTAACACTTGGTATGGTGGAGAGATGAAGAAGGGTATGTTCTCATACATGAACTATCTTCTTCCTCTAAACGGCATGGCATCTATGCACTGCTCTGCAAACACCAGCATGGATGGTAAGGAGACTGCTGTATTCTTCGGATTGTCAGGTACAGGTAAGACAACACTCTCTACAGATCCTAAGCGCAGACTTATCGGAGACGATGAGCATGGCTGGGACGAAGAAGGTATCTTCAACTTTGAGGGAGGTTGCTATGCTAAGGTTATCAACCTAAGCAAGGAGAACGAGCCTGATATCTACAACGCTATCCGCCGTGATGCTTTGTTGGAAAATGTTACCGTAGATGCTAATGGTAAGATCAACTTCGACGATAAGAGCGTGACAGAAAACACTCGTGTTTCTTATCCTATCTACCATATCGAAAACATCGTTAAGCCTAAATCCAAGGCCGGACACGCAAACAAGGTAATCTTCCTTTCTGCCGATGCGTTCGGAGTATTGCCTCCGGTTTCTGTTCTTACTCCGGAACAAACTAAGTATTACTTCCTTTCCGGATTTACTGCTAAGCTTGCAGGTACAGAGCGTGGTATTACAGAACCTACTCCTACATTCTCTGCATGTTTCGGTGCTGCATTCCTTTCTCTTCACCCAACCAAGTACGCAGAAGAGCTTGTAAAGAAGATGGAACAGTCCGGAGCTACTGCATATCTTGTAAATACAGGATGGAACGGTTCAGGTAAGCGTATCTCCATCAAGGACACAAGAGGTATCATCGATGCTATTCTTGATGGATCTATCGACAAAGCACCTACTA
>JAUMWS010000074.1 GCA_030529525.1 Porphyromonas sp. | reverse complement strand
TGAGTTCGAATCTCATCCTGCGCACTGAGAAAGACAAGAGGAAGGTGTCTGGAATCTTTGCTTTTAGATGCCTTTTTTACATTTTATGGTTTTGGAAAACACTTATTCCCTGCGGGGGTATTGACAGACTATATCTTGGCAGAATGCTTACATTTCCTAAAGCAAAAATAAATCTCGGATTGGAGATTGTTGAACAGCGTCCGGATGGATACCATAATCTCCAGACGCTGTTCTATCCTGTGCCTTTAACGGATATTTTGGAGATATGTCCCGGTGTGGACGCTTTTTCTTTTGACGGTGGAGAGGCTCTGAAGGAGTGCCCCATGGAGCAGAATCTTGTCGTAAAGGCATACAGAATAATGGCTGATCGCTATCAGCTTCCTCCCGTGAAAATTCTTCTCCGAAAACATATACCACATGGTGCCGGCTTGGGTGGCGGATCCAGCGATGCAGCAAGTACGCTTATGATGTTGAATGAGATGTTCGATCTTCGCTGTACTCGTGATGAGCTGTGTCGTTTAGGAGCAAAGTTGGGAGCAGATGTTCCATGTTTTCTGTACGACTCTCCTACTTACGGAGAGGGGATTGGGGATATTCTTACTCCTTTTGAGGAACTCTCTTTGGAGGGCTGTTATCTCCTTTTGATTCTTCCGAATATACATATATCTACGCCTGAAGCGTATGCCGGGGTATCTCCGTTGAAACCGGAAATAGAGCTTAAAGAGAGGCTTCGACTACCTTTGCAAGAGTGGCGAGATGTGGTGCAAAATCGTTTTGAGTCTTCTCTTTTTGTTCGTTATCCTCTTCTTGCCCGGATTAAAGAGCAGCTTTACGATAGTGGTGCTCTCTATGCTTCCATGAGCGGATCCGGGTCTGCCATGTATGGCATTTATGATAAAAAGCCGGATGTCTCTCTGTTTGACAGATGGTATTGTTCCCTTATGAAATTATAATATTCCAAATAACACAAAACTATTTTATGAAACGTAAAACGTTTTTAGCAGCAATGCTATGCTCTCTATTCTTGGGGAGTGGAGCGCTTTTGGCTCAAGAGACTAAAGCAAAGCAAGAGACCGGACAACCGAAGATCTCTTATGCACAAAGAATGCATTATTCCGGTCCTGTGAATATCTCTCGTCCCGTACTTTCGGATAGTACGAATCTTGCAGGACGTAGCTACGACCTACAGACGATGCTTCACTATGCACCTCGTGTCAATGTAGCCAATGATACACGCACACTGATCTCTCCTAAAAACGGAGAGAAGCCACTCTTCACTATTCCCGTAAAGAGAGTACAAGACCCTAATACCTTGCAGTATCATATCTTTAACTTCAATCTTTTGGCAGAGACCTACACCAAAGGAACACTTTCGGTAGAGTGTAATGCCCCATTTGAAGTGCTTGTGGATAATGCTTCCAAGATGCGCGGACAGGGAGCAAAGGCTGTAAACGACAGCATTAAGCCTCAGACATCGAAGATTACACTGCTTCCTCGCACCCATATGGTTACTGTCAAGGTAACTCTTTCCAGCAAAGACTCTTTGGAGAATATAGATTTGCGAGCAGGATTTTCTCCCGAACGTGAAGACAGGGTAGTAGAGGTGCGTTCGGACGTAAAGCACCATCCGGATCCGAACTTTATGATATACGGTCGTTCTTTGGCAGGTTCTCAAATCTCTCCGAGTGGAGATTATATCATCCTTTACTTCCGTCCTTCTGCTGCAAGTAAGGCAGGAGAGCAGGCTTTTCTCTTCCATAAAGGGAAGAAGATTGCCGAGTTTGACGGTGTAGCATCTCGTGCACGTTGGATGCCTAAGACAGACAAGCTCTACTATGATGAGACTACGGAGAAGGGACGTACACTTTATGCTTACGACCCCAAAGCAATGAAGCGTGAGGTGATTCATACCAATATCCCCGAGAAAGGCGGATACTTTATGTCTCCGGCAGAGACATCTCTCATCTATCATGTATCGGAAGACGGACCGAAATATGATAAAAACCTGGATCGTCTTGTCTCTCCCGGAGATAGATTGCCGGGATTCAGAAGCCGTGTATTCATCTCTATTTTCGATTTGAAGAGTGGTGTTTTTGCTCCAATTACTTTCGGAAACAAGTCTACCCATGTTCAAGATATGGCTCAAGATGATTCTAAACTCATCTTCTCCATTACCACTCCAATGCTTACTAAGCGTCCGTTCAGAACAACAAACTTCTACGAAGTGGATCTGAAAACGATGAAAGTGGATACTCTTTTCGTAAACGAAACAGAGATAGCACAGTTGAAATACAGTTCGCTTCCGAACAAATTGGTTGCTGTGGGTAGTGCCGATGCTTTCGGAGGTGTAGGAAGATTGCTGCCAAAGGGAGTTATTGCCAACTCTTACGACTCTCAACTCTTCCTTTATGACCGAGTGACCAAGACGGCTAAGTCTTTAAGCAAGAGTCTCGATCGCTCCATATCTTCCGTTTCGATTCCGTCCAATCGTGCAGAGGTCTACTTCTCTGCAGAGGTGGGAGACCGTAAGCTTCTTTTTGTCAGTGACCTTAAGAGCGGTAGTATAACCAGATTGTCCAAGAAGGAAGACTATGTGAAAAACTTTTCGGTATCCGCTCTATCGGGTAATGTAACCTATATCGGTCAGAGTGCCACAACATCGGATCGTTTCTATACGATTGATTCAAAGAAGAGAAAAGAGACGCTTCTGTACGATCTTGATGCAGAGAAAGGAAAAGATCTTATCCGCAGTACTATGATAGATTGGGACTATAAAACTCTTGATGGTACCGAGATACAAGGACGTTTTTATCTTCCTCCGAACTTTAATCCGAACAAGAAGTACCCGATGCTGGTTTACTATTACGCCGGTACGGCTCCGGTAAATCGTATATTCGAAGGATCCTACTCTTTGGCGATGTATGCCTCTTTGGGATATGTCGTATATAGTATGAACCCAAGTGGTTCTACCGGTTATGGACAAGAGTTTGCCGCTCGTCACGTGAATGCTTGGGGCGATCGTACCGCAGCCGAAATCATAAGCGCAGTTAAGGCTTTCTGCAAGTCGCACCCATTCGTGAACGAGAAGAAGATCGGTTGTATGGGAGCAAGCTATGGTGGTTTTATGACTCAATACTTGCAGACACAGACAGATATCTTCGCTGCTGCAGTCAGCCATGCCGGTATTTCGGCTCTTTCTTCGTACTGGGGAGAGGGATATTGGGGAGTAGGATATAGTGCTGTGGCAAGCGCAGACAGCTATCCATGGAACAATCCGGACCTTTATACCAAGCATAGTCCTCTCTTCCTTGCAGACAAGATTAACACTCCTCTGCTTCTGCTTCACGGAACAAAAGATACCAATGTACCTGATGGCGAGAGCGTGCAGATGTATCAGGCTCTTAAGATTTTGGGCAAGGATGTAGAGTACATCCGTGTTTATGGTGAAGATCACGGTATTATAAATCCTGAAAAGCGCCTTGCATGGACTTCCGCTATCATGGCATTTTTTGCAAAACATCTGCAAGATGACCCTACTTGGTGGAATGATCTTTTCCCTGCTAATAACCTGTAAGAAAAACTTCGGATAGATTTCCGTGGTTATACGTATAGCATCCGGTAAATGTCTGTTTCGACATTTGCCGGATGCTTTTCTTTTTTAGAATTTTAGCGGTTCTCTTAGAATTTATACCTTTGTGCCGAAAAATGAGAGGGGAAATAGCTTCCCTTCTTCTTTTTCCGGAATAACGATGAAATAATACATAATATAAGATCATCTATACACATTATGAATGCTTTACTTCGTAGTCTTGGCTTCGATCATGGCAAGCACAGACTCCGCACCGAGATTGTAGCCGGACTTACCACATTCCTTACCATGAGTTACATCTTGGCGGTAAATCCGGATATCCTTAGTGCCACCGGAATGGACAAAGGAGCTGTTTTCACAGCTACCGCACTCGCTTCTGCTCTTGGTACATTACTGATTGCCTTTTTGGCAAAGCTCCCATTTGCCCAAGCTCCGAGTATGGGTATCAATGCCTTTTTTGCCTTTACGCTTGTTATGGGTATGGGTTACAGCTGGGAGGCTGCGCTTGCTGCTGTCTTTGTCGAAGGTATCATCTTTGTTCTGCTTACCATATTCAATATTCGGGAGCAGATAGTCAAATGTATTCCGGTCAATCTTCGTTATGCCATATCTGCAGGTATCGGGATGTTTATAGCCTTTATCGGGTTGAAGAATGCCGGGATTATTGTTTCTCATGAAACTACATTCGTTACACTTGGAGCATTCACACCTACCGCAACGCTTGCTTGTATCGGTATTCTTATCAGTGCAGCACTTATTGTTCTTAAGGTTAGAGGTGCCCTCTTTTATGGAATCGTGATATGTACCATTATCGGTATCCCGATGGGCGTAACGGCTCTTCCCGATAGCTTTGCTCCCGTATCCATGCCTCGCTCACTAGAGCCGACATTCTTAAAGTTCGACTTCAGCGCTCTCCTCAATATGGATATGGCGCTTACCATTTTTGCATTGGTCTTCATGGATATATTCAATACCGTGGGGACGCTTATCGGTGCAGCTGCCAAGACAGAGATGATGGACGAGCAAGGTAACGTCAAAAACATTAAGCCGGCAATGATGGCAGATGCGGTAGCCACTTCGGTAGGAGCTGCGTTGGGAACCTCTACCGTAACCACTTTTGTGGAGAGTGCATCCGGCATTGCCGAAGGTGGACGCACAGGGCTGACGGCTCTTACCACATCCATGCTCTTCATCACAGCTCTCTTTCTCTCTCCTCTCTTCCTGCTCGTGCCGTCTGCCGCTACGACCGGAGCATTGGTGCTGGTCGGAGTATTTATGTTGAGTGCCATTCAGGAGATAGATCTCTCCGATATTTCGGAGGCTATGCCATGCTTTATCACCATGCTTAGCATGGTGCTTACCTATAATATAGCAGAAGGTATGGCGCTCGGACTCATCAGCTTTACACTCGTAAAAATGTTGTGCGGACGCTTCAAAGAGGTAAGCATGACGCTCTATATCGTTTCTGCGCTTCTGCTTTTACGCTATATGTTACAGACGCCACTATTCGATACCATTGCCTCTCTTTTCCAATAAAATCGGATCAAAATATCATAAAAGAGCCACCGAAAAATTCCCCTTTTGGTGGCTCTTTTGTTATTAATTGGCTGAAATGTCGTAACTTTGCGCCATGCAGGAGAATATTATCCTGCATTTATCTTTATAACATATATGACATTTAACGAACTGGGAGTATCTGCTCCTCTCCTTCGCGCTGTGGAAGCGCTTGGTTTTGTTCAGCCCATGCCTATTCAGGAGGCTGTAATACCCCACCTGCTTGGCGAGAGCAGAGACATCATTGCACTGGCTCAGACCGGAACCGGAAAGACAGCAGCATTTGGTCTCCCTCTCCTCCAAAACTTAGACACAGCACAACGTATACCTCAGGCTCTCATATTGGCTCCCACTCGTGAGCTTTGTGTACAGATTGCCGGGGACCTTTCAGACTATTCTCAATACATGAAGAACGTAGGCATCGTGGCCGTTTACGGCGGTGCCTCCATAGAACAACAGATCCGGGCGATACGCTCCGGAGTACAGATTATCGTCGCTACACCGGGGCGTCTTATAGACCTTATGAAGCGTGGTGTGGTAGACCTTTCCACTGTGAGAGACGTTGTCCTCGATGAAGCAGACGAAATGCTCAACATGGGATTTACGGAGAGCATCGAAGAGATCCTCTCTCAAGTACCTTCCGAGCGTCATCTTCTTCTCTTTTCAGCCACCATGCCGAAAGAGATTGCAGCCATTGCATCCGGCTATATGAAGAAGCCGACAGAGATTGTAATAGGAGCAAAGAACGAGGGGAATAAGAACATCCGCCACATCTATTATATGGTTGCGGCAAAAGATAAGTATCTCACACTTAAGCGTATTGCAGACTACTATCCTAATATATATGGTATCATCTTCTGCCGTACCCGAAGAGAAACGCAGGAGATTGCCGACAAACTCATACAGGATGGCTACAATGCCGACTCTCTGCACGGAGATCTGTCTCAGGCTCAACGAGACTACGTGATGCAGAAGTTCAGAATCCGTAACCTCCAACTACTTGTTGCCACAGACGTGGCTGCACGTGGACTTGATGTGAACGACCTTACACACGTCATTCACTACGGACTTCCGGAAGATGTGGAGAGCTACACACACCGGAGCGGACGTACTGCCCGTGCAGGAAAGAGCGGACTCAGCATTGCCATCTGTCACTCTCGTGAGAAAGGGCGTCTGCGGGATATCGAAAAGATAATAGGTAGTCAAATCGAGCGTGCATATGTACCAACCGGCAGAGAAGTCTGTGAGAGACAACTCTTCACACTCGCCGACAAGATAGAGAGTACCCTGCCCGACGATGAAGACAAAATGCTCTCATCCATACTTCCTGCCATAGTATCCAAGCTTTCATGGATAGATAAAGAGGAGCTTATACGCCGTTTTATCTCCATGGAGAGCCACAGGCTTCTTCAATACTATCGTGCTGCACAGGAGGTGGAAGAGGTACCCGATAAACCATTGCACGACGATCGTTCCAGAGGGTCGGAGCGTAGAGGACGCAAGAAACAACGAGAAAATGGTATTCCGGAACCGGGATATGCCCGCTTGCAGATCAACTTCGGGCGTCGGGACAAGCTCTATCCCAACTCTCTCATAGAGCTTCTCAATGCTACCACAGGAGGGTCGCGTATAGAGGTAGGTAAGATAGATATTTACGACTCATTCTCCTACTTTGAAGTTCCGGAACGAGATGCCAAGACGGTTATTTCCTCCATGAACGACTTTGAAGTCGGTTCACGAGCCATCATGGTGCGGAAAGCACAACCCAAAGGAGGTGCAGGAGAGAAAGAGTCCGGACGTGGAAGAGATAAATCTGCTCCGGCTTCTCGCAAAGATATGCGTCGTGCCGGAAAAAGCGGAAGCGGCAGACGCAGAAGATAAAACCTATATAGAAAATAATAGAAGAGCAGAAGGCTGATGTGAAAGCATGGTCTTCTGCTCTTTTTATTTAGTCGCTTAGGGCCGTAAACCTATTTAGAAGATATGGAGAATGTGTTCAGAAATTCGGTTAAGCAGGTTTAAAAGAGCAAAGCAAGATGAGATTGTTGGGAATTGAGGTTTGAGTTGTAGACATCAAGATATGGTTTGCATAGTTTGAGCCTCGATCTGCACAACTCAAGACCTTATTTTGGGGAGTGGACAGGTTGAGGAAAAGTTTTATATGCTTTTGTATTGTTTGTTATTAGAGCTTATTGTAAAGACTTAGTCAGTTTTTTGAATATTTCTATTTTATACATACTTTTGCTTAGGGAGTGCTGAATACGCTCCTAATAGAGCAGATGGTATCTTGTAATATTTGAGATCGGATATCTTTTGATAACTGGATAAAAATAAGCAGACAATACAGAATCATATGAAACAATTTTTTACGAGTGTGGGGTACGTTTTAGTGCTGTTACTTACTACTTTATCTACAGGTTGCCAACACGAGCATGAGGCATTGCTTTTGCAAGGCTACGGCAGAAAACTTACTCTCACCGCATCCATGCCACAAGATGCAGGAGGAGTACGTGTCGGCTTGAAAAAAGGAGCAGAGGGCAATACCCTTATAGCTCGATGGAAAGCAAAAGATAAAGTGACGTTCATCTTCGAGCAGGGAGCACTGCTGACCACTCCGGTGGAAGTCGCTGTTTCCGGAATAACGCAAAATGGTAAGCAGGCAAAGTTGAAGATAGAGGTGCCGGAGAGTATAGACATTGCCAAAAGGTATACCATTCATGCGTTCTGTGGAGTGCCGGGAGAGGGTGTACGTTTGCTGAACAAAGAGATTGTTGTGGACTTGTTGCCGTTGAGAAGCAACAAGCTGGAAGATATTGTTGTCCCCGTCATCTCGAAGAAAGAGATAGATTCTGAAGTTCCGGAAGAGGTATATCTTCGTTTTGAGCACCTTGGTTCGATAGAGTACGTTGATCTTAAAAACAACTCCATTATGGCTCTCAGGGTTGAGAACTGTCATCTTTACCCAATAAAAGGAGAAGCGGAAGAGTGGAGATATCTGCCGAGGAACGGTAAGCATCATCTTTACAAGCCGATGACGGATGAGGTGGTAGAGGCGGATGGAGACAGGCCTGATCCGTTAAGAGAATCCGGATCGGCTGTTTCGGTGGGACCGGGAGCAACGTATACCTTTGCAGTATGGCATAGACCGACAGGTAAGAATATTCCGGAGTTTGGCATATCCATACAGACAGATAAGGGGATTGAACTTTCCGAGAATAAGAAGACAGCCAAGCCGTTCTCGATGGTTCCCGGCAAGGCGTATCGTGTAAAGGCTGAGTGGGAGGATAATAGTCTGAGAATATTGGGCGAAGGCGTGGAAGAGGATCTGCCTTTCATGACCCTTACGACACGAAAAACGGAGGGAGAGTGGATTGAGCTTCGGACGGATGCAAAGCCGGAAGACAGACCGCATGTTTGGATAGATTTGAATAATAACAGGATCAAAGAGTCGAATGAGAAAGTAAAGTTGTTTGAAGGATTTGCCCGATATCGGCTTGGAAGTCAGACGATCGCGGTATATGGAAAAGTAACTGTTTTTGTTTGTCGTGAGCAAGAGATCACCTCTTTGGATGTGAGCAACAACACGGCTTTGGAAGGGCTGTCCTGTGGCGACAACCACCTGACTTCTTTGGATGTAAGCAAAAACACGGCTTTGGATTGGCTGAACTGTGGGAAAAACCGTCTTACCACTCTGGATGTAAGCCGGAATACGATTTTGACACTGTTAGCGTGTGCTTATAATGGTCTCACCACTCTGGATGTAAGCCGGAATACGGCTTTGGATAGACTCAACTGCACAAAAAACTCTCTCTCCTCCCTGAATGTAAGCCGGAATACGGCTTTGACTTCTTTGACGTGTGGAGCGAACCATCTCACTACATTGGATGTAAGTAAGAATACGGCACTGAAGGAGTTATCCTGCGGCGTGAATCAGCTCACCTCTTTGGATGTGAGCAAGAATATCATTTTAGAAGAATTGTGGTGTACCTCTAATCAGATTACCTCTCTGGATGTGAGTAAAAATACGGCTCTGAAGGAGTTATCCTGCGGAGTGAATCAACTGACCTCTTTGGATGTGAGCAATAACACGGCTTTGTATCATTTGGATGCTCAGTACAACAGAGAGTTGAGCTCATTGAAAATCTCCGGTAGTATAACTAATTTATTGGCTATCGGTCGATGTAAACTGGATACCGAGACGCTTAACACGATATTCCGAACGCTTCCCAATGTTGAAGGGCAGGGCAATTTCGTGAAGCCCATCTTTGTTTTTGGCAATCCGGGCACGGATACGTGCAACAAGAGAATAGCTGAAAAGAAGGGGTGGACCGTATATCTTAAACCTCCTGTGTGGTAGTGATCTCTTCTCATCCCGAAGTGGGGCAGAGTATAAAATATTATAAACAGATTCGGGCAGTGCCGGTGCTATAAGTGCCGGCACTGCTTTTTTGTGCCGAAACGGAAAACTGGAATCGGGGAGAGAGAAAAAAAACGGTTTCAGAAGGCATGAAAATTGTGTTACAACAAAAATAAATTTTCTTAGAAACTTTTCGGAAAAAGAAGAGGAGCTTTTTCGGATCGGTAATTATCATTTCTCAAATTGGTAATTATCGTTT
>JAUMWS010000073.1 GCA_030529525.1 Porphyromonas sp. | reverse complement strand
CAGATTGTGAGGCTTCCCTCCTATGCGTATCTCCGCTTCTCCTTCTCTGATTTGTACCAAAGCGTCAAAGGGAGCAGTGTGTTCGCTCAACCCTTGTCCTTTATCGAAGGAAAAGAGTGTAACGTTTCCGACATCGTTTTTCAATACTTGTTTGCTTATGATTCCTCCCTCGGAGTATTCTATTTCGTTAGAAAGGTCAAATACTGTTGCTACGGGAAATGTTGTCCTTTTTTCCATGTTTCTAATAGGTTTGAGTGTTTGTTTTATGCAAATATAGACCTCTTATTTGTCGCTTTTCGTGATTATTGTTACAAATATCTGAGAAAACTATTCGTTATTTTTGCAAAGTCAAATCAACACGCATCAAAGACAATATAAAAGAGATATGAGGAGTTTTTTCAAGAAGTACCACAAGTGGATAGGGCTGTTTGCATGCTTCTTTATCATTATGTTTGCATTTTCCGGAATCGTTCTCAATCACCGAAAAGCGCTTTCACACATAGATATTCCAAGGTCTGTACTGCCGGCAAGTTACCATTATTCAAACTGGAATAACGGTGCGGTACGTGGAACCATAAGGCTTGGAGGAGACTCTGTGCTTCTTTATGGTTCTGCCGGAATGCTTCTTTCCGATACGTTGCACACTTCTTTTTCGGAGTTTAACTCCGGTCTGTCGGATGGCGCAGACAATAGAATCGTAAGCCGAGTGGTGTCTACTCCCGACTCTCAACGGTATGCCATCACTACGTTTGATCTGTACAGGCTTGGGAAAGATAATAGATGGGAAAGCGTTACGACACTTGCAGGGATAGACGAACGCCTATCCGATCTTACGGTCAAAGGCGATACGCTGGTGGTGCTTACCCGCTCCAAGGTTTATCAGGCAAGCTGTCCTTACACTTCTTTCAGCTCTCATGAAATATCTGCTCCCGAAGGATACGAGCCGGAAGTCTCTCTTTTCCGTACGTTTTGGCTGTTGCACAGTGGCGAACTTTTCGGTCTTCCAGGACAGATATTCGTCGATATCCTTGGGATACTGCTTATCGTTTTGTCCCTTACCGGGCTTGCATTTACGTTCATTCCGAAGCTTGTTCGTTACAGACGGAAGAAACAAAAGGCCATAAAGTCTGCAATGAACGCCTTAAAGCTCTCTATCAGGTGGCACAATAAGATTGGAGTGCTGTTTCTAATCTTTTTCCTCGTTCTCGGTATCTCTGGTACATTTTTGCGTCCTCCGCTTCTGATTGCCATTATTCGCTCCAACGTAAAACCTATACCCGGCTCCGTACTGGATGATCCTAACCCTTGGAGAGATAAGTTGCGCAATTTGCGGTATGACGCCGATGCGTCTGATTGGATTCTTTACACCTCTTCGGGATTTTTCTCTTTAGCTTCACTTGATGCCGTACCTAAGCCTGTTGCTTATTCTCCACCGGTCAGCGTGATGGGAATAAACTCTCTGGAGTCTGTTCCAAATGGCTGGAGTGTGGGTTCTTTCAGCGGTCTTTACGTATGGGATAGAGCCAACGATGTCATCGTAGACCATTCCACCGGAGCGGTAGTGCCTAAAAAAAGAAAACCGGCAGGCAGACCGGTTTTTTATAATCAAGTCAGTGGGTATAGTCGGGACTTTGCACTCAACAAAGAGGTAATATTTCGCTACGATAAAGGAGCCGATTCTCCTAAAGATTCTCCCTTTGCAGAGATGCCTGCGTTGCTTAAAAAGGGGAGGCTTTCACTATGGCATACCTGTTTGGAAATTCACGTTGGGCGTGCTTACAGTCCGGTTATAGGACCATTCTCGGATCTGTTTATCTTCCTGTTCGGACTCCTCTTTATTTTCCTCTTGATATCGGGCTATATTGTTTATAGACGCTCTTATAAGAAGAAGCGTAAGAAGTCGGGAAGAGAAAGAGCCGTATCTTGACGGGGTTGTTTTCCTAATTGTTTTCGGGATAGTTTACGCTGATGAGCTTGGATGTCTTGGTTCCATCCTCAAAAAGAACCTCTATCTTGATGATGTGCTTCTTCTCTTGTGTCGGTTTTTTGCCAATCTTCAAGCTTGCCAGTTTTACTTCTCCCATACCGAGAAGCCTGCAAGAAGAAAAGTCGAACTTGGATAACCGGCACTCTATCTTGCCAAGCTTATTTGAATGAGAGTTTTCAGGAGTTGTAGGGACGAACTTCTGTGCTTTTTCGTTCCATGCAAAAAATCCCTTATATCCTGCTTTGATAAACGGATCAAGGGCGTTAGAGTGGAAGATGATAATGTCATTTAGCGATGTTCCGGCAGGATGAGTCTCATCCCAAGCGGCATCACTTGTAACGTTTATGCCTGTTATGGCATTGGAGTTATAGTAGTATCTTCCATGATTGAGATAGTTAAATCCGCCATCTTTACCAACAACAGAGCTAAGAGCTTCATACTTTGTATCTCCGTTCTTGGTACATAGAGCTTTATATTTTTCCAGATCTTCTCCCTTGGAATCCCAGCCTAAGACCAGGACGGAATGCGCCCAAGAGATGTCTATCGACCCTTCATATCCGTAGTGATCTATGGATAACTCTTTGGCATTATCCAGATACCCCATAACATAGTGAGGGATGTGTACTTGCTTTTCATCTCTACCATTTTTCCAAAAAAACGGATCGCAACTTTGGAGGAGGATAGCTGTAAGAACAAACAGCAGTATGGAAGATATTTGTTTCATAGGTTGTACCAATTCAGATATTGAGATCGTGAAAGTCTGCTTAGGCCCTCACTGCTCGCAAAGATAGTTTTAATAAGTCAGATAAGTCTTATCGCGGAGAAAATTATTTCGGTTCTGTCTGAGAGGATAGCAGAAAATGACTATCCAAAAACTCTCTTAACGGCTTCGGAAAAGCTATGGAGCGGTGCGAATGAAGCGGAATAGAGAAGAACGGAGGGCTTGAAAAGTCCGGAAGTGTCTCTTGTGCCGTGTAGATGCGGATATTCAATTTCCGATGCGTGAGCTGGTGAGAAGTCTGCCACAAAAGCTCATACTTTGAGGAGGGAATCTCTTCCGTGGAGAGTGTTGGAAGCTCATGCAGGGCCTTCCATATACCCTGCTTGTCTCTTTGACGTACTATAAGCTCTCCCTCTTTGGAGAAGCAGAGAAGATAATGGATGCTTTCCTCTTTTACGGAGACCTTTTTCTCTTTTCGGGGAAGGAGGTCCACAACGTCTGCTTTTCGTGCCAGACACTCATGTTCTATGGGGCAATCGGAGCAGAGAGCACCTTTCGGACGACACTGCAACGCTCCAAAATCCATAATGGCCTGATTGTAGAGAGCCGGTTCACTCTTATCTATGTACTCCTGTGCCATTTCGGCAAAGAGCTTCTTCCCTGCGGTTGTATCTATTGCGGTATCTATCCCATTGAATCGGGAGAGTACACGGTAGACATTACCATCTACAACGGCAACGGCTTCCCCGAATGCAATGGATGCGATAGCTGCTGCAGTGTATGCTCCGACACCTTTCAGTGAAAGGAGTTCACGATAGCTGGAGGGGAAAATGCCGCCTTTCTCGTTGCACACTTGTCCGGCTGCCGTAATCATGTTGTGCGCTCGGGAGTAGTAGCCTAACCCCTCCCATAAGTGCAAAACCTCCTCTTCGGGAGCCTCAGCAAGGGAGCGAACGGTAGGAAAACGCTCTACAAAACGGAGATAGTAGCTTAGTCCCTGCTTTACTTGTGTCTGTTGAAGAATTATCTCGGATATCCATATCTTGTACGGATCTTGGGTCTGTCTCCACGGCAGATCTCTTCCGTTTTCTGCGTACCATTGCAAAAGAGAAGAGCGAAAGAGGGTTGCCCTTTCGCTCTTCTCTTCTATTTTTTTGCCTTTTTCTTCTCTAACGAGCATCTGTCGGGCTTAGATGTTGTACAACGAACTGATGGACTCGTGGCAGGAAACTCTCTTGATAGCTTCCGCAAACATATCCGCCACGCTCAGAATACGCACATTATGGCACTCTTTACGGTATGGGATAGAGTCTGTAAAGATCATTTCGGATAGGGCAGACGCTGCCACTCTTTCGGTTGCGGGGTCGCTCATCACGGCATGGCTGGCTATGGCGCGAACACTCTTCGCTCCATTTTCCAGCATGAGGTTGGCTGCCTTGGTGATTGTACCTGCTGTATCTACGATGTCATCTATAAGCAGCACATCTTTTCCTTCTACTTCCCCTATGATGCGCATCTCTGCCACTTCATTTGCTTTAAGCCTGCTTTTATGACAGATAACCATTGGGACACCCAAGTAGCGGGCATACGAGTTGGCTCGCTTTGTTCCACCTACGTCCGGAGTTGCGATAACGAGATTGTCCATATCCGATGTCTCTTGAATATAGTTGGAGAAAACATTGGATGCGTAAAGGTGATCCACAGGAACGTTAAAGAATCCCTGTATCTGATCTGCGTGCAAGTCCATTGTGATCAGGCGGCATATTCCGGCAGCACAAAGCATATCGGCTATCAGCTTGGCACCGATGGATACACGGGGTTTGTCTTTACGATCTTGGCGTGCCCAGCCGAAATAAGGTATTACAGCTACGATGTAGTGGGCACTCGCACGCTTTGCCGCATCTATCATCAGCAAAAGCTCCATAAGATTATCCGATGTCGGCACCGTACTCTGCACCAAATAGACATCTTTTCCACGGATGGACTCTTCATAATAGACGCTGAACTCACCGTCTGCGAATCGGTCTACTTGCATCTTCCCAAGCTCACAGCCGAGGCTTTGGCATATCTTTTCCGCCAAGTAGCGAGAGTTCGTGCCTGAGAAGATGAGAAAATCTCGTTCTTTACTCATATTCAGATTTTAATAGGTATGTGTAGAATATATGGGGTGTCCCAAATATGTTACAAAAATACAAACAATTTCTATAGGAGCAAGGCGAGAGGAGAAAAGCATTGCAGGGTAAACAGCCTCCGGACAAAAGAGCTTGGTCGTCTCCTTCGGATGGGAGCTTTCTTCACAGGTTGCTCAAATCTTTTTTCCTCTTTCCTTGGTAAAAAGGGAATCTGAAAGCGTATGGAAACTTTGCTGAACGGGTAAAATAGTCTTTCTAAACCCTATCAAATCTGCATTTCAAGGTTCGAACCGTTAAAATCAAAGCTTGCTCCCTGCAACTCAATGCTTGAATCTTGCCGTTCAAACCTTGATTTCCCTATTTGAACCTATTTAGAATCTTCTTTTATCTCTATAAAAGAAAGTTTTGAACGGGATAAGAACATGATCCGTATGGCAGATACGACCATAAAACAGAAGGCTATCCGATATTTGTATCGGATAGCCTTGCTTTCTGTTTGCGAATACGGATGACCGCCTTCGCAGATATTTTCTCAGAGTATTACTTCTTGAACTCAAGCTTGGAGAGCTTGTTCCAGTAGCCACGAGTAAAGTCCGGAATTTCTACTGGAGCAGAACCGTTGTCCAAAGATAACTCTGTAAGCGGAACCAAGCAACACCACTCTGCAAGGTCGTACACGTCCATATCCAAAGGAAGACCCTTTTGCAGACAGTAGATCAAGCGATAGTCCATGATAAAGTCCATACCACCATGGCCTCCGACACGCTTAGCCATCTCTTCCAACTCTACATCCACAATCGGGTGACGGTATTTTTCCATCAGCTGCTTGCGAACTTCATCCGGAACGAAGCTGTGTGTGTTCAGGTTTTCATGGTTTAGAGTCGTCTCCTTATCCAAATCCTTTCCGCTTAGAGCAAAGCCCGGGATAGGATATTTATTGGCAAAACCTTTTGTTCCGGAGATTTGATAGAGACGGTTGTATGGTCTTGGAGAAACCACGTCATGCTGAATCATGATGGTCTTACCGTTTTCTGTGCGGATCATGGTCATTGTATGGTCGCCATTGCGGAAGTCTTTAACCTCTTCGCCGGTTCTCTCTTTGATAAGTGCCGGAATCTGTAAAGGCTTGGTGTCCATACTCACAAGGTAGTTCATCTTATCGCCTCGGTGAATGTTCATAGCCTGACACACCGGACCAAGTCCGTGAGTAGGATAGACATCGCCTCTGTGTTTACGGTTGTAATCCAAGCGCCAGTCGTTCCAGTATGCACTCCAGAAGTCGTTCAAAGAGTGGATGTAAGCACCTTCTCCATGTATTACTTCACCAAGAAGACCTTGTTGAACCATGTTGAGAGTAGTAAGTTCAAAGAAGTCGTACACACAGTTTTCAAGTTGCATACAGTGCTTGCGTGTGCGCTCAGAAGTGTTGATAAGATCCCAGATCTCTTCCATCGTCATAGCGGCAGGCACTTCGATAGCCACATGCTTACCGTCGTTCATCGCCTGAACACCCATCTTAGCATGAGAAGACCAGTCTGTCGCTATATAGATAAGGTCCAGATTCTCCATTGCAGAGAGTTGACGCCAAACGGCAGTATCGCCATAAAACTCTTGAGCCTTTGGAAGTCCTGCTTCCACAAGCTTTGCGTTTACCTTTTCTACACGATCCTGCTCAACATCGCAAAGTGCAACAATCTCCACTCCGGGTATGTGCATCATGCGGTATACGGCTCCGGGGCCTCTCATACCAAGACCTATAAATCCGACTCTTACGGTAGAAAGCGGTTCTGTTGCAAGCTCCAGAACGTGCTCTTGCCCTGCCGGTCTTTCCGGAACATTCACTCTGATGATGTTGTCTTTCTCGGACTTTGAATTTTCCGAAGGCGTGCAAGCAAACATGGCAACTCCCATAAGAGCAGCCAACATAAGGCTTGTAAGCTGTTTAATCTTCATGTTCGTTATAAGTTTTATTTGTTATGGAATATACGATTCTGTGTCTGTGCCTTGGGCTAAAAGACTTCCAAAGGTACAAAATAATGTTGAATAATAACTATTTAGCTATCTCTAAGCACTTCTATTTGGATGATTGTGAGAGGCACATCTCTATTTCGCTTCGCAGTAAGGAGGTTGGTAGCCCCATCACGTTATAGAAAGAACCTTCCACTTTCTCAACGGCGATAAGGCCTATCCACTCCTGTATGCCATAGGCACCTGCTTTGTCCAAAGGGGAGTAGGCATTTACATAGTATCGTATGGTCTCTTGAGAGAGCGGGCGGAAGTAGACTTTGGTTACGGCACTTCGCATCGTTACCTTACCCTTATAGGAAATGACCACTCCGGTAATTACCTCATGCATTTTTCCGGAAAGGAGTGCCAATATACGTACAGCGTCTTCTTTATCTTTCGGTTTGCCTATGATTTCGCCTTCGAGCAGCACTATTGTGTCTGCTGTTATCAGCAACTCATCTTTCGATACCAGTGGGCTTATTGCTTTAGCCTTTTTTTCTGCTAAAAATTCCGGTACTTTCCTCGGATCCATCTCCGGTGAAAAATCTTCCTGGCAGGGAGCAGTACGCACCTCTACCTTGTATCCCATTTTTTTTAGAAGGTCTTTTCTTCTGGGGGAATTGCTCCCAAGTATTATTTTAGAACGTGGCATGTTTTCTTTTTCTCTGTTTACCATCCAAAGGCATCGCCTTCCATCCACAAGCCTTTTGCTTTCATCAGTTGTTCCAACACATCTCGAGCAACACCCATACCACCCTCCACGGGAGAGATATAGTGAGATATCGCTTTTACTTCCGGTGCAGCATCGGCCGGAGCAACGGCAAGACCGCTACGCTGCATTACGGGAATATCCGGAATGTCATCACCTACATATATCACTTCATGAGGCTGTAGTCCGGTCTTTTGCAGGAAATCTTCCCACTGCTCTGTCTTGTTGGATGCTCTCATATAGATATGTGTCATTCCGAGTGCATTGTATCGCAGCGGCAGGGAGGGCGAATAACCTCCTGTGATGATACCTAAAATGAGGCCTTTATCTGTGGCTTGCTTGATGGCGTACCCGTCTCGGACATTTACCGTACGTTTCGGAATGCCGGTCTCATCCATATCGATGGTTATTTTGGATAGTACTCCGTCGACATCGAATATGACTGCTTTGAATAGTCTTAAATCTTCTGAAATTCTACTCATCTGAATCTTTTATGTATTGCGACAACGTTTGGATATTTTTACTGACGCTCCTGTACACGTCGGCAAGGGAAGTCATTCCCTCCTCTTCCAGCATGGAGAGGTGTCGGGAAAGCACATTCTCGTCTGCCCTTACTGCGGGACCTGTCTGGCTTTGATCGGCTCCCATCTCCACAGCTTTGGCTATAGTCTCTTCGATGAGAGGATGGAGCAGATTTTCATTTAGCCCATACTTTCGCAGAAGAACCGTAGCGGAGTGCAACATATTGTTGGTGAAGTTGCAGGCAAAAACCGCAGCGAGATGCAGGATAAGCCTTTCTTCGGAGCTTGTCTCCCTTACTTCTTTGCTTTTCAGAGCCGAGACAAGCAGATCTATAGCCTCTTTGGCTCTGTCGGATGATGCCTCAATGAACAATGGGACATCGGACATCTCCAAAACTCTGGAGCGTGAAAATGTTTGTAACGGATAGAATACCCCTGTGTGAGGATGCGGAGAAAGTTCGCTTACAGATATACTGCCTGCCGTGTGCAGGAGTACAGAGTAGGGGCTTATATGAGAGCGAAGCTGACGGGCAAGCCCGGGTAGAGCGTTGTCCGTAACGGATAAAATATAAATATCAGCATCGGCAGGGAGCTGTTCCACCCTTACCACTCCGGTTGTTCGCAACCTTTCTGCCAAGGCTTCTGCGTGCTTTGCCGTGGCACTCATTACGCCCAAACATTTGAGTTTGTCCGATTGTGTAAGCGCAACTCCCAAGTGGGTTGCTACGTTGCCCGAGCCTATAAGACAGAATGTGCGCATCTCCAGACCGGCTTACTCTTCTATATCCTTAAATGTATCTATGGACACTCTTCCCCAGTCTATATCTATATCTCGGAAAGCAAGGTCTTCATCGTTGGCAGGTACACCTAATGCAAGGATGCAGAGAACACCCACACTGGGCGGAATATTCAATACTCTTTTCACTACGGCTTCACTCTCTTCTCCATCCGGAGAGGTAGAATCTGCTATGTGTATCCAGCATGAGCCTAACTCCAAATCGGTTACGGCAAGTTGCATCATAGTGGCTGCTATGGCTGCTTCAGCTTCCGGACGGCGAGACTTATTGAGATCTACCGCTACAACGATAGCCAAAGGAGCTTCTGCCAAAAACTTGCTACCCATCTTTTTACTCTTGGATAGTGCTTCCAGTGTACTCTTGTCCTCTACTACGATGAAGCGTGTAGCATTGGTACTCATTGAAGATGGAGCACGGAGTCCTACCTCCAAAATCTCTTGTATAGCTTCTTGAGGAACCGGGACAGGTGCAAATTTTCGGATACTCTTCCGTTTGGATGATATAAAGTGAACGTGACTCATATCTCTGTTCTTTTGTCGTCTGTTTAGTACTTATACTTAATAGAGCCCCTTCTGTAAAGGCTTCACGAAGATAACTATATTTTCTGTAAAAAAGGGGTGTCTGTCTCTGTTCTGTGAAGGGCTCTTTGGCTTGTTGTGCTGGGAGCTTTTATATAAAAATGGAGAGTGGGGGATGTCTTGGAAACTGCTTTTTAGTCTTCCTCTTTTCGGGGAAGAAAAAATGAAGATGCGTTGTAATGGCTTACTGATCAGCTGTGTATATGAAATCTCAAATTTGGAGAAAAATTTTTCTTCGCCCGTTTCATGGGCTGATTTCGAGTTAATAATAGTGAATTTTAGAGGGTTCTACTGTTATAAGATGTTATGTTGAAAGTGGAGGCGAAACCTATAATTCAGTAGCTTGAAATGTTTAAGTGTCTAATAATCAGAGTAATCATATTATTTCTAAACACGTTAAGTGAATCGGGTAAACGTGTTTAATGAAATGGGT
>JAUMWS010000072.1 GCA_030529525.1 Porphyromonas sp. | reverse complement strand
ACAATTTGATTATCAACGATATACCAAAAAATAGATTCGCAACTCTCTGATTATAAACAAGCAAAATAATTTCGAAAATACAGATGTATAACTGCGTATATGTCGTCAATATATCTCATAGAAAGATTATACTCTCTTGAATGGCAAAGGTATACAATTCTTTTTGATTTTCGAAAATAAATGGAATAATTGTGTACAAATTCTCATTTTCGAAAAGCAAAAGAAATCTATCCCTAAAAATCAAGTATTTATAAGCCGGAGGAATAAGCTGTTTTTCGAAAATAGAGATACAAAAGTCAGATTTTGTTCTTTTTCGAAATCATTCCATTTTAAGCTAACAACTAAAGAACTCAATATCAAATCAAAATCGAACTTCAATACAACTCCTATTTTCGAAAATAGAAACAATTAAACTCCTCATAAAAAGACATTAAATTATTTTCGTTCGCCTCTTTCTCCTACTTTTGTTTACATTACCCTTCTCCAGAACCCAAGCAGCTTCGTAACACCGCTTACATAGAGGGAGAACCAGTAGCTTATCCCGATGTCTGATAAATGGTTGAAACTCCTCTTCCAGATTATTTAGTTGAAATTCTGATGATATGGTACAGATAAAAACAGATTTATTGACTCGGAAACCAAAACGTTCAAGAGTATTGGAGACCTTTTTTCTTCTCCTATCTGAAGAAATATCATATGCTATCAATACCTTTTTGGACATAACACTTCAAATATCACCACTTAGGAGTATAAAACTTTACTTTCTTAATCTTTCCGGTACAATAGTCTCTAACATCTCGAGTTTGAATTTTCATAATCTCAGAAAATATTTTTTCTCCTGATCGGAAATACTCCAAGGCAAACCACCTTTCCTTAATCTTTGAAATGATACGAGTTCGCGTAGCCATGTTTAGCAATCCTGTTTTGTCTTGTTTGACCTCTTCTCCTTTTGATAATAACGCCAATATACTACGATCAACAATAAAGGAGCGATACTGCTCCATTAAATCAAAACAAAGAGCCGGCTTATTGTCTTGTGGGGTATGTAGAATACCAATGTTTGGATTAAGTTGCCAAAGGTCAATGGTTCTCATAACATAACTCTGTAAAATGGCATAACCATAATTGAGCATTTGATTAACAAGGTCCGAAGCTCCTTGTTGAACACGCCCCTCAAATGAATATCCTGCACGCTGTATGAGTAAGGCAAAAGAACTCCAGTACAGTTTTGCTGCCTGAGCTTCGAGAAGCATTGCACTTTGTCTGAATTCACTAATCGTACTGCCGGATATTGTTGTTTTCTGCAAATCCTCTAATTTATCAATGGATTGATAAAAAGGCGCACTCAAATTTTTATTTTTTCTAAAGTACTTGTGATAATACTTCAATAACTTTGTTTGATTCTTAATTTTATTTCTCACAAGATCTATAATAAAGCTACGAATCTTATTTTCGTCAAGTTCCATCTGTGCTTTCATAATAGAAGGAAGTATTGAATTGACGCTGTTAACAGAAACATAAGCTTCCCCTATGGCATTGTAGTATACAATGCGAATATTTTTCTTATGACAAAAACTTGTTACGTTGCTACTAAAAGAAACCCCTTTACAAATAATGCTAATCTGCTCTATACAGGACAAAGGATGTTTGTCAATAACACGTCCAAATTTTCTAACAACAATATTATTACGACTTACTCCTATGAATGCTCCCGGCTCTGAAATGACAAGTTCAAAAGTATCCTCTTGCATCTGAAGATGTTTCTTAAACTGTTTTCTTAGAACCTCTTCTTCATTTCGGGATTTAAGCACTGTCTGTGTTGTCGTATCAGCTTTCTTTTTTATTGCTTTTTTTATAAGAGCTTTACTTCGTTTGTTTATCAAGAATCCAATATCCAGTAGTTTCTCTGTGATGCTCTTTTTCTTTGTAGGGTCTTTAATACTTTCGATAAAAGAGGCATAAACAGAAGCAGCTTTTTCATCTATGACTTCTATATCATCCGTCTTGACAAACTTCTGGTAGTAGTTTTTTATTCCTTCAATTGCTTTTTCTAAAGTTTTGAATTCTATTGGATCCCTATAAAGAGCTTCTGCTATTTTACGCTCTATACGATCCTTTTTGGATTTGCTCATGCCTTTACTCCCATCAGGATTAAATGCAATTCCAAGAAAACTAAACTCCGTATCCTTTCTTACCACTAAAAAGTCTTTATTCAAGCACAACTTTTTATGATTTCTTAAATGATCTGACAATGACTGTAATACGGCTAAAGGGTCTCGACTATCAGGTATAAATAATAGAATATCATCTGCATAACGCACAAAATACTTGGTAATATTTTGATCAATATATTTATCCCAACTGTGCAAATAAAAGTTCGAAAGGAGTGGAGACAGTGGGCTCCCTTGAGGCAATCCTTTGGTGTTTTGGTAAAATCCGGCCTTCTTATCGGCAACTCCGGATTTCAACCACAAACTCATCATTCTCAAAAGTAATGGATCATGAATGCAATCTTGAATCTGCTCCATAAGAGACTCCAAAGGGATGGATGCAAAAAAATCATCAATATCACATCTAATAATATAGTGTTTATCATCTAATGTTTTTTGTATCTTTTCCACTCTTTTTATTGCTTCAACGGCTCCTTTTCCCTTTCTATAGGCATATGACTGATGCATGAAAAGTTTGTCCATGACGGAAGAAACTATTTCTACAAGTTTTTTCTGAAGATACATGTCCAAAGGAGAGGGGATATTCAATTCTCTATGAGTTCCATCTGATTTGGGTATTTTTATGGAACGATAGGCATCCGGTGTGTAAGAAAGAGACTTAAGTGCTTCAATAAGACTTTCTTGTTCAGGCCCCTTAAGGGGAAAATCCGGATCTTTAGATATGAGTGAAATCCATTTCTGATAGAGCAAAGAATTCTCTGCTTCTGCCTTCACCTGTCCGTTACCCGATACGGTATGAGTACCGATATGTACCCAATGAGCCACAGCCAGCATTACAGCAGCCACAGGATGATAGGGAGTGCGGTAGTGAAGCTGTCCCAAAACACCGGACATATCGTAGTGCCTGTTCTCCTTTATGGTAGACTTACGCGGCATGCTTACTTGGGAGAGTAGAAGATCGTCCCTGTCCGGAAAGATGTATGGCTCTACCTGCATGCTCTCATCGGTAAGAAGGTAGTGCCGGTAGAGGTCGTACAATCTTCGAGATACCCGGTTCACGAGACGAGAGTATGGGATAGCATCGGTAAGGATATGGTCTATCTTGAGCGTCGTAGGCGAAAGAAAACGGATAGTAAGGATATCCTCCCACTTCGGAACGTGCTTCAAGAAGAAATGGATATCGAGCCGAGCATTCTCTGCTTTCAGATCGGTCTGATACTTGTCCGTTATCGGATTGAGCAGCTGATAGGAGTGGTAAGAGAACCGATTCTCGTGAAAGAAATTGTATTCCTGCCATTCGGGTAGAAAACGAAGGAATTCATCCACCGGTGCGGCATCTTTTGCCACTATGGTGATATAGAGATCCAACGGCTCTCGACGGGCTATGCGATGCCGATTGGGTTTGTCGGCACGGATGACAAGACGAGAAGAGATCGTGGATGCTTTCTCTTCTTCTCCTCTTGTACCCTCCGGCTTGAAAAGATCGGAGTAGAGATGCGAAAAGGTTTTGCTGTTTTTGAGAGCATTGCCCAAGGCAAAACGAGGCAGAAAGTACCACTTGCCCTTAAACTCCACATCCTTTTGTGCCACAAACCTTACCCGAAAATGGTAAGCAGAGAACTCCCGAAGAAATAAAGGGAGTTCTTCTGCTTTAATACCGATATCAGGACTATTTATCTGTAAATTGTCCATATCCCACGTTGGTTTTTGCTCCAAGTCCGAACGTCAGTATGATCTCCCGAAACAGTTTTTCCTTAGCTTCCGCCGTAAAAGTGTCATTGTCTCTGAATAGAAAACGGAATCGGTAAGTAACACCGGGATTTACTCTGAGAAAACGGACCGGATTGGGATCTTTCAATGGGTTTTCGTGATGCGTGATATAATCGTCTCCAAAGAGAGTACAACCTCTATCCATGGAGATAGGATAAGCATCCAGAAAAATATCCCTATCGTAGATAGACTTCCCTTCACCCTCAAAGATCTCTTTTACAAACTTTTCTCTGTCCCAACCGCTCCACACTTTTTGTTCGTCTCCTTCCTTATATTCGAGAAAATCCCACTCTTCAATGGCAGACCTCAACGCTCCTTTTATGGAAGATCCGGGTATAACGGGCAGACCGGAAGTGTAATCGAAATACATCCCCAACTGATAGAAGTCGCCCGATTCCTTTTTTTGTTCTTCATTACGGCTACTCCTCCCGGCTCCTTTATTTTCTTTAGGTTTATTGATTTCGTGATGATACCCAATGCCGCAAAGCAGCCCGGGATAAGATGTGGTAAGCTCGAAAGAAGAGACATCCGTGATATTTTCTTCAAACTTTGGGAATTGTTTGCACCCCAAAAGTTCATCCGTACCCTTATTAAACCGGCTTGTGTCTAATAGTTTTCCGTTATGATCCAACCTCAATGTATCGAAGTAGTTGCGATAGTACCACTTGCCAAAGTTTATGAAATCTTTCATTCCGACCTCCTTTCTTTCTTCTCCTTAATAATAAAGGTGCGAGTGGCGAGCTTTAGTGCGACCACATACTGCAAGATCTTTTTCTCCCACTCTCTTGCTACAGAAATGGATTTTATCTCTCCCCCTTTACCATTTATCACTTTCTTGATGATTTCAGTGGGTTCTACATGTTGCCAATCCCCGATATTTCTTCTTTCTTCTTCAGAAAGATCCATGTAGTAGAGAGCCTTTAGCCACAAACATGGCTCTCCTTCACTATTCCCTCCTTTGCCTTTGTTGTAGAAAACAAGTGTGGGTAGAAGTCCGGACTGCAAGATACTTGGACCAAGAGCATTGATATACCCTTCATATACATCCTCTATCTCTCTATCTTCATTAGCTATGCCCACTTTCTCTATCGCCTCCAGAGCTGTGGGGATAAGATCTTGTATCTCTTTTTTATTTGTTATCATGATCGGTGATATTTTCGATTCTACAAAAACCGTAACCAATAGAGGCATTGGCTCCTATCTGAACAAGAGAACCCTCCGCAGTAAGCAGTTCATTGAATTTTTCAAACTTTTTTTCTGCTGTTTCCGGATAGGTAACAAAGAAAACAAACTCAGACATTGCCGGTACCACTTCTTCGTACCAAAGATTCTTGCTCTCTCCATTTTCCAATTTATTTCTGGCAATAATGGGAAGATTGTCAAGAGTACCATCGGGAATGTTATTTCCTTCGTATGACGGAAAGGATATTTCTGCACTTAAATTTTTGCCAAACGCCTTTATACTCTCTTGCCATTCTTCACAAGAACAGAGTTTATATCCTTTCTCCTGATCGTCACGAACCGGATAAGCTACTAAGTTGGCTTGAAAGAAATTAAAGTTTCCTATTTTATTTTCTCCTCCCTTGTTGTTTGTTCTGGTATTATCGGGACCAAAGATGTAATCTATATCTATATCTACATCTTGAGCCTTTAGAGAATCAAAGAACTGCCTCAATGCTCCTTTCAAACTGGAAGAGTATATGCACGGTCTATGGGTAGTAACATCTCGTTGTACTACGTTATCCACTGCTTCATAGTTTGCTCCGCCTGTACCAACATGAAGATTAGTAAGGCACTGTATCTTGTATACTGCTGTTTTCATATTGTATCTCTGTTATTTATTTGTTGGGGATTATAATTGTGTGGTTATATCCTATGGTATGAAAATGAGAAGACTCTACTTCTCTCTTAAAATCTTCTGCTGCGTCTTTATTTTTAAAATAAAAGAGAGAACCTCTGGCATATAGCTCTATCTCTTTACTGACAGAGATATTGTCGTCCGTTGTGTGACGCAATTCTCTCTCTTTATTCCTATTATAGAATCTTTTTCTGCGCTCGGTGGTAGTCAAAAGACAAGCAAATTCGGTTATCTCTGTAACTGCAAAATATGCTTCATCCACAGTCTCCGACTCGATATAAGCATCCGAAAGAAGCATGACAGTATAATAGTTTTCATCTTTCCCATACTTTATTGCCTCTGTCTTAGAAGTATATCCTTCTGCCGGATTCACTTTTATAACTTCCATGGAGAATGGCTGTCTCTCCCCTCCCAAGTGAACTATTCGATTAGAAAACTCTCTTTCCGTTTCAAGCTCACAATAAAAAGCAAAACAGAGATTGCGCTTGCCGTTTTCGTTATTAAAGCGGTAGAACGTTTCATAAAAGAAAGAGTTGTCATCCGTGTTACCTTCATAATTCTTACGCATACCTACACGGCTATCTTCTACAAAAAGGGTATCTTCATCCAGCAATTCTCCCTTAGAGTTTATCCACATATTAGGATGCTCTGCTTTAGAAGAATAATCTTTGAAGAAAGGATGCTTACTCTCACAAAACAGAGATAAAACCTCATATGGCTTATCTTTGCCTTTTTTCTGATACCTTTTTCCTGCCGGGAAATAACTCTCTTCGCTATTCTTATCAATAAGGAAAATTGGAGATAGTCCTTTTATAACTCCAAAGCTCTCTCCCTCAAAAAAAGGAGAAAAACTTTGTTTGCCTATTAGCTTGGCTGCTTCAGTTGCTTTTACAATCTTGTTATCTGAAAATATATCAGATCCCGAATTCAAAAGAAGCTGATAACGCAATAATCCCAATAATGCTGTTTGCTGTGGAAAATGAGATGAACGGACAAAGTAATTGACATTATCCTCCTCAAACGTATTCTTCTGCCCAAAGAAGAACTTCTCAATAGGGGTCAGTTTGACTAAATAAGTGTACATATCATCTTTCTTCTTTATCGGTTATAAATTGGCAGTATCTAAGGATACCATAAAGCATCTTCTTTCGTTCTTCTTTCTCTAAAAAGATGACATCATTTGAAAGAGTGGTTTGATAGATAAAGTCAAATATCTTTTTTAAGAATGTTTCCTTCTCCTTATGAATATCTTCATTGAAGAAGTTTTTGCGAAGAGCCTCTAAACGTTTCTTTCTTAAGTCTTCCTCTTCCATTAAGATAGGCTCAATTACGGAATCATACATCTCATCGAGCCAATGAACAAAGCCATCAATCATAGCCTCGTCTTCTTTAAGCTCTTTCATTAGAGTACGAGCTTGTTTATACAAGTCAGAATTACCGTTAGTGGTACCCTTGCGAGGCAAAAGGAACTCTATGGTTCTTCCACTATGCTTTCGGATAGATACTGCCACACGATCTTTATCTTTATCTTCACATTTCTTAGCTCTTTCAAATAGCATCTTTGTTGCAACATCCATAGCTTCGGACATTGGACTCTTATAGTAAAAAATACTTACCCCATAAGACATGGAAAGATTTTTCTCAGTCTTAAGGTTCTCCCAGAACTTTTTGAAACATCCATCTATCGTATTTATAAGGTCAAAAACATCTTTTTCTCCATTTTCAAGAATTGGAGCAAAAAAGAAAAGATCATCGCCTCCAATGTAGATAGGAACGGCTTTTGCTGCTTCTATTTTTTGAGTAATATCGGTTGAGAATTCAAAAAAACTTCTGGAGAACTTCTCCATGTCTTTAGAAGATAGCTCCTTAATAAAGGAGCCAAAATTATCTCCGTCTGCTTTTACGATAGCCATATACTTATAGCAGTTCAGAAAGTCATCTCTTTCCTTTGATATTCTCTGATAATCTACCTCTTGTTTCCCATTTAGGTATTTGAGAACTTCATCGTGGGTTAACCAACCGGATACTGCTATTTCAGATATTGATGCGAATGGTCTCCCTTCAAACTCATCTCGGATAAAACAATTGTTTCCTTTCAAGAAATCGGAAATACAATCCAAAGAAGAAGTTGCGGCTTTTTGTCTTAACTCTTGGGTATCCAAATATTGATTGAGTTCAAAAAAAATTCCTGCTTGATCTTGACAATCTACCTGAATGTGAGAGATAGAAATATACTCTTTAAGATAAGGTAGAATGTCTTCTGCCCCCTGAAACTTTTTAGCCAATTCTTCTAAAACTTCATTTTTAATATTATCGAAACCTTCGACTTCTCCTTCAATAAATGCTCTATCCGGAAATAAGCCAACACCCTTCGGGGTATTGATATCGCTTGAATAATAGGGAGAACGGATTTCAATGCCTTCTTTCTTTGGTACTCTCTCAAGCAACTCTCGCATAATCCAAGAGAACATAAAACTGGCACTCCAAAAGGACTTCGTATTACGCGCCTTTGATAAGGTCTTACATATCGGACCTATTGTTATTGCTGTATATATCATAATAGTTCTTTTACATCTACTAAATTATCATCTTGAATAAAACTTAGGAAATCAGCAAGATCAAAAGTATCGGGAGTGAGTATGCTTTGCTCATAAACAGAATCGGTTGAAAATATAAACTCTGCGCCAAGCATTTCACTAGGGATCTCCTCTGCCAATATTATGTAGATAATTCCTCCAATAGGCTTATAAGTTATGGGAGAGGCAAAACGATCTATGTTATCGTGAGATACCCTAATTACCTTTTTATTGTTTCTTCCATTGGGAAATTCAAAATGCTCATGAAGTCCTAACAATGCGCGAATATAACGTACAGGGAATATTCGGCTATTACTTTCTTGAAGACGATTAAGCATCTCTAACTCCAATATCTTTTCCCACTCTATTTTTTTTTCATGAAAATAGTATCTGAGTTCCGAGATTGTCCCCCTTGCTCCGGTCTTAATCTTGTTATGAAACTTCGCAATCTGTCCAAATTGATACCTGACATCATTGCTTTTGCTTTCTAAACAATCTACCACGCCAATATCTTTCATCCTTTGGGCAATATCTCTCTGAGATTTAGCAATCCTCATCCCCGGTATTGAAGATATGGTATAGCTACCAAAGCCTTTTGTTTGTCTCATTCCGAAGTTATGTAGCAAAAAGAAATCTTCCAAATGTAATTTGATAAAATCACATAGATCCTCATATTTAGAAAATATCTCTCCTACTATATTTTCTTTGGATAGTATTGCCAATTTCAACTCAGCCCACTTTTCTTGCCCTTTCTTCAACTTCTCTTCATTAGCAAAAAAAGGAGATGGAGATAATATCTTGATATCTTTCAGCTCTTTTCTTTTTTGAAGTTCCTCTATGTTCTTTTTGCTCATGTTGCTTACAGGCAAATAATACTCCATAGAAGCTCCTTCTTTTAGCCTAAAACTAAGTTTATAGTTCAATGCTTCTTGTCCGGGAATACTCCACTTCTCAATCTGACTCCTATAAAACCCTTCTTTTTCAAACTTCTGCATCAAATACTTATCCAACTTTGGCTTCACCTCCGATGCACGAAGCGTTGCCCCTCTATCATTCGCCTGAAAGTGAATGATAGGAGTGTGTTGGACGAGTTCAAATGTTAGTCTTTGCATACCTTTATTAGTTATGTTTTAATTATTACTATCAGTGCTTATCTCTGCAAGACTTGATGATTTCCTCATTGGACTTTAGTACAGATTGTATTACTCTCTGCCAATCGGCATGATTATTTAAGATCGCATCCTGACGAAATCTATCAATCTTTTCTTCGTGCTCCAGCTCTTCTTTTCGGATCTTTAGTTTCATACATCTGTCAATCCAAACAATTGCAATAGAAGCTATTGCTAAAATAGCAACACAACAACATATACAACAAATAACATTCATAGCTTTTTATTTTTTATGAGTTAAGTAATATCGAATAGGGACAAATAGGCACAAAGCCATAACAAGAAGTGTTACAATATCTCCTGCAAACCATTGGGTGCACGATTTGTTTTCAAGGAATTTGGAAAAGATCCCTCCCTTTACAAATGTATTTATTCCCAAAAC
>JAUMWS010000002.1 GCA_030529525.1 Porphyromonas sp. | reverse complement strand
ATTCTGAGACACCTAAAAAGGGGCCGGGCAAAATCGAATTTTGCCACAGCCCCTTGCTTTGAGATAATGATAGATTATGGAGTTACAAGCAGCTCGTCCGGATTGTTTTCACAACGACCATATAAAGGATGAGCCGGAGCATAATCTGTAATCGGCTCTCCTGCCTCGTTGATGTATTTTACAACAGTCGGAGCCGTACAACCTTCAAACTTTGTACCCTTTCCATTTGTGATTTTACCCACAAATCCGGAACGATCCTGGAATGTTGTTGTACCCATTCTTATAGTTATTCTATCTGTTTGACAGTTCTTGATAGTAATACCGCGTCCACCAAGAATCTCTCCGATGAGTCCGCCGACTTCTCCCTTGATATTTCCACTTACAAGATTGGCATCAAGTACGGAGCAGTTTTGCATGGTGTGAGGACCTGCTCCTAACCATCCTAACAGACCTCCAATGTTTTGAACAACTTTGCCTTTGGATGATTTGATAATAATATGTCTGACATGAACGTTGTCGAATTCTGCAAGAACACTATGATTGGCCCCCGCATAGCCGATACAACCTGCAAAGTAAGCCTGTTCATTACTATGATCGACAGGAGCACCGCCTTCTGTATGTACGGCATCATCGGCACGTCCGTTTATGGTAATGTTTTCGAAGGTTACATTCTTCATTGTTCCTGTAAACTTTGCCCAAACTCCTGTAAAGGCATTTACGCCTTCCTTATATCCCTCTAATGCAAATTTACCATTGATAGAGATATTTCTCAGTCTATGTCCTTTACCATCGAAGGTATAAGTTCCGGTATTGACAATAGGCTTCCAGTTAACACCGCTCATATCAATATCGTTTTCAAGGACAATGTTCTTTCCAACGAGTTGAGCTTCATTTCCGGACATCCATACAAATTCTTCTCGTGTCTTTATTGTATAGGTTTGTGTCTCGTCATCATAAGCAGGAACTTTGGGAGTGATACCTTGTGCTTGCCACCATTCTCCTGCCACAACCCACTCGTTGGCAAAGCTTTCTTCAATAGAGATATTAAAGGTAGCATTGTGAGTTAAAAGATTTCCTATGATGGTTGTGAGCCAATTACGCTGAATAGGTATGTTGGTTTTAAAGTTGTAAGCTGCCACAGGGGTTGTTCCATCGGATGCTTCAAACTTTATATGAATAGGAGTCTGGTTGCTCAAGTCAGTCATAAGGTAGTCTACAACAACGGTACGGTTATTGGCACTAAGGTCATAATTGAGAGCATATTCCTTTTGAGCTTTGTTTATAGAGCCGGTGTAGAACATTGTTTCCGTTGCTGGAAGGTCGTCGCTTTCGGACTCTCCCGTCACGGCATTGATATTCTTGAAACGCTTACAGTTGTAGTAAGTTATTTTATAGTTATCTGCCATTTCAAGATTGTGAAGTCCCCAGTCGGTTGCAATTATGCGCAACTTTGCAAAAGGACGTTTCAGAACAAGAGTCTGATTAATTCCGGTATCTCCTATCTGGAACTCCTGAGTAACAAAATAAGCATCGCGACTTTCATCGTTCAAGACTCTGTGCTCGTCAGGGTTTGTGTAGGTGATAGACTTGAAGTTAGAGGTGTTGTAGTGTAAATCCTCATCTGTACCTTGACGTACGAAGTCTGCCCATACAACGGCTTTATAAGTCCGGTTTGGAGTTAACCGTAGAGAGTAGGTAACAGGCTGGTAACTGTCGACAATCTTTTTAATGGGAGCCACAGCCACAAGAGTTTCTGCTCCATCGACACGATAAATAGCAAGTTGATAGCGGAGATCGTATGTTGTCATATCAACGTTGGTAATACCTCCTGCCGCACTATTACTGTTTTCTCCGTAAAGGGCTGCACGGGTGTTTATCTCTCCATCAACAGGAAGACTAAGAGTGAAATTTACATTGCTTTCTTCTGTCTTTCCTATTATTTCTTGGTCTATTTTGTCCTGGCAAGCTGTAAAAAGCAAGCAGAGACCACTGAGGTATAATGCAAGTTTTCTCATTATTTTAAAACTATTAATTTCTTTGTAATACATTGGTAAGATTATTCACTATGGAATCAAGGTTCGTTGATCACAATTAGATTATCATTTTTATCTACCTTTCCATAAAGAGGATGTTCCGGAGTATAGTTAATAGGGGCTCCCGTCCTGTGATTAATATATTGGACATTGGTCGGTAGTGGATTTTTATCCAAGATGAGACCTGATCCATCTTTTATATTGCCGATAAATGCACTTTTGCCTTTTGAGGTACCGGTCATTCTGATAGTTACTCTGTCAGAGATACAATTTCGAATTATGGCTCCACGTCCTCCAAGGATTTCTCCAATCAGCCCTCCTACTTCTCCATCAAAGAGAGCACTTTTACAAATCACATACACATCCTGCACGGAACAGTTTTGAAGAGAGGTATTTCCTCCTCCTATTCCAAGCCATCCTAATAAACCTCCTATATTTTGTGTATATGCTCTTGTGGCGGAAGAGGCTTTGATGTCTATGTGTTTCGCATGCACATTTATGAAGTTGGCTGTGGTACTCCAATTTCGACCGGAGTAGGCAATACAACCTGCAAAGTAGGCAGGCTCGTTGTCGTGATTGATAGGATTTCCTCCCTCATCTGTGTGCACAGCATCATCAGCACGACCATTTATCGTGATGTTTTCAAAGGTTACATTACTCATGTTTCCATTGTAGATTCCAAACACTCCGGTGTAAGCCATTACCTTATAGGAGAGCCATCCTCCAAGGGCTGAGTAAGTGTATAGTGTGCTGTGTTTGCCATTAAGAGAGAAGTTTCTCAATGTATGACCTTGTCCATCGAAATCAAAGGTTACATCATGTATTGGTTTCCACTCAACTCCGGTCATGTCAATATCACTGATTAGGACAACCTTCTTATTGTTTATCTTGTTCGTATTGTTTGGAAGCCAAGCGAATTCATCACGAGTACTAATGGTGTAGGTATTTGTTGCTGCATCAAAAGGAGGCTCTTTTGGATTAAGAGTAGCAGGATTCCACCACACCTCAGCTACAACCCAATTGTTGATAAAGTTTTCATCAATCGTTATGGTGAATGAGGCGTCTGTTGTCAAAACATTTCCCATAATTGTCGTTAGCCAGTTGCGTTGGATAGGGATATTCGTCTTTAGATCGTGCTTGGCAATTCTGGTATCTCCACTGAGTGCCTCAAATACCATATGAATAGGTGTCTGTTCTGTTGGGTCTGTCATGAGATAGTCTACAGTCAGAGTCCTATTATTCTCGCTCAAGTCATAGCTGAGAGAGTACTCTTTTGTGGTTTTATCTATTTGGCCGGTATAGGTTACAGTTCCGGGAATTGGAAGCTCTTCGGCTGTTGCTTCTCCTGTTATTGTATTAATGCCGGTAAAACGTTTACAACCATAATAGGTGACTTTGAAGTTGTCCGCTTTTTCTAAATCGTATAGCCCCCAATCTGTAGTCACTACTCGTACCTTTGCGAAAGGACGTTTCAAAATCAGATTCTCGGTAATATCTTGATCATTCAGAGTAAATTCTTTGACGATAAAGTATGCATCACGACTTTCCTGATTCAAAATATCCGTTTTATTAGGATCGTTGTAGGTTATATTCTTGAAGTCAGAAGTATTGTAGTGCAAGTCTGTATTGGTACCTTGTGCTACAAAATCTGCCCACACTACGGCTTTATAGGTACGATTCGGCGTCAAGCGTAAAGCAAAAGATACGGGTTGATAGCTATCTACAACCTTTTTGATCGGAGCTATTGCTTCAATTATAGGCCCGGAGGGGTCTATGCGATAGATAGCCAATTGATAGCGGAGATCATACTCATTGCCGAGATTCACATTGGTTATTCCTCCTGCTGCACTACTGCTGTTTTCTCCATAAAGAGCAGATCTCATTCCTTGTAGCTCTGCATCTTCAGGAAGTGTAAATGTGAAGTTTACATTTGCTTCTTTGCTCCCATTCGGAACCTGCTTGTCAATGATAGACAAATCTTTGTCGTGACAGGATACTAAAAGAAGTAATGAGAAAATAAAATAGATCGCTTTTTTCTTCATTGCAGTATAAACATATTAGTTGATTAATATTCGATTTTTATTGGGATGCCTTCTACAAAGCATTGGTAAATTGTGTCATATTAGAAGACTGATCTTTCGTTCGTATTGTATGATTAGATTCTCTCCATAAAAGTTTCCAAGACGGGAAGGAATTATACTTCTACTACATGTTCTCCTTCAAAGTTTTCATCTATTGAAACTTGTCCTCCATTATCAATCTTCTTGGTTAAGAAAAGGGCTTTGACGATGGTTTCGTGATTGCGCTTCAAGGGGATCTCAATATTGGAACAGCGATTGATTTCTAACCCATTGGAGTCGAAGAAGAAGAAGTCCGCAATGACGGTGTCTTCTTTATCAAAACTGGTAAAAAGGTAGTCTCCAATGAGGAGAATTTCACCCTCCTTATTGGTCTTTTCTTGTAATATATCGGTGCTGAACGTATAAGTACTGATGAATTCATTAGGCTCTTGTGTGGAAACATCGTATCCTACACTTATGTACTGTTTGTAAACGACTTTAACAGTGCCGCCTTCAAGTTTTCCTCCATCTTCTATAAAAGCCTTGTAGTCTGAAGCTATTATTTTGTAACGAGCCATAGGACGCGATAGCATTACAGGAATAACACGAGAAGATTGTAGTCCAATGCCGGGTAGCACAGGATAGTGTTCCGGACCCAGGTTGAAATCAAGTGTAAAAGATTGTTGCCCCGTGGCAGCATCTCGCAGGTGTATATCAGATGGATATTGAGGAATGATAGAGAGTATCTTTAATAATGTATTGGCATTATAGTAGGTATTTTTTAAGTTTCCTCGTCTGGTATAATCTGCCCACGCTAAAACACAATAGTTGCCATCGTATAGGTCTGCTCTTAAATCTTCTTGATAGGAATGTGCATCGTTTTTCAGTTCGACCACTTTTCTTTCCACCAATTTTTCATGACGCATAGATGCCGTCGTTCTCAGAGAACTACACTTGTAGATATCAAGGATAAGTCTTACGGAATGTCCTTCATTGGATAGATAAGGAGCGGCAGGAAGAGGTTCAAGAAGATTTACCGAACGTCTCCACTTCTCATCATACACAACCTCTTTATAGAGTAAGGGCGGAGTCCGGTCTATGTGTGGTCTGATGAAAACATGAGACTTTACGGGATGGGGGTACTCGTGTATAGTTGGATCACAAGAAGTGACTAATGCTATAAAGCTTAGTAAAAGGATTGAGAGGATATGATGTTTTTTGTACATAGATAGTGGTCTTATTTGTTTCTTTAATTATAGAACTTATAAGAAAAAGATATTCCGGCTCTTGTAATTCCCCAGTATAAATTGTTGCCGGACTTAAACTTTGGGCCGTTGATCCAGTTACGATATACATCGTAATCATATTTTGCAAATCCGGCACCGATATTAAATTCAAGTGACCACCTCTTCTTTTTGTCTAAATGCATGGCATATCCGTAGCTCAATCCCAATCCCCACAGAGCGCGATTAGGGTCTTGATAGCGTCCATTATCATTGATAGCTACATTAAAACCGACGATATGTGAGTGTAACCCAAAGAAGTTTCCTTCTCCGGCATTTTTCAACCAGAAACGTAATTCAGGTTGAGTCGCTAATAAGCGTATTTTTCTGGTTGGGGTATAGTCGTATGGGGAGTACCAAACAGGAAGATCTAAACTCCATTTTTCTCCAAGTTCTATCTCGAACCCAATATTTGCTATCAATGCTCCCAAGTAAAGTGCATTAGTCTTAATCGCCCAAAAACGATTTTCTATAACAATATCATCAACAAAGGGTGTAGTAGGCGGTACGGTTTTAGCCGAAGTTTCCTTCAAAGGTGGAGAGAGTTCTTTTCTTAAATCCTGTATGTCTTCAACAGAGCAAACGATAACCAATCGAGCATTCCGAAGAAGAGGAAACATCTCTTGTACAAGAGTGCTCCATATCTTACCATTGTCAAGATTCTTGATTTGATTTTTCCTCTGTTCCCAATCTTTTTCATTAGAAATGATTTCTATAATCTTGTCTTTATTGGGAATGTTTTTATCCCGGAGTATATGGACGAGAAGTGCCCAATCTTCCCAAAGGTTTTCTACTCGGATTTCTTCATTTGTCAGACTCGTTTCTCTTTTTAGGTATTCGCAGAGGATTTTGCTTCGGCTCTCACCCAATTTTCTGTTGTTTTCGATCGAGCCTTCCGGAGAGGCGCTACCTCCAATCCAAACATATGAAATTTTGACACGCTTGTCTTTTTTTAGCCTATTTATTGTAGACACTATATTTCTTAGTTCGTCGTTCTCTTTTAAGACCGCCCTATTTACCTCAAAAATTATGGGAATAATCTCTGTATAGGAGTATGATAATACAGAGTCAATTTTATTCGAAGGTAAAAATGTGACGTATTTAGGATACCATTTATAGGCCTCTAATAGAAGAGAGTCACTTTGTGTCAAGCTGTGGTCATTTTGACTTTGAGCTTTCACCACTAGTGTATTAATAAGTAGTAAAAAAAATAGGAGTGGATATCTTTTCATGTTGAAATTGTATAATCGATACGGAAAAACTCCATTAACAAAAACCTATATGTCGGAATATAGGGGGTTAATTCTTTTTTTATGAATTAGCGGTAGTTTAAAAGTAAAAGTATAAAGATGTATTTTGAAATAAGTCCTCAGTCTAAAAGCAGATATTGCATTTTTTTTATTCTGTATTTTCAAAATCCACTTTTACTATACCTCTTATCTTTGCACAAAGATAGCTCTATTTTTTTAATATGTATGTTGTTTTTGTAGTTTTTCTTATAATATTGTTTGATTGAAATTCAACTTATTGATTTTTCATTGTGCCTTATTGTGAAATTTCGTGGCTTTTGTATTATGTGCTTTTTTATTATTAAAATAAATCGAAGGAAAGCGTAGAAGCGGGATTATTTTAGATCTTATCGTATTTGGTATTAAAGATAGAATGTATCAAAGACTGAGATAAAAAGAGGGAACATAGAAAGCCTTCTCTTCGGACGAACTTCACTCTGCTCTTCTCCTTTATGGTAGAAAAAGCTATTTTTACGAGAAGAATAAGATGGTTTGTTTGGTCTGTTGTCTGTATAAATATTGTTTGACAGAAGATTTTCCCTTTTGATGAATCGTTATGATGAAAGAGCATTTCAAGGTGGAGTCTTTATAATAGATGGAAATAAACACAGCGGTATAAAACTTTATTTATGAATAAAAAGTATCTCCTCGGTTCGATTTTTCTAACCTTCCCTGCAATGATGTTAGGACAGGGGAAAAGTCGTCCCAATGTTCTGATTATATATGCCGATGATCTTGGTTACGGCGATCTCGGTTGTTATGGAGCCAAAGGTGTGGCTACACCCAATATTGATAAGTTGGCACAGGAAGGGATTCGTTTTACCAATGCCTACGCCATGGCAGCAACGAGTACACCAAGCCGATATGGAATGCTTACCGGAGAATACGCTTGGAGAAAGCCCGGAACAGATGTGGCTGCGGGCAATGCCGGAATGATTATCAAGCCAGAGCAGTTTACACTCCCGGATCTCTTCAAGCAGGCCGGATATGCAACGGCAGCCATTGGGAAGTGGCATCTTGGCTTGGGAGCGGAAACGGGCAAGCAAGACTGGAACAAACCTCTTCCCGTCGGACTGAAAGATTTGGGCTTCGACTACCATTATATCATGGCTGCCACCGCAGACCGGACGCCTTGTGTTTTTATTGAGCAGGACAGTGTGGCGAACTACGATCCATCTTCTCCCATTGAAGTGAGCTACGAAAAACCTTTCGATGGAGAGCCTTTGGGGCGGACTCATCCGGAACTTTTGCAACTGCGTTCTTCGCATGGGCACGATATGGCTATTGTCAATGGAATAGGGCGCATCGGTTATAGTCGTGGCGGAGGTAGGGCTTTGTGGAAAGATGAGAATATTGCCGATAGTATTACGGCTAAAGCCGTGCAGTTCATTCGAGAACACAAGGATCAGCCATTCTTTATGTACTATGCCACGAACGACGTACATGTCCCTCGCTTTTCTCATCCCCGTTTTCGAGGAAAAAGCAGCATGGGTTTGAGGGGAGATGCTATTGTACAGTTCGATTGGGCAGTAGGGGAGTTACTTCGCACGCTTGACGAACTTGGTATCAGAGAGAATACGATCGTTTTGCTTTCCAGTGACAATGGAGCGGTTGTGGACGATGGCTACGAGGATAGAGCCGAAGAACTCCTTGGAGAGCATAAACCTTCCGGAGCTTTGCGTAGTTTTAAGTATAGTGCCTTTGAAGGAGGAACTCGTGTCCCTGCCATTCTTTCATGGCCAAAAGGACAAAAAAGACGTGGAAACTCCGATCGTCTGGTGAGTCAAGCGGATTGGATGGCAACCTTTGCCGAACTTTTAAATATTAAACTTCCTCACGGAGCGGCTCCCGATAGTTATCCCTCTCTGTCCGCATGGTTAGGAAAGCGCAAAGCTCCACATCGCGATTATATTATAAGTCAAGCTGCCAATAAAACTCTCTCTGTTCGTACTCCCGAATGGAAATATATAGAACCATCCAATGGAGCTCCAATGATTACATGGGGGCCTAAAATAGAGACGGGCTATCTGCCTCGTCCACAACTCTACCACCTTTCGTCCGATCCTGAAGAGCGAAATAATGTGGCAGAGGAGCATCCTGATATTGTTCGAAAGATGCAAGAAATACTACAGAAAGAGCGAAAACTTACTCAGGTAGTGATGAAAAACGGAAAGGATTTGTAGATACAAGCATCAAAGAAGTGAGTATAGCTATGCAAGAAAAATGGATTGATGCTGCGGCAAGAGTGGCTCACCGGCTACATCAAGGACAGCAGGACAAAGCAGGAGTAGAATATTTCAGTGGACATCTCTGTTTTGTCGCATCCTTGGGAAAGACTTGGCAGGAGAAAGTAGTAGGCTATCTTCACGATGCAAGTGAAGATACTCCTTACACAGTAGAGCAGGCTTTGAGTCTGCTGGAGCAAGAGGTCGGGACACCCATGCAAGTAGAGGACAAAGCCGAGATAGGACAAGCTCTGCATCTACTCAACCATCATTCGGCAGATGATAGAGCCTGCTATATTCGCAACATAGGAAAACATCCGTTGGCAAGGGCTGTAAAACTCAACGATTTGACTCATAATATGGACATTCAACGGTTGTCGAATCCGTCCGAAAAAGATTATCAGCGTCTTGAAAGGTATAAGGAGGAGTACGCATATCTTAGCCAAGAGAAGTAACCTTTTTGTTTGACAACAGAAGATACAAATATAAGCGGACCCTTTATTCCTGAAAACAAAATATGGTGAACAGGTTTACCATTTTATTTGGACGTGTTCGGAGATTCAAATCAGGGCACGATTTGCAGGTGTCAAGGTTTGACTTGTGGACGTCAAGATGCGATTTCTCCTGTTCAAGGCTCGATTTCCCTCTTTAGACGGCTTTAGAGCAACTTCCAAATACATTTATCTCTTTTTGTATTCAGGTTTATCGTGAAAAGGGTATTTTTCTGTGGATTTGTCTCTCTTTTTGTAATACCTTTATAGATGCATTGATTTCTCCTGAAAGATGGCGATAGTTTGGATAGTTCCCTATCCTATATGCCGTAGCATCTACTTGAGCGTTACTTCTACGATGTAGTCAATCGGATTGACTTCTGAGGGTGCCTTATCGAAAGTGAGAGTTAGTCCTGCCTTGGTCTGCCGAAAAGGCACGGGCCGACCGCTGTCGAAAACTTTAACACTACATACAGGCTCCACTAAAGGGAGCGAAAGCACACGGCTTCTCCAGTCGAGGATATGCAGGTAGAGCGTCTTACCACGCTGTGTCGTTACGCCCCATTCCTGAGGAGGAACGATTCCCCCGCGCACACCATCCTTGACGGTCTTACCATACGTCTGCATCCAATGACCGATTTTGGCGAGTCTGTCCAGTGCCAAGTCGGGCAGTGCACCGGAAGCTTCCGGGCCTATGTTGAGCAGAAGATTGGCATTGCGTCCGGCGGTCTGCACGAGTAGGCGAATGAGCGTGCTATCGGACTTATAGTTCTGATCGACGATCTTATAGCCCCACATGCCATTCATCGTTTGGCAGGTCTCCAGTGGCAGATGGCTGATATCCTGACCGGAAAAACCGGCGGTATTGGCCCCCGGAACATCACGCTCGAACATCTGAAAATCTTCTCCCTCAAAAGGAGTCTGGTGATGGTTATTCCCTACAAGGCAACCGGGTTTGATCCGATGAATGTTGCTATACATGCGCCCCAAATTCCAGTCGAAGTCGGGATGGATATTCTGATCCCACCAGCCGTCCAACCAAATGGCATCGGCATCATAGTCGCGTACGAGTTCGGAGAGTTGATTATTCATAAAATCGTCGTACTCCTGCCACTTGCCGTGTTGGGTACGTCCTGTCCCTCGCCCTGTACGTCCGATAGGATAGTAATCCTCACGATGCCAGTCGAGTATAGAGTAGTAGATATGAAATCTCAGCCCTTGCTTACGGCATTCATCTCGCAGCTCGGCGAGGACATCACGTCCAAACGGTGTCGCTTTGACGATGTTGTAGTCGCTGTACTTCGTATTCCAGAGAGAGAAACCATCATGATGCCGAGAAGTAATAGTCAGATAACCTGCTCCGGAGGCTTTAATCGTAGCTACCCATTCGGCAGCGTTGAACTTAGAAGGATAGAACCCTGCGGCAGCTTTAGCGTACTCCTTATGGTTGATATTGGCATTGGTCATATACCACTCGCCTTGGGCGAACATACTGTATAGCCCCCAATGGAGAAAGATTCCGAAACCTTTGTCTCTGAACTGCTCACGTGCCTTCAAATTGTCAGCTGTGGGTTGATAACCTTGCTGCGCTTGCAGGTTTGGGATCAGTAAGATAAGTCCCACAATCACAAAAGTTGCTCTCAGTGCGGAGGTCAATATACTTTTCATATTCTACACAATATAATATCCGAAACTTGATGTTAAGACTATTGCTTAAAGATAGACAATTATGTAAACTTCATTGCAACAAGCCGTATTGGCAATATAAGTGATGAGGAAAATTGGGATGAAGTAGATGATGATAGCTGCAATTTGGGTGATTTTGCCAATACCCAATACACCCTCCGATACTTCAAACCCGAAGGCAAGGGCATCCTAAAAATGGACGATAGCTTGGTATTCAAGCCCAACGACCGCTATCCGCTAATGAGGGAGGAGTTTCGCTTGTATTACACTTCACAGTCGGCAGTTAGCCAGACCATTGATTGTACATCAAGGACAACTTCGGAAAAGTCCAACAACTAACCTTTGCCTTTTATGTAGAGTAAATCTTTATGTAAAGTATAATTATAATTGCCATTGATATTCAATTGATTATATAAACACTTTACAATACGACTTAGCATAAAATTAGAACAAAGAATGAGAGTTTGACTTTCCTGTTGGATTGCCAGATTCTCATTCTTTCAATGAATACTTACCAAAGTTCTTTAACCATTCCAGCAAATTCCGGTTGTTGTCCCATTGTCGGGTTGTTTCAGTTTCCGGTATCAATTTTATATAGTTCTTTTCGAGAGCTTCCCTTTTTTGTTGGGAATCGGCATTAGCATACACCTCCGTTGTTTGTACAGAAACATGTCCTAAAATGTCACGGATATAAACCAAATTAACTCCGGCTTGAAGCAGATGCATCGCTTTACTGTGCCGGAGGGAATGGCAACTGATTGAATCCGGGATAATTTGAGGATTGATTGTTCTTGCCATTTCCACATAGGTATTCAAGATATATGCAATGCCTGCCCGTGTCAATTTTTCTTTTCTGCTATTAAAAAACAGTGGATGTTTCAAATGGCATGTTTCCATCAAATGGTTTTCCTCCATATATTTTTTCAATAGTAGAACTTGCGCTTCCATTAACGGAACAACTCTATACTTTTGCCCTTTTCCAAACAAACGTACAGTGTATGGCGTACTTGCTATATTGACAGCTTCCGGTGTCAGATTTATAATTTCCTGAACTCTTGCCCCAGTATCATACATCAGAGCTAACAGGGCTAAATTCCTTCTCCCTTTCGGTGTCGTTCTATCAGGCTGTTCCAATAGAAGTTTTATGGCATCTACCGTAAGGAAATTAATTGTTTTTTGTTCCACCTTTTTCATTTTAATGGACAATATTTTTTGCCATCTGTCAAGTTGTGCAATATCTTCATATTGAAGATATGATACGAAAGAATGTATTGCTGCCAACCGATAATTGCGAGTAGATGTACTACAATTACGTTCATTTTGTACCCATTCAAGGAAATCAGTAACAACTTCCTTTGACAACTTATCTAATGTCAATTTTTCAACCGATATCTTTTTCTCTGCTTTCATATAACGGATAAATTGCATGAATGTGTCTCTGTATGCAAGTACCGTATGATGGCTCATACCCCTTTCATGGGGAAGATATTCCGATAAAAAGCGACTTAAATGTATTGCAAAGTCCGTGCTTGTTTTCATAGGCTTATATATTAGGATATACGAATGAGGTGAGGAGCGAGCACTGTTCGGCTAATTCCGGAAACATTTCGTGAGCTAATCTGACGTATTGTCCGGTGGCGGAAAGAGATTTGTGTCCCAGACATGCGGATATAATCGGCATGGAAACATATAAATCCATGCCGTTACGAACCATCTGCTCTAACGCATGTACTGCCATTGTATGGCGCAAGTCATGAAGACGTGGTCCTTGATTATTCTCTGTATATGGTATGCCACACTTGCGTAAAATTTTCCGAAACCATTTATAGATTGCCTGTTGTTGGCACGCCGTTCCATCAGGTTTTATGAAAAACTGCTTATCTGATTTGTTGATATCCTTCAATGGCATCTTATCTCGATAGTGCCGGTATTGTTCCATAACCGACTTGAGTTCATTGTTTATCGGAACAAGACGTTCACATCCGTTTTTGCTTTTGCGGATATGGATATATCTGTCATTCATATTAATGTCTTCATTCCTTATGGATAAGGCTTCGGAAATCCGAATGCCTGTGCTATAAAGCAAGCGAATAACTGCGGGAACGCAAAATAAGGTGTTCCTCACGTCATTATTACGCAAATTCAGTCTCTCGCTACAGGCAAAGATATTCTTCATTTGTTCATGTGTGAATATATAAGGGGCATATCCATCCCTCATACTGCGTGTATAACGTGGTAGTTGGGGAATGTAGCATTCGCATCCGTTTCTACTCATGAATCGGGCTAATTGGGCCCATGTGGAATATTTTCCATGTAAAGTACCGATACTGTCATTTATTCTGGTACTGCGCCATTTATCTATGATTTCCCTTGTGATGACAGGCGTTTTGATGTCATTCTCAACATAGAAATTGTCTATTTCAAACATTTTATACTTGATTCCACGTGTATTATATCCTACAGCTTCTTTTAATGCCACAAATCTTTCGATATAGAAAGACAATACGCTTTTATATTCTATTTTCCTACTCATAGAAAGCCCCTCCTCTTTGTGTGTAAAAATTATCATCAACTGCTGGAACTGGAAGTGAACATTTAAGTAACGAATTGATATCCAGATGTAAATATGTCATGGTAGTGGTGCTGCTTTCATGTCCCAAAATACCGGTGATGACGGGTATCGGGGTTTCATAGTTTATAAGACAACTTGCCAAACTATGCCGTAAGGAATGTGCTCCGTGATGTCTGTTTCCTACTGCAATATCAGATTCTTAGATTATTTTCCTAATTGCTCCACATACGATACTGGATGTGGCTGGTTTATATGGTGCTCTGGACGATATGAAGATTTGTTGAGAAGTGGATTTTGGACGCCCATATTGAAGATAGTCGATGATGGCATTGCCAATGTCTGTCAATAGCGGCAATATTATTTTTTTGCCCGTCTTGTATTGAATGATGGTTATCTCATTCTTTTCCCAGTCTATGTTCGCAAACTTGAGTTTTGCAATATCGGAAGCCCTAAGCCCAAGACGGCTTGCCAGCAGAAACATGACATAGTCCCGTTTCCCTACACTACCGCCCCTGTCAATGGAATGCTCAATGCACATGAGCTCTTCCTTGTTGAAAAAAGAGGGAATACGTTCTTTCCTACGCCATCGGTATGCTTTCAAAATTTCCTCATAATTACTTGCGGTAATATGATTCTCATACCAAAAATGAAATAATACATGCAAGTAGCCGACTATGATTGATTTTGAATTTTCCCAAGTTGAGATGAACTGTAATATGTGATGCTCTTTTATTGAATTTACAGTGGTTACCCCTTGTTTTGTAAGATAGGTCAAAAAACGGTATAATCCTCTCCTGTATCCACCTATTGTAATTGGGCTTCTCCTATTTTCTTGTAAATGAGAAATAAACAATTCCATGTAGGAACCGATTTCTCCACACAAAGGATAATCTATAGGTTGGAATGCTTTTTCTCTCACATACCCAAGCTTAAGGTAGTCATTTAGAAAACGAATGCTTCTTGACATGGATGTTGCAGTCGGGCTATTATCCGTATCTGGATAGCAATCTACGATAAAGTCACTTCCTAACTTTTCAGAATAAATAGTTTCCCCTTTAGTTTCCATGTATGAAAGAATGCCACGATTCCATAATGATTTGTACTGAAACAGTGTGCTGGGAGTATAATTGTTCTTAACCAAAAATTGGTAACACTCCGAAACAAGTTGATTAATATCTCTTTCCATAAAATATTGTTTTAATGCCGGCTAAATTGCCTATGTAATACAAATATATTTATGGAAAGAGTTTATGAAAAGTTATATAGGCAATTACTTAAGTAATAGAATGATATATCAGTAAATAAAACTATACTTTACATAAAGATTTACTCTACATAAAACAAGAACTCTCGGTAAAATTTGCGTGTCGCATAGTTCCATGATGTCCGTACAAGATAGAGATCGCTGAGTGGACGGTCTTCATCAGAGCCGGGAAGAAAGAAAAATTCGGATGTCAGATAGCAGAGACCATTGCCCGGCATATTTCGGGACATGGTGAGAGCCATATAGTTTTCTTTCTCTTTCGCTTTTGATGCTTGTTCTGCACTTTGACCCGCTTTATTGTATGCCATTCGGACAGCTTGTACCTGTTTGTTCACTTTCGGATCCGATTGTGCATGTCCGTAAAACGAAGCCAGGCAGAGAGCCAATATCAAGATTATTTTTCTCATATTTTCATTTTGTTTTCCATTTAGCCGGTAGCTAAGGTACTGTTTTTGTCTCTATATTTTCACAGCAATCTGCTAAAATCTTTTGCTTGAGGTTCCGACTCTATTCTTCTAAAGGGAAAATATTCTCCCTCCTGTTTGTTTCAATTATCTCGTAACCGTGTTTGCAAAGTTGTCTGATAGAGTTCTTTTTTATCCCCAAACAGATTTAGAGTTTGTAATCAGAGCTCAATTGTGAGGAAGCAAGCTTTGAATGCTACAAATCACCCCTTGATTTTTAGAAGTCGAATCTTGAAGGCGATATTTTAAAGGCATTGAAGAGATTTATGTTCCTGTACAGACGTTTTACGAAAGGCATTCAAAGCTGTTTTGATTTGGGCTCTTTCGGAACCTGATGCCTAATCTGTGATATTTAATCTTCTATATGGGATAAAATCATATTGAGTATCTGCCCATTATCGCATCGCTCTCTTAGGGGATGATAGATCGTATCAAAGATAAACGTTAAGGCAAAAAGAAAAGCGGAACAGGCTTTTTGCCTTGTTCCGCTTTTTACTTTTTCTAAGACAGATACCAGATGTATCTTCTTTCTGTCTTACTCTATTTCGCCTTATGCTTTATCTTTAGCGCATTCGCCACCTTCTTTGTGCTCGCAACCTTCCTTGTTTTCGCAGTTTTCTTTGTGCTCGCAACCTTCCTTACCTTCGCAAGATAGGCTGTCAGTTGGAGTTTCTTCTACTACTTCTACTATTTCTACAGGAGCAACTGTTTCTTCAGTTGTAGTTTCTGCAGACTTGTTACCTGAACAAGAAGCCAAAGCAAGAGTGAAAACAGTAGCCAAGGCGAATTTGAAAATTTTTGCTTTCATAACTTTTTTTTGAGAGTTATATATTGAACAATACTTCTTTCCCTGCAAAATTAGTTCAATATATTCATTGCGCCAAAGATTTGGCAATTTATTTTTATTGATACCCATAAAATCGCTGCTTTTTCTACAATAAAGGGCGATTATGAGCAAATTTACCAGATGGAGTAGACAATAAAACTGACTATCCCACCTAAGATGATTGTGAGGATAGGATGCAAAAGTTTCTTAAGAGTTACCCAGAGAGCAATGCCGAAAAAGAGAATGCTTTTATAGTCTATGAAGTTGTCGCTATTGCAGAGAAGCAGCGCCGCAGAGGCTATAAGCCCGATAGCTGCAGGTCTGATACCCTTAAAAACCGCTTCTACATGCCTGTTGTTGGCAAACTTGGAAAAAGAGTAGGAGATGATAAAAACCAGAAGAAACGACGGTAGCATCACAGAAACCGTGGCGAGAAGACTGCCCCAAACAGAGCCGGTAACAACATAGCCTATATACGTGGCACTGTTGATGCCGATAGGTCCGGGTGTCATTTGAGAGATGGCAACAATGTCCGTGAACTCTTGTGAAGTGAGCCACTGATGTTTCACTACCACTTCGTCCTGTATGAGAGAGAGCATTGCGTAGCCTCCGCCAAAGCCAAAGAAGCCCAGTTTGAGATAGACGTAAAAGAGTTCTAAGTAGATCATGGCGGTTATTTTTGCTCGGAATGAAGTCTTTTTCTAATGTGTTCTGTGTAAATGTAACCAAGAGCACCTGCCACTATAATGACGGCAATGGGAGATATTCCAAAGTACCAAACGGCAATGGCTACCGCAACGGGAATCCATATACTCGTATTTGGAAGATGAAGCTTTTTCCATGTCTGAAAAACCGGAGCGGCTATCATTGCCACAACAATCGGGCGAAGACCTTTGAATACTCTCTCCACATACTCATTCTCTCTAATTTGGGAGAAGAAGAGAGCAAGGATAAGAATAATAAGGAATGAGGGTAAGGTGGCTCCAAGAGCACAAGCAACAGCACCGATCGGGCCTCTAAGCTTGTAACCTATAAAGATAGACATGTTCACGGCAAATACTCCGGGTAGAGATTGGGCTACAGCAAAAAGATCTATGAACTCCTTATCTGTGAGCCATTTTTTCTTGTTTACAATCTCTTCTTGTATGATAGGTAGCATGGCATGACCGCCTCCGAATGTGAAGCCTCCTATTATGAAGAATGTGCGGAATAGTTGCCAAAGAAATACCATAAGCTTTCTCTTGTAGCGTGGTTCTGTTTCTTTCTTAACTGAACTATATTAAAACAAAAAGGCTTATTCTCCCAAATGAGAGAACAAGCCTTTGTTTTGTCTTATTTTAGTAGCCCATAGGGGAATCGAACCCCTCTTTCAAGAATGAAAATCTTGCGTCCTAACCGATAGACGAATGGGCCAAGAAGTCGATCTTCTTACTTGATACTGTTATAGGCTATTTGCGAAGCGAGTCAGCTTAGACTTAAGATTGGCCGCTTTATTCTTGTGAATGCGTCTTTTGCCAGCCATTCTGTCGAGCATTGAAACCACTTCCGGAAGTCTCTCTAATGCAACAGCTTTATCTGTTAGAGCTCTAAACTTGCGAACAGATGAACGCATAGTACGAGCATAGTAGCGATTGCGCAAGCGACGTGCTCTGGATTGTCTTATTCTTTTAAGTGCAGACTTATGATTTGCCATGTCTAAATTTTCTATCTAATAATCTTTAGTTTATTTTCTTTAGTAGCCCATAGGGGAATCGAACCCCTCTTTCAAGAATGAAAATCTTGCGTCCTAACCGATAGACGAATGGGCCAAGGCTCTATGCTGTTCTCCTTTGGAGGTTTAGCGAATGCAAAGATAGAGACTTTTTTTTAATCCTGCAAACCCTTCCTGCTTTTTTGAACAATATTTTCTTTGTCCTTGTTGAGAAGTTGTTCTATTTCCTGCTTTGTGCCATTTTTAGCAGGTCTGCGCCTTCTTTTTGCAAGGGTTTCGACGGTTTTGTTATCCATATTTCTCTGTTTCCTTCTCTTCTCTGAGAGGAACAGGCGATCCAGATTGATTTGGAGTGCTTTTATGGATATCTGAATCTCCCAAAGGCATACGACGAGAGAGACAGCAAGTAGTACGAGGGCCAAAAAGAAGGTATAGGTTGCCATGTCATCCAGACTCATGAATATGGCGAGCATGGATACCACGCACATCAGAAAGCTTGCCGTCCCCAGATTTTGCATTATCCTTACCAGCTTAAGTCTTTTGTATAGGTTTTGTATCTGGGGTATGTGATTCTGCTCGGGGTGTCTTTCTGCCTGCTCCTGAAGGTTCCGAACCACAGATGCATAGGATAAAAATCTGTTGGTGAATGCCAAAAGTATGAGGGAAATTGCACTGAAAAGAAGAGATGGAGTTGTCAGGGATAACATTTGCATATTGTCGGGTGTTGTTGTGAACTCTTATATCCTATTTGGAGTAAAGGAAGAGGGTGAATCAAAAACTGAATATTTGACTCACCCTCTTTGTATTCAGGCAGCTATCAACTGCCATATTTTTCTTAAGGAAACCTTTTGTCTCAGATATAGATTGTTATTATCTACGGATGCCAAGTTCCTTAATTATAGCACGATATCTTTCAATGTCAACTCTGGTGAGGTAATCGAGAAGACGACGACGCTTACCAACAAGTCTCTTTAGAGAGCGTTCTGTATTGAAGTCCTTGCGGTTGCGTTTCAAGTGCTCTGTTAGGTGTGATATTCTAAAAGTGAACAGAGCGATTTGGCTTTCTGGTGAGCCTGTATCGTTTGTGCCTTTGCCGTATTTCTCGAAAAGCTCAGTTTTTTTAGCTGAATCTAAATACATGTCTTTCTAATGTTTTGTTTTGTTGTTTCTTGATGTATATAGTTTGCTTAATTCAAATGTAAAGCCTCGGTCAGCTTTCGGAAGCTTTACCACTACATTCTTCTTAAGCGGTAGGGTGAAGCAGTCTTGCCTTTCTTCCCTTTACTTATCCGATTTTGTATTGGGATAAAGAGGGTTACTTCTTAGCAAGAGCTTCCTTTACGTTATCGTTAGGAACCATCTCCTCTTCAAATACATAAGCACCTGTTTTAGGAGATTTCACCATGCGAATAACCTTGGAGTATGTACGCCCGTCACCCGTTTTGAAGGACGCCACTGCTTTTTTTGCCATAGTTTATACGTGTGTTATTTAATTTCTTTGTGAAGAGTCATGCGCTTAAGGATAGGATTGTACTTCTTAAGCTCAAGTCTCTGTGTTGTATTCTTTCTGTTTTTCGTGGTAATGTATCTTGAAGTACCTGGCATTCCACTCTCTTTGTGTTCGGTACACTCAAGGATCACTTGGATTCTATTACCTTTTGCTTTCTTAGCCATAAGTAATTTTCGGGATTAAAGTGAATAGATTAGAAAAATTAGAGTAGAGTGTACTTTCTAAGAGTACCGTTTTCTGCTGCTCTGCGAAGAGCGGCATCCAAACCGATTTTATTGATCAGTCTCAAACCTGCTGCAGATACTTTGATACGGATCCAGCAGTCTTCTTCCACCCAGTAGAACTTTCTGTCGAAGAGGTTCGCATCGAATACTCGTTTAGTGCGTCTCTTAGAGTGAGAAACGTTATTTCCCACCATCGCTCTTTTCCCGGTTATTTGACAAATTTTTGACATCGTTGCTATCGTTATTGTTGTTACTAAAATAAATCAATTGCGTGCATTTGGGAGCGCAAAGTAAGCTATTTTTTCTGACTTCTGCAAACTTTACGTCCTTACACTCACCTCATTTAGAGGTTTTAGATGTGGAATATTTGTTTTTAGCGTAACGGCGCAAAGGTACAAAATATTGTTGGATAAGGCAATAATAACCGCTATCTTTGTGCCTGATTTTGAAAGTTCTTCCATAAAAAGATAGCTAATGAAGATTGCTTTTCGCCCCATAACACTACAAGATAAAGAGAGTATACAGCAGTTTGTATTGGAGTCTCCATATCAAAATTGTGACCTTAGTTTTTCCAACTTGTACAATTGGAGCAGTCATTACAAAACTCAAATCGCTTTTCATAAAGGTGCTATGGTGGTTCGGTTTATGACGGACAATGGCACTCGCCCTGCGTATCTCATGCCGATAGGAGAGGTTGAACAGCTGAAAGATGTCTTTGCCGATATGATGTGCGACTGTTGTACCAACGGAGAAAACCTTCTTCTCATGAGTATTACCGAGCCTTCTTTACAGCTTTTGGATAAGATACTGCCCAACAGATATCGCCTTCTTCCGAATAGGGACTACTACGACTATATATACGAAAGGGAAAAACTCTGTACTTTGTCCGGCAAGAAGTTGCAGTCCAAACGCAATCATATCAACAAATTTGAACGTTCTTATCCGAACTATACCTATGAATCCATTACGGACTCCAATGCCATGGAGTGTATGGAGATAGAGAACAGGTGGTTTGCTCTCAGGGGTGAGACGGAGGAGATTAACGCAGAAAGGGAGATTATCTGCCGCTCTTTGAAACAGAGGGAGGCTATAGGTCTTACCGGCGGAGCCATTCGAGTGGATGGAAACATCGTGGCTTTCAGTATGGGGATGCCTATTAACGGAAACACCTTTGATGTGAGTATCGAAAAGGCGGATCCTGCCATTCCGGAAGCTTTTGCGATGATCAACCGGGAGTTTGCTCGTCATATACCGGAACAGTATACATATATAAATAGGGAAGAGGATCTTGGCGTGGAGGGTTTGCGAAAGGCTAAACTCTCTTACAAGCCCGATATATTGTTGGAAAAGAATATTGTAATAATCAATACCGATGACTGATTCGGACTTTTTCATACCATATCTCTATCGTATTCCACAAGATACTGTTTGGATTGGTCATTCGCATTGCAGAGAGATGCTCGGGCTTATGGTGGAAGCCTTTGGTCCTTATGAACTGCTTTTTTCTCGCTTTGTGGAGAGTGTCGCTATCCCGTTAAGAACCTCTTTTCTGGCTATGGATAGGGAGAGCGATAGGGTTGTGGCTGCTCTGCAAGCCGTTCCATATATTTACTCCACTCCTGCAGATGCCCCTCCTGTGGCTTATCTTTATGCCTTGGTGACAGATTCCGATTATCGTGCACAAGGAGTGATGAGCAGGCTTATCGACTTTGCACTGGATGCTTGGCGTAAGGAGTGGGGGCGTGGAGAAGCCATTCTTATTCCTGCCACCGAGGAGCTTATACCTTATTATAGTAAGAGAGGGTTCCGACTTCTCGGTACAGCTTGGCAGCAGAGCGCAGATCTGTTTGCTTTTGACCCTCAGACACTTTCTCCTCATCCTTTGGTCTTGGAATATCAAGCGTGGGAAGAGCAGCAGCAACTTTCGGACGGGGATTCGGAAGAACACGCTCCGCTCTCTTATCCGATGTTTTTGCCCGACCCTCATACAGATTCATCTTGCACACCTCTCCTTCAGAATCCTCTGTTGTGAGAGGTTTTTTATTTCTCTGCGTGTTGATGGATCGTTTCCTTTCTCTTGCTTGCCATTTTGTTTCTTCTTTTCTGCTTAGAGTGGTATAGTCGGCCTAAACTTTTCCGCATCTTTTGAGAAAATTCAATCAGTACGTCTACAAACTCTTTCGGACGTGGATAAAGGTTCATTTTATCCTGTCAAGAGTTGGGAATCAAAGCCTGAATGGTGCAAGTCAAAGCGTGTTTTCTGCAAATCGACTTTTGAATACTCAAAATCAAAGCTTGATTTTAAGTTTTTGGTCGGTTTAGAGAGAGTAATAAACCTGTTCGATAAGTTTTTCAAATCGGTTAATGTGAACTCTTTTAAGGCTCTTTCGGGTGTTGAAAACCGCTATTTTCGACCTCCAAAAAGAGATGGAAACAAGAGAATTTCGGAGGCGATGCCGGATAAATATCTCAAGAGCAGAAGGGGAAAGCAATCCGGATACAAAGCAGACCATGCAAAGAGCTCATTTTTATGAACAAAGTAGCTTGGAGATATGATTTTTAATAGTAAAAAATTGTATCTTTGCCAATCAAAGTGTCTTAGTGTCAAACTTGGGCACACGTCTGAAGCAGATTGAACAAACGAAATAAAATTTAATAACATAATCACAAACAGATGCAAAACAAAGGTTTAGTCAAGATTGTAGCTCTCCTTATGGTGGTGCTTAGTGCGTGGTATCTCTCGTTCTCTTTCGTTTCGAGCAGATATACGTCGGCTGCTAAGGAGTATGCTCAAGGCGATCCAATGAAGGAGATCAGATACCTGGATTCGCTCTCTAACAAGACAGTGTGGTTCGGATACACACTAAAAGAAGTACGTGCTCAAGAGATCGGATTGGGTCTCGACCTTAAGGGGGGTATGAACGTAGTGCTTGAGCTCAATCAGGCAGACGTATTGCGCTCTCTTTCCGGTAACAGTCAGGATCCAAACTTCCTGAAGGCAATCGAAGAGGCCAACAAGAAAAAGACTCAAAGCCAAAAGGATTTCGTAACTCTCTTTATCGAAGAGTTTCATAAGGCAGATCCGGGTGCGAGACTTGCAGCAATCTTCAGCACGCTCGAACTAAAGGACAGAATCTCCACTACTGCATCCGATTCAGACGTAGAAAAAGTACTTAGAAGCGAAGTGAACGAAGCTATTGACAGCTCTTTCAAAGTGCTTCGTAACCGTATAGACCGCTTTGGGGTTGTGGCTCCAAACATTCAAAGATTGGAAAACAACAGCCGTATCCTTATAGAGCTACCGGGTATCAAAGAACCCGAACGTGTACGTAAGCTTCTACAAGGAGCTGCGAACCTTGAGTTCTGGGAAACAGCAGATATGTCTGAGGTGTTCCGCCCTCTTCTAAATGCAAACGATGCTCTTGCTACCCTTAACAGACGTAGCTCTCTACAAGAAACAGAGATTGCTGTGGCAGAAGAAACTCCGGCAGCAGAAGAGGAAACTCCTTCGGTTGAGACAGAAAAGGCCGTTGCAGAAGCAGACAGCACAGATCTTAGCCAACAGGTGCAAGCTCAAGCAGGAACAGAACCTGAAGTATCTTCAGAAGAGCAAAAGAGAGACAATCCTCTCCTTTCTATTCTTTCTCTAAACGCAAGCGTCAATGGAGAAGCTGCTCCGGGAGCTATCGTTGGTTACGCTCAAGCTGCGGATATGGCAGTGATAGACTCTCTTCTTTCTATCCCGGAAGTGAAGGCTCAGCTCCCACGTAATATCTATCTTAAGTGGTCTGCAAAACCTTATTCCGAAGAAGGAAAAGTATATGCTCTATATGCACTTAAGAGTTCTAAAAGAGATGGCTCTGCCGCTCTATCCGGTGAGGTTGTAACCGAAGCTCGTGCGGAAGTTAATAACCACGTAGGTAGAAGCGATGTCGGAGTATCTATGCACATGAACAATGAAGGTGCTAAGCAGTGGGCTCGTATCACTCGAGACAACGTAGGAAAGCAGGTGGCTATCGTTCTTGATGGTCTTGTTTACTCCGCTCCTGTGGTAAATGGTGAAATTCCTAACGGTGTATCAAGTATCACCGGTAACTTCTCAATGGACGAAGCAAATGACCTTGCCAACACTCTTAAAAGTGGTAAGATGGCAGCATCTGTAGATATCGTTCAGGAAGATATTATTGGTCCGTCTCTTGGTAAAGAGGCTATCAAGGCAGGGGTGATCTCATTTATCATTGCTCTTGTTATCCTTATGTTGTACATGTGCTTGGTTTACGGTCTGCTTCCGGGTATGGTTGTGAATCTTGCTCTTGTGCTCAACTTCTTCTTTACGCTCGGTATCTTGGCTTCTTTGCATGCCGTACTTACACTTGCAGGTATTGCCGGTCTTGTGCTTACGCTTGCTATGGCGGTGGATGCCAACGTGCTTATCTTCGAGCGTATCAAGGAAGAGCTTGCAGCAGGTAAGAATATGCAAAGAGCCATCAAGGATGGTTACGGCAATGCTTTCTCCGCGATTATAGACTCGAACGTTACTACTATCATTACAGGTATTATCCTGTTTATGTTCGGTACAGGTCCTATTCGTGGTTTCGCCACTACACTTGTTGTAGGTCTTATCTGTTCGTTCATCACAGCGGTGTTCATTACTCGTCTTATCTTCGAATCAATGGCGAAGAAAGGAAAGATGGATAAGATTACCTTCACAACAGGTATCTCAAAGAACTTCCTTAAGAATCCGGCAGTAAACTTCTTAGGCAAGAAAAAGATTTCGTTCTCGGCATTCGGTGCTCTTCTTGCCATAGGTATTGTGGCTCTGTTCACTGTTAAGCTAAATGCCGGTATCGACTTCACCGGTGGTCGCAACTATATCGTTAAGTTCGATCAGAACGTATCTACCGTAGAAGTGGCTTCTATGTTGAGCGACGAACTCGAAGGCAATGTCCGTGTAATCAACATCGGTACTCCCGACCAAGTTCGTATCTCTACCAACTATCGTATAACAGATACAGATCCGAATACGGATGAAGATGTTGAAAAGCTTGTATTTGAAGGCGTGAAGAGCTTGTTGCCTGCCGGTACTTCTTTCGATACATTTGTAGATAAGTATGTACAAAGCTCGCAAAAAGTGGGAGCAACCATGGCAGACGATATTCAGAGAGACGCTCTTATTGCTGTAACAATCTCTCTTATCTTCATGGCTCTTTATATCCTTATACGTTTCCGTGATATCGCCTTCTCGGTAGGAGCATTTGTATCCGTAACGTTGAATACATTCTCTATTATAGCTCTATATGCTATTCTTTGGAAGATCATGCCATTCTCTATGGAGGTTGATACAACGTTCATAGCCGCCTTGCTTGCTATTATCGGTTACTCTATCAACGACACCGTGGTGGTATTCGACCGTATCCGTGAGGTATCGGGTATCTATCCGAACAAGAATAAGAAAGATGTATTCAATAACGCATTGAACTCTACTCTTGCTCGTACAATCAATACATCTCTTACAACTCTTATCACTATCATTGTAATCTTCATCCTTGGAGGTCCAACAATCCGAAGCTTTACGTTTGCAATGATTCTTGGAGTCGTGATAGGTACTATCAGTACACTCTTTGTGGCTTCTCCGATAGCTTACATGATTGCAAGCAGAAAAGAGAAAAACAGAGAAGAGAAGTAAATAGAACTCTAACTTTGACTCCCTTTGCGGAGAAAAAGTAATACATAAAGAGGCTGCTCGGGACTATCTCGGGTAGCCTCTTTTTCTCTATTCTTATCACAGTCAGGAGTATCCAAGACAAATTGCAAATATTTATGTACCTTTGGGAGGACTTATACAAAAGCTCTATATAGTGGGTTCCTATTGGGAACAAGGCAGTTTAGATGCCTCAGGATAGAGTTTTTGGACTGGAATATACAGACTTAGAACAGCAACAATGAACAAAGAGATACTAAAAAATAAACCTATAAAAACGTGGATTAAGTTTATCATCGTTCTCACTCTATACATCGCCTTTTGTATTTGGGTGGGTTCGATTTGGTTTTGGCTCGGTGTACCACTTATCATAGATGGCTACATTACAAAGAAAATCAACTGGCGTTGGTGGAAGTCTTCCAAGAATCCAAAGGTGGTAAGTGCTATGAAGCTGTTGGAAGATATCGTTGTTGTGGTCTTCTCGGTACAGATCTTTTTCCTGTTTTTCTTTCAAAACTACCAGATTCCCACCTCTTCACTGGAGAAGAGCTACCTTGTCGGAGATTTTCTATTCGTTTCCAAGATGAGTTATGGCCCTCGAATGCCACAAACTCCAATATCTTTCCCTCTCTTGCATAATACTTTTCCATGGGGAGGAAAGAGTTACTTGGATAAGCCGCAGTGTGAATATCGTCGTCTGAAAGGGTTCGGGTCGGTAAAAAGAAATGATATTGTCGTTTTTAATTTCCCTGCGGGAGACACCGTAGCACTCCGAGAACAAAATCCGGACTACTATACCCTTGTGAATATCCACGGCAGGAAGCACGTCTGGGAGAATAAAGAGCGCTTTGGAGACATTATCTACAGACCGGTGGATAAGCGTGAACATTACGTAAAGAGGTGTATAGGGCTTCCCGGAGATTCGCTTGAAGTGAGAAGCAATGACGTATATATTAATGGTCAAAGGATTAAAGACCCAAAGAATCTGCAATACACCTATTATGTACAGACAGACGGCAGACCTTTACCCGATCAACAGCTTGACGATTTGGAGATTGCAATGGACGACCGAAAGGTTTTGGTGAGCGATTTAGCGCCTTTCTTCCGTTACTTACAGCTGGATACCTTGCCTAATGGAAGCTATGGCGTGGTCTATCAACTTCCTTTAACTCAGGATATGCTCGGGAAGATCAAAGCTATATCATCCGTTAAGAATGTTGTTGTAGAGCCCTCTCCGTCTGCGGAAGACGATCCTACTTATCCTGTAGACATGAAGAAGTCTTGGAGTAGAGACAACTACGGTCCTATCTGGATACCTAAAAAAGGAGCAACCATAACACTCACTCCGGAGAATCTTCCTGTATATATACGCTGTATAAGGAACTTTGAAGGGCACACAGTAGAGGTAAAAGAGGATCGGATATATATTGATGGTACGCCTTCGGACAGCTATACCTTCGAGATGGACTACTACTTTATGATGGGGGACAACAGACATCGCAGTGCCGACTCCCGTTCGTGGGGCTTCGTTCCTGAGGATCATATTGTCGGTTCACCTGTTTGGGTTTGGCTTTCACTCAACAAAGACAAAAAGCTATTTAGTGGAAAGATTCGCTGGAACAGGCTTCTTCTGCCATCTTCCAAGATAGAATAAGCAACAAGATAGTATATGGCTCAGAGCGGAAAGCAGAAAGACAGATCACCCAAACGTAGGACGGTCAAGATCTCTATCGGGGTTCTTCTCTTGCTGTTTGTGCTTCTGCTTATAAGGGTTTTCCTATGGGAGCCTGTGCGTGTCCATAATAATATAGAGAAAGGAGAGCATTCGGAAAGGGCTTGGGTGCTTATTCAGAAAAGATTTTATAGCCCGCTAAAGAGGGGAGATGTTGTGGTATTCAGTCCGGTCGAATCGCCTTCGGGTGATAGACTTTACGGACGAATTGTAGAGATAAAGCACGATCCTCAACATCCCGAAATCCTCTATTACGGCATTTCAAATGAGATAAAGCAATCTGACGAAACCCAATCTTCCCGACAGCTTTGGTGGTGTCCGCCTTCGCATATTCTGGGTAAAGCCGTGGCGTCGATCCATTTCTAACGGACAAAATAAAAGTCTGCATCTTCGGAGATGCAGACTTTTATTTTTATATCAACTCTTCCAGTCGCTGTTATATTATAGCCAAAGAGATAAAACCTACTATTATGGCAATGGTAAAGCTACCCAATGTTCCTATAAGAACATACTCTGTTATTTTGATATCTTTCGCCTTGCTTAGGTCTCCAAATCGAAATACAGACTTTGCTGCAAGCAGAAATCCCACTCCCTCTATATGTCCCGTAAAGATGAACGTAAGTATAAGCACGCGTTCCAGATAGCCTATCCACTCTCCTGCTTTGGGCAGGCTCTCATCTTCTTTCTGAAGACTCATCTCTTCTGTTCCTTTATTCCATCTCTTGAAAAACATACTCAACACGAGTGAAGTAGGTTTAAGCACCAGTACATAAGCTATGGCTACAATCCAAAAGCCGGAAGGCATCTCGTACTCTCCCAGCCATTCGCTGAAAATATCCGTTCCGCCGAATAGGAACCCCCATATCAGCATCAACACTATCACGTGCAATGCCTGATCTATCAGGAATGATGTTGCATTTTCCCTCATGCAGGTGGATTTGAAGTAGTCTATACCCAAATGGGAAACAAAGATTATGGCGGGTACCAGCCAGCCACTCCAATCTTGCAATAGGAGATAGACGACTACGGCATGTATGAAAGAATGAAGAAGCAGGTAGCTCCACTTCCCGGCTCCGGGAGCTCTTTTCCCTTCGCAAATCTTCTTTGGCTGGAGTGCAAAGTCTGCAAGAAGATGCGCCAAAAGCAGCTTTAAAAGAATATCCCAACTCATACCAGTCTGTTTTTTATGATTTTGCGGGTTCGGTTCAGGTAGAGAGCTATAAGGTTTTCCTTGCCTGCTCTCAGCAGTTTCCCCACATTTTGGGAGCTCATTCCCATATTCAGCCCCATCTCTTTTTGGGTTGTGCCATGGAGTAGAGCTTCGTAGAGAACTTTAGCTTGGGATACAGTCCATCGAGAGATGATATCGTCTGCAAAAGCTGTGCTTACTTCCAGTTCTTCGTTTAGCTCCTCCCATCTGGTGCGTACCGTAAGGCGGCGTTTCCCTATGTCGTCCAATTCTCTGCCCGAAAGGTGAAATGCCTCGCCATCGGACAGCACCACTTTGTCCGACAGATAGGATATTTCGCCTATTCCTATCGCCAATCTTACGTCCCATGGTCGCTTTACCTCTTCGGGAGTTTTCCCTTTAATGCCGGCACGAAGAAGCACCGCCATCCGTACTGTCTCTTCCGGACGCTCCACAACAATCTGAAAGCTGTCGCCTCTGAAAACCTCCATCTTTGCAGGAGATAGCACTGCGCTCAGCTTTTGGACAATCTCTTCAATTCCTCCCGGCAGGATATCCCGATACTCTGCCCGTATAGCCGAGGAAGCGACAATATCGCCCGTTATGACTCCTCTTATATCCATACGCTACGCTTTATGGTGAATAGTATCACAAAGATAACTTTAACTAGCTATAAAAACAACCATTTCCGGTTGTATTTTTAGAAACAACCGTTTTTGGTTGTAATCTTAAAATACAACCGATATTGGTTGTAATTTCTCTTGTTTTTCTCGTCTATTGAAAGCGATTTCTCTTGTCTTGAAATCTCCCTTAAGGGAACTTTTATATAAAAATAGAGTTCTAAAATCAGGCTCTGAAATGCTCTTTTTTTCTTCTCTTATCTCTTACGCATTTTTGATCTTGTCTTATATGTTATTGATAATTAGCGGTCTATGATTTTTCCGATTTCTCGATTTTTTCTCCTCCTATCCGATTTTAAGGGCTGTTTTTGAGTTAATAACTATAAAATTTAACACCCATAAGTGTGAATAATTCCAAATAGAGAAATTCTCCCTAAAATGCACTTTTTATGGCGAAAAACGATAAATTGCTAATAGTCAATAGTTTGAGGTGAAAAGTTTAACACGTTTAGTGAATCAGGTTAACGTGTTAAATGAAATCGATAAACGGGTTCATTGAAAAATTAAACCCGTTAAGCCGAAAAAATATATTCGTTTACTGTTTTTGCTTAATAGGATTTGAAATTAGTGTTAATAAAACAGGGTGGATTTAACAGTTTGGTTACCCTCTCCGAACAGCCATAGTGAACAAAATAGAGAGACGGAAAAAACAAACCGCCTTTGTGGGATGGAATATATAAAAATGGAGCTCCGAAAGAGGGCGATAAGCAATCACTCAAAAGATGAAAGTCCGAAATCAATCTTCGCGCCCCTTTCAAGGGGTGAAAGCGCTAAGTAAACGCTTACACTCATCAACAAAAAATAGTATCTTTGTAGAGAAGCCTTCGGGCTTGGGTTAAAGAGATTACATAACCATAGAAAACCTCAAAATTCAGAAATGAAAAGAAACATTGGTCGCCTCCTCTGCCTATCCATAGCTTTCCTGATGGTATTGGGCTTATCCTCTTGCTCTGACATCAAACAGTCTCCATTCGACTCTGCGGGAAAGTCTCGAGAGATGATTGTTGTGGTTCCTGTGAATGACACCGAAGGAGAAGACCTTAAGAGTTTCAGCCGAGAGGTTTTCGACGAACCCGTACCGATGCTTCCCCAACCGGAACCATCGGTAGACCTTTCCTTTACGAAGGAGAACAACTTCACGACCATCTTCAAGGCATATCGCAACATTCTCATCTACGATATAGATCCCGGCAGATATACGCAAGGAACACTCCGTCTGTCGAGAAATGTTTGGGCTAAGGGGCAAAACGTCTATACGGCACAGAGTCCCGACATTGCCACGGCAAAAGCTCTTGTCAGACTGCAAGCACCCAAAATTATGGAAGAGATTTATCGCTCGGATGTCCTCAGACACGTTACGGATCTTGAGAGAACATACAGCAGTAAGTTCGCCAAAGAGGTAGAAAAAAATATCGGTGAGGTTACGATAAACATCCCGGTAGCCATGAAGTGGACACGGGTAAACAAAGGATTTGTCTGGGCTACGGATCAGGGAGTGGGCAATCGCGGACGGATGGATATGGTTGTCTACACATTCCCATACACAGACCCAAACACTTTCGAGGCTGCATACCTCATTCATAAAAGAGACTCCATCATGCGGAAATGGATGCCCGGAGAGTATGAAGGCTCTTACATGAAAACAGAACATCGTGCAGAGCCTATGGCGGTAAAGGGTGAAGTGGGAGGATCGCCCCGAATGATCATTCGAGGTCTTTGGAATATGCACGGAGATATGATGGGGGGCCCTTTTGTAATGCACGCAATGGTGCACCCGAATGGTCATGAAGTGCTGGTGGCAGAAGCTTTTGTCTACGCACCGGAAGTGAGAAAAAAGAGATTGATGCTGCTGGACGAGTCGGCGCTTTATACGTTGAGACCGGCTGGCAATAAAATAGAATATTCCAAACTATTCCCTAAAGTGCCTGTCATAACCTCCTATGGAGAGAGTGAAGAGGCATCCGAAGAGAACGAGACAGGGGAGAAGTAGTTTAGACATACACGTTTCAAGTACAACGCAATGAGCAATAACAAGATAAAAATAGGGATTACTCCGGGCGACCCCAATGGTGTAGGCTACGAGGTAATCATAAAGACACTTTTAGATACTTCTATATTAGACCTGCACACGCCTATCCTTTACGCTAATCCCAAGATATTTTCATTCTATAAGAAGAGCTTGGATCCGGATAATCTCATTCAGTATCACCTTGTACAGTCGGCAGAAGAAGCCGAACCACATATCGTGAACATTGTGCCGACTTCCGGAGAAGGGGATGATAATTTTCGGGTAAATCCGGGTTCTGCCGATATTGCTGCCGGCTCTTTTGCAGTGGCTTCTCTGCTTGCCGCTAAGCGGGATCTCGATGCCGGATACATAAAGTGTGTGGTAACGGGACCTATAGATAAGTACACGGCTCATCACGAAGCATTCCCATTCAAAGGGCATACGGAGTTTCTCACTACGCATTTCTCTACGATTGAGAATAAGTCTCTTATGCTCATGGTGGCAGGAGACAGTATCGTGGCACCTGTTACAAATCATATTCCTTTGCGTTTGGTTCCCGAAGCTCTTTCGATAAACCTTATCGTGGAGAAGTGTATATTGCTGGATCTGGCACTGAGACGAGACTTTGGGATAGTGAAGCCACAGATAGCAATTCTGGCTCTAAACCCTCATGCAGGCGAGAATGGTCTGCTTGGTAGAGAGGAGATAGATATCATCCGACCTGCCATAGATGTACTCTTCAACGAGCATCAGATACACGCTTTCGGGCCGTTCTCTCCGGACGGATACTGGGGCAACAGCATGAATGAAAAGTTTGATGCTACACTCTGCATGTATCATGATCAGGCACTGATTCCTTTCAAGATAAACCACATGCAGGAAGGTGTGAACTTTACATCCGGGCTGAACATCGTGCGTACTTCGCCCGATCACGGCACCGCCTACGATATCGCAGGAAGCGGAACGGCAGATGAAACCTCATTCAGAAACGCTCTTTATCTTGCCATAGATGTCTATCATAACAGAAACAGGTTCGATGAAGCTGTCCGTAACCCACTTAGAAAAACCTTCTACGATAAAGGAAAGGACATCGGATTGGAAGATTTGCCAACCAAAATGGAGGATGATGAATAGAAGTATCCTCCCGAAGATAGAATCCATCAGTTAACCTCTAAAGTATAAGAGTTATGTTTAAGAACAAGAACATCGTGTACACGTCCGGAACATTTGATATGTTCCACTACAATCACCTGCGCATGATAAACTATGCCAGGGCTCTTGCTGATATTCTGATAGTAGGTGTCAGTACGGACGAACTGGTAAAAAGCTATAAAGCGCCTCCTGTAATCCCGTTTAACGAACGGATGCAGATCATCGAAGCATTGAAAACTCCGGATATTGTCATACCGCAACACTCGTTGGACCATACGGAACTGGTAAAAAAGCTGAATATAGACGCTTTTGTTGTGGGAGACGACTGGACAGGGAAGTATGACTATCTTCGAGATCTTGGCGTACAGGTATTCTATTTTCCATACGGTACGGGTGTCTCTTCCACAAGCATCAAACAGTCTATACAACAATCTTACGAGGCAAGTCTGAATACGGCAAGACAACACAAGCCTGAGAAGATAAATAAAGGATAAAAGCATTTGAGTATGAAGAGTATACTGATTACGGGAGGGACCAAAGGTATCGGGCTTGCTGTTGCTCGTGCTCTGCTCCCTTCTGCAGAACGGATGATACTCACTTATGGTACGGATGTGGCAAGGGCAGAAGCCGTAAAAGCAGAGCTGGAGTCTGTTCATCCTCATCTGAAAGAGCTTATCATCGTTCCGAGCGATATAGAAGCTCACGGTTCTGCTTCGGTTTTGGCGGATAAATTGGCAGACTTGGGTTTTGTTCCCGATGTGGTCATCCTCAATGCCGGAGTAACCAATAGAAAATCCTTTTGGGAGATAGAAGAAGAGGATTGGATAAAAGTATTGCAGGGAAATCTGCTCTACAATATCATGCTTATCCGTCACCTTGGAAAGATTATGCCGCAGGGCTCCTGCTTTGTAGCTACAGGTTCACTCATGGGGCTTCATCCTCACTCGGTTTCTATTCCCTACGGAGTATCCAAGAGCAGCTTGCATGCTTTGGTTAAGAATATGGTGAAAGAGCTTTCTCCACTGGGAATCCGAATCAATGGTGTAATTCCCGGATTTATAGATACCGAGTGGCAGAAAAATAAACCTCTCGAAGTGAGACGAAGCATAGAGAGCAAGATTGCTTTGCAGAGGTTCGCATCCCCCGAAGAGATAGCAGACATCTACAAAATGCTTGTAGAGACAGCTTATCTTAACGGAGAACTTATAGTGGTAGATGGCGGATACAGCTACCGATAATTAAAATGAAGCATTATGTTAGATATTGAAAAAGAGGATATCCCTTCAGGTACAACCAAAGAGGAGTATCTTGCTTCTCTGAAATCTATAGAGACAGAGAACAAAATAGATAGAGTATTCTATCGCAAGGTAGGATATAAGATAGCTGTAGCACTCGTGCCTACCGGCGTGTCTCCAAATACTGTTACGATAATCAGTATCATTATAGGTGTTCTGACAGGCCCTATGATATACTTTTCATCAGCGAACTACATTTGGGGGATATTGGGGATAGCCTGTCTTGTCGTTGCGAATATTCTTGACTGTGTGGACGGACAACTTTCTCGTCTTACAGGAAAGAAGAGTAATATCGGCCGTATTCTTGACGGAATGGCAGGAGATCTCTGGTTCCTTTCTATATATGCCGGTATATCCATGAGACTGGTGTCGGAGTATCATACTTCAGTATTTTACATCTTTGCGCTACTGTCTTTGGTTTCTCACCTTTCTCAAGCCGGTCTGACGGATTACTACAAAACGCTTCACCTTCTCTTTATCAGCCCGGAGAAAGGAGCCGAGTTTGATGATATTGAGAGCATTAACAAGAAATATGAAGCGATGGAGCCGGGGCTGAACAAACTCTTTTTCTGGTTTTACAGATACTACACCACTGCTCAAATGATGGCGACACCTAACCTTCAAAAGATGGTTGGTGTGGTACGGAAATATTTCAAGGGTTTCCGCCTTCCCGAAGAGGAGAGCTTGCAATTCCGCAGAGGAAGTATCATGGTAATGAAGCTTGTAGATCTGCTTACGTTTAACGGGCGTTCTATAGCCCTTTTTATTTCAATCTTACTCCAACGGCTTTGGATCTATCTTGCTTACGAGATAATCGTTCTGAATATTGTTTTATTTGTCAGTCGTCTTCAACACGAAACACTTTGCGAGTTCTATACTGAGTATATAGAAAAGAAATACAAGGATGAAAGAAATTGACCCTATAGTCTTACACTGTGAAGAGATAGAAGAGATGCTGCAGGAAGTGGTTACGCACCATTCTGCCAAGTGGCTTACTCCTCGTCTGATGTCTACCCTTAAGATTAATAAGATCAATGATGTTCATGCGCGCAACTGCCATTTGAGAGGACCGGAATTTGCGCATGCCATCCTCAAAGATGAGGATATAAATGTCAGCTACAAGCTTTATGGAGCTGAACATCTGAATACGATCCCCGATGGAGCTTTCTTTTCGGTATCGAACCACCCATTCGGTGGACTGGATGGGATAATGCTTTTGGATATAATCGGACAAAAAAGACCCGATTACAAGATGCTTGTCAATAGCTTTCTGAGTAAAATCGGGGCAATGAATGATAGTTTTATTCCTACGCATCCTCGTATGAGGCACAGGGAGGACAAATACGATCCATCCAGAAATATCAGTGGAGTGATGCAGGTAAAATCGAGAATTGCAGAGGGGCATCCGATCGGGCTATTCCCGGCTGGAGGTATTTCCAGATGGTCTTGGAAAAAGTTCCAAATCGTTGAGCAGCTTTGGAAACCAAGCGCCATCCGCCTGATACGTGCAGCGAATGTACCGGTGCTTCCTGTCTACTTCGAGGGACGCAACTCTTTATTGTATAATATCTTTGGTACTGTCAATCTGAAGATGCAGGTTGTCAGAATCCCTTGTGAGATTTTTAATAAAAAGGGAAAGACAATCCCTATACATATCCGTCCGATAATACAGCCATCGGAATGGCAGCACATAGAAAGCGATATCGAACTTGCAAAATTTTTCCACGATAAAACCGTACTCTCCTCTACATAATTTATAACACCTAAACCCGCATGACGAAAAAAACGAACAAACTGAAAGCGTACCGAAAGGAAAGCATATTCTACATCACACTTATTCTTGCTACAGTTTTGCTATTTGGCTGGATGAGCAAGTATACGGATACAAGTTTGTCTCAAACTGTAGAGGCATCCCAAGGTCAAGAAAGTGCGTTTTCTGTTTTTACCGGTTTTGTGAAGCATCATGCGGCTTCGGATTTTGGTCTGATGCTACTCCAGATTATCGTTATTCTGGTTGTGGCCCGAGGATTTGCCTGGATTTTTACCAAAGTTGGGCAGCCTGCTGTTATTGGAGAGATCATTGCAGGTATCGCTTTAGGTCCTTCTATCTTAGGACTTATAGCTCCCGGTATCTTTGCCAAGCTTTTCCCGGTGGAAAGTATAGACAGCATCGGGCTTTTAAGTCAGTTCGGACTTATTCTTTTCATGTTCGTCATAGGAATGGAGTTGGATCTGTCTGAGATAAAAAAGAGATTCAGGCAGACGGTCGTAATATCTCATGCGGGCATCATAATACCTTTTATACTCGGGGCAATAGCCGCCATCTGGTTATACGGCAAGTATGCTCCGGCAGATGCTCCACTGCTTCCTTTTGTTCTTTTTATCGGTATTTCGATGAGCATTACGGCGTTTCCCGTTCTTGCCCGAATCCTTCAGGAGAGAGGGGAGATGAAGAGTAATCTTGGAATCATCACGCTTGCCAGTGCTGCAAATGGAGATATAACGGCATGGTGTCTTCTTGCAATGATTTTAGCAATATCTCAAGCGGGCTCTGCTGCAAGTATCATCTTTACGCTGCTATTTGCCTCACTCTATCTCTTGGCAATGTTTCTGCTTGTAAAGCCTCTATTCAAAGTCGTAGGAAATGCCTACACCAATACCGAGATTGTCGGTAAAGGAGTGGTATCTTTGCTCTTCCTCACGATGCTTGTCTCTGCCTATTTTACGGAGTTATTAGGGCTTCATGCTCTTTTTGGAGCATTTATTGCCGGAGTGATTATGCCCGAAGATCATAAGTTTCGTCGAATTATCACGGAAAAGGTGGAGGATGTTGCACACTCGATCTTTCTTCCTCTGTTTTTTGTGGTATCCGGACTTCGGACAGAAATTGGGCTTCTCAACAGTTGGGAGCTCTGGCTTGTAACCCTTCTTCTTATTCTTGTGGCTGTTTTAGGCAAATTGGGAGGTTCTTATATTGCAGCGAGAGTTGTTGGAGAAAATGTCAAGGATAGTCTCTATCTCGGGATATTGATGAACACTCGTGGACTTATGGAACTTGTCGTACTTACCATGGGATTGGAGTTGGGAATTATCCCTCCGGTTGTCTTTGCTATGCTTGTTTTGATGACGCTGGTAACTACCTTTATGACGACACCAACCGTTTCTTTGGTTGATGCAATCTATAAGCGCATTGAGAAAGTAAAGCAAAAAAGAGCTCATGGAGTACTTCGTATATTCTTCTCATTTGGACGGACAGAAACCGGTATGGCTATGATACATACGCTGCATAGCCTCATGAAGAGAAAAGTACATAATGCAGATATTATGGCTCTGCACATGACAGTCGGAAGCGATATAAACCCTATACAGGCAAGTGCATTCAAGGAGGCGAGCTTTAGAGAACTCAATAAGTATAGTAGTGAGAATGGAATCAAGATTGAAGAGCTCTATGAAGTAACGGACTCTCCGGTGAAAACAATACTAAAGTTATCCAAGGAGAGTGAAGCGCAACTGCTTCTTGTCGGAGTCGGGCATAATCTTTCCGCCCATCCGGATGATGAACAGGTAAGATACTTGGAGCATAAGTACAAAGCAAAATTCAAGCTTGGCTCTCCTATCCTTACGGCTCTTTTCAATACACAGTTGCTTAGGGAAAAGACCTCCATCTTTATCAAAGAGCACGAGGGCAATATTGGAGTTTTAATGGATAAAGGTTTTAGAGCTATCTCGGATCGTATTCTTATCATTCAGGAAAGTCCGGAAGCTCCAAAGCATACCCACACACTTTATAAACATCTCCTATCTGCTCTTGTGGATCCAAGTTTTGTTGAATCTGCAGTAGAATTTTCAGCCATAGGGGCAGACGGTATTGAGCTTGGCGGGTACGACCTTGTGGTTCTCTCGCAGACTACTTGGGAAAAACATTTCGAATCGGCTCCAAATCTGATCCAACAGCTACCCACCACTCTTATTTTATATCCCAAATCAGACGTACAATAAGCCATGCTAAAGATATTTGACAGAGCACATATCCGTAATATAGAGGAAAATGCCAGAACGGGCTCCAAGATAATCTCTACCAGTACCCTGTATGAAACAATGGGTAATGCATTCTGTAATCAGTTTAACAGAATGTTTAACGACCAGCGCAGGGTAATTGTATTTGCCGGACCATCTCAAAATGGAGCCATTGCACTTGCTATTGCACGTATTCTTTTCAGTATGAATAGGAGTGTGGATGCCTTTTTGCTCAATCCGGGACTTTCTCTTAGTGAGGAGGTGATGATAAATAAGACTAAACTTCAACAGTGCGGATGCTACTTTATGGAGTTTAGCTCCTCTTTCCGTCCGCCAAGACTTACCGAAAATGATATTGTTATAGACGGCCTGTTCGGTGCGGAGTTGGAAGTTCCTATAGAAGGTGATATGGAACATGTGGTACACTATATCAATAGCAAGGCACATACGATTGTTTCGGTAGATATGCCTTCCGGATTATTCCCGGAAGACAATACGCATAACAATCCGGAGAATGTTATTCGTGCTCACCACACGTTCACTTTCCATGGGGCAAAGTTATCTTTGCTTCTTTCGGACAATGAATGCTACGTGGGTCAATGGCGCATTATTAACTGTGGATTAGAAGAAGACCACCCTCAAAAAAACATCAAGAACTTTATCTTTACTACTTCAGACTTAGATAATAATCTTGATCCGAGAGGTACATTTTCCGACAAAAGAGATTTTGGTCATGTAGCTCTTATTGCCGGTTCTCAAGGTATGATGGGTGCTGCTCTTCTTGCTGCTAAAGCTTGTATGCGAACAGGTAGTGGACTTATCACTGTACATGTACCCCAAGGAAAGGATAATCTTATTCATATTGCCATCCCTGAAGCCATTGTAGAGACAGATAAGAGTCCTACCCATTTTACCGAAGTACGAAATGTCAGTAAGTATTCTGCCATAGCTATAGGTCCGGGTTTGGGAACACAGTTTGAGAGTGCAGCTGCAATGGAGAGTCTTCTGAATCAGTACAAAAAGCCGATAGTGATAGATGCGGATGCCATAAATATTTTGGCAAGCAACCCTACATTGCTTTCTCTTCTTACTCCCGATTCTATATTGACGCCTCATAAAAGAGAATTGGACAGACTTGTGGGAGAGTCCAATTCAGATTACGAGCGTTTACGAAAAGCCTCTGAATTTGCTCAGAAGTATAAGGTTTATGTCGTGGTAAAAGGAGCGTATACGGCAACTTGTCTTCCTCAGGGGGTTATTATTTTCAATCAGACTGGAAATCCCGGTATGGCTACTGCCGGTTCCGGTGATGTGCTTACCGGAATGATTTTAAGTTTTTTGGGACAAGGCTTCGACTCTTTAACCTCTGCCGTTTTTGCCGTATTCATCCACGGATATGCCGGAGACAGATATGCTGAAACAAATTGTCAGGAAAGTCTTTTGGCTTCGGATATTATAGAGTATATTCCGGTTGTATTCAAACACTTCAAGAAAATTCAAAACTATTGCTAATTTCTCCTTTTGTCATTTGAGAAGCTATTCATACCGGAACAACTTCCTGTAGATTTGTCGTAATATTAAAAAGAGTGCTCGAATAAATATTTATTCGAGCACTCTTTTTGATATTTATATCAGATGATATACTATGATATCACTCTCTGTTGTCTTAGCGGTTTTCTTTGCGAAGAAGATCTCTGATCTCAGTAAGGAGTTGAATGTCTGCCGGAGGAGCCGGAGCTTCTGCTGGAGCCGGTTCTTCTTTCTTACGAAGAGAGTTCATACCCTTAATCATCAAGAAGATTGCGATAGCTATGATAAGGAAGTCTACCACTGTTTGGATAAAGGAACCATATCTGATGGCAACTTCTTCGGTAATTACTTTATCTCCTTCCATTACAGCTTCGGAAATTACAGCTTTCAAGTCTGTAAAGTTCACCCCTCCGAGTAGTTTTCCTATTGGAGGCATAATGATGTCATTTACAAGTGAAGATACAATCTTACCGAAAGCTCCTCCAATGATGATACCCACGGCCATGTCTACCACATTACCCTTTATGGCAAACTCTTTGAATTCTTTAATTAAACCCATCTCGATTTTGTGTTTTTTGATATTAATACTTGTCGCTTCGTTGTTGCTTTTATATCCTTTCAGAAGCAGACACCTAAACTCTTTTGAGAATCTTCTGTATTGAGCTATTCTATTTATGTTTTATCTCCTTTAAAGACCCCCTGCGAAAGCAAAGATAATAAAAAAGGAGAAATTTTATAACTTCTTTCTGCTTTACGGCCTATATATAGAAACACAGCCATCGGATTTGAATCCGACGGCTGTGCTTTCTTATATCTGAGCTAATTATCTTAGCTTGTTTGCAACTGGAATATTACCGTTACTTCGTAGCGACAGCGAACAGGAAGACCTGCTTGCTTACCCGGTTTCCACTTAGGCATCATTTTTACCACGCGCATAGCCTCTTTATCCAAAGAAGGCTCAATACCGGTAACGATATGAACATCCACGATAGATCCGTCTTTGTTTACAACGAATCCTACACGAACACGTCCTTGTATGTTATTGTCTGCAGCAATTTGCGGATAAACCAACTTGCTTACCAACCAAGGGCGAATCTTATTGTTACCACCCGGGAATTCAGGATCCTCTTCCACGAAGTCGTGGATCTCTTCGCTTGCTTGTTCTACTTTACGAACAGATGGAGGAGGAGGTGTAAATGTAACCTCTTGAACTTTATTCAAAGCATCATCCACACTAAGAAGTTCTTGCTTTTCCACTTTTACTTCGTCTTCAACAACGTTCAAAATGTCGGCAACCACTTTTGTGTCGGGTGGTGGCAATTCGGGTAGTGGTGTTTCATCGGGAGGCGTAATCTCAATCTCCTCTTCCTCTGTGAAGACATTTACAGTAGCAATCTCATTGAAAACAAGGTCGCTTTTTCCCCATTCAAATGCTGTAAAAACAGCTGAAAGTGCTACCACAAGCCCCATCAGGAAGAAAGTCGACTTCCGGTTCTCAAGATTCGCACGAGGCGTTTTCTTTTGTTCCATAGTACTTGTATCTAAATTGTTATTTGTATTTTCCTATCACTAAAAGCACCTCTCGCGTGCTCTGCCCAAAGTTAGATATAGTTGCCGATATATGCAAGGGTTTTACCGATCAGACGTGCTTTCCCGGTGTGAAGCCATTCCTGAAAATGGTTTGACAACGATCCGGCCCGACCGAAACGATAGAGATGGGAACACCCAAGTACTCCTCTACAAAGCGGAGATAGGTATTGAATGCCGCAGGGAACTCCTCTTCTTTCTCTACTTTGGTCATATCCTTTTGCCATCCCTCGAAAGTCTTGTACACCGGGGTTATATCCAACTCTGTCGCAAATGGGAACCGGTCTGTCTCTTTTCCGTCTATGATATAGGAGGTGCACACATTGATCTCCTCGAACATATCCAGAACATCACTTTTCATCATGATTAAGTCTGTTACGCCATTTAGCATCACGGAGTAGCGGAGTGCCACAAGGTCTATCCATCCGCAACGTCTTTTTCTTCCTGTTACAGAGCCAAACTCGTTTCCTTTTCGGCACATCTCTTCTCCAGTTTCATCGTGAAGTTCTGTTGGGAATGGGCCACTGCCCACACGTGTACAGTATGCTTTGAATATTCCGAAGACTTTACCGATTCTTTTTGGCGAGATTCCCAAGCCCGTACAAGCGCCTGCAGATACGGTATTAGAGGAAGTAACAAAAGGATAAGAGCCGAAGTCTATATCCAGCAACGTACCTTGAGCTCCTTCTGCCAGTATTGCTTTATCGCTTGCTAAAGCATTATTGATAAAGTACTCGCTGTCTATAAAGCGGAAAGTTTTAAGATACTCTATAGCATCGAACCACTCCTTATCCATAGCAGCCGTATCTTGAACATAGTGCAATGCCGCCAAGATTTTGAAGTGATCGCTTTTGATTTGTTCGTATTTCGCTTTTATATCAAGTTCGATATCTCCCACACGCAGTCCGTTACGACTTATCTTATCCGTATAAGTAGGGCCGATACCTTTACCTGTGGTACCGATTTTCCCTGCTCCTTTAGCTACCTCTCTCGCCTGATCGAGGAGACGATGAGTGGGAAGAATAAGGTGAGCTTTGCGCGATATGTACAAACATTCCCGTATATCGTGCCCGGACTCCATCAGTGCTTCTGCTTCCTGCTTGAACAATATTGGATCCAATACCACACCATTCCCTATAATATTGATCTTGTTGCCTTGAAATATTCCGGAAGGAATAGAGCGTAGAACATATTTCTTGCCTTCAAACTCTAAAGTGTGTCCCGCATTGGGCCCTCCTTGAAAGCGTGCTACCAAATCATAATTGGGTGTAAGAACATCTACTATCTTACCTTTTCCTTCGTCTCCCCATTGGAGACCTAAAAGAACGTCTACTTGCTGCATAACGTATTTGAAGTTATTCGTATTGTGATACAAATATAACTATTCTTCCTCAAAGAAACTAAGAATAGATTCTATCTCTGAGGCAAACGGATTTTTCTCAAGAAGATACTTGCCAAAGCGAGTGTGGCACTCATTTGTTAATGAGGGGTTCACCTCCAAAATCTTTTCCAGACAGCGCAAGATGAGTACCTGTTCGGTGCTTGAAACAGCATTGGAAGAGAGAGCATACTCCACCCTGTCCATCCAGCTTTGAAGCGTGGACGATGGGGGAGAGGTACGTTTCTGCGTGCTTGCCTGTGCGAGTAAGAGATGAGGTATTGCTGCTACAAAACTATTGTGATGCGGTGGATACAAGATATCTTCCGCAAGGGTGTAAGCGTAAGACTGTTTGAGCAGCAGTTCTCGTACCAGTTGCTCTGCCTCTTCCAACGTCTCCACCTCGCCGCATCTCTCTATTGCTTGCAGGTAGTCCGGCTCTTTATCTTGTGATAGATAGATGGATAGCAGAGGGAACTCTCGCACCTCTTTCTGATACCTGAGGGCTTCTATAAGTTTCTCGTCCGCATCCATTGTTTTGGCTATCTCTTTCAGCCTGAAAAGCGTTACACCAAAATTGGTTCTGTGTTCCACTCCTCCTTTTCTCATGCTTTCGGCTACCATCCCGTCCATGGCGTTATGGAGTCTTCTGCGAAGATGCTTGAATGTCTCATGCAATGTGCCAAGCTCCAATACCTTACTCTTGGCACTATTGGGGTCATCGTTACATAGCGGAAGTGTTTTGTAGGTTTCATTGTATCTGCTCATCTGTTCCAGATAGCTTTCGGACATATCCAGTGTAAAGCCCTTTATGCTACCATCCGGAGCATATTCCGGATTCATTCTTGGGTTGATAAAACCTTTGAATGGAGACAGACGGAGTGCATCGAATCGTCTTTTAGCCGATTTGTATATCTCTGCCGGTACTTCCGTAGCATACAGACGGATCAGCTTCTCCGCCTCTTTGTACAATCCCTTGCTCTTGATCTCCTGTATTTTGTAGAGCAGATGCCCTATCTCCTCTCGCAGTTGCGTATAGGAGTAAATCTCTATAAAGAAGTCTCCTTCATCGAGTTTGAGCTCTATACACTCTTTTCCGCACTTCTCCAGCAGGTATCTTGCTATGAGGGCTCTGTTTCTCATGTGAGACTCCTGAATGGTCTCGCCTTCTTTGAGTCGGGCAAGCTGAATAATAGCTCCGTTTGTAATGTACAGATCGTATTGCGCCTTATAGGCATCAGCCGGAAGAAGCCCCATCTCCACCAGTTTCGGGTCTGCAACATAGTAGAGAGCATAGAGGTCTGCCCGAGCCTCTTCTATCGTAGAGTTCCACTCCTTAAGGGCATCTTCGGATACTCCCGGCTCCAATCTTCCCGATCCGTGCCCGAGACATTCGTGAAGATCCGTGTGTAGATCGTTGGTTTGGCATCCGAAAGTCTTTATGGCTGTACGTACTTCCTCTTTCAGAAAGAAACTTTTGAGGTATTCATCGGAGTAGAGCGTTGTATCTACTGCATGGGAAATATTGGAGAGGGTAACCGACTTAGAGCCGTATCTTTCCCGAATCACATTATTATTGGGCAGGTTTATGCCGAGGGGAGAGGCAGGATAACAATCTCCTCCCAACATCAGAGCTTCTATGACCGAAGCCTGAATGCCTTTGACTTCGGGCTTGCGATGGTTCGGATTTACCGGGCTGCGATCCTCAAACCACTGAGCATTATCTGCCAATAGTTTCGTGCGTTTCGAAGCGTCTGTATCATAAAGTTGTACCAGCCCTTCCCATGTCCCTTTTCTTCCCAATGGGTCTTGGTAGGTCTCTATAAAGCCGTTGATGAAGTCCGCCCCCGTATCTGCCGGATTGTGCTTCAACCAAGCCAAAGAGTAGGATCTGAAATCTTCGTCCGCTCCGCTTTTATAGTAGGAGACAAGAAGCTCTATGATGCGTCTCTCTTCATCGCTGTCTGCATAGAAATATGCCGCTTTCAGGGCGGATGATATGCGTTTCAGAGCAGGAGCGTACCTGCCGGATGTGCTGTATATCTCTTCGTAAAGATTGTTTTCTGCATCTTTTCGGAGTTTGCTTTGTAGTCCCGGCGATAGTTCCGAGTCTTTAGAAAGTTTAGAGTAGAAAGCATCCACTTCTTCCGTGGTAATGTTTCGGTCGTAGAAGTTGACCGAAGACTCTTCTACGCTTTCCGCAGTCCTTATCGGAGCGCACTCTTTGTTATAGATAAAGTCGAGCAGAAGATCTTTGTCGAATCCGCTCTCTTTCCATCTGCTGAGGCTCTCTTCCGAAATCTTTTCCCACAGATCGGAGATATATTCGGGGCGGAATAGCGGTTCGTGTTTCTTCTCACTGTAGTGATGATGAATGCCGGAAGTGAAAAGTACCTGCTTGTAGAAGCAGAGCAGTGCCTCGTATTCGGAACTCTCTTTTTGAGGGTCTGCCACGGCAATCATTTCCGAAAGAGCTTCTCGAAGAAACAGGTTATTGGGATGATGTTGATCGAAAAGAATATCTCTCCCTCGCAGTGTAGCTTCGGATAGGAAGTAGAGATACATCTGGCGTCTGCGAGATAGCTTCTCAAAGCCATTCACATCATAACGTAAGATAAGAATGTCTGCAAATTTATCTACTAAGAAGTTGGTCATCGGGTGTAAGTTTTTAGTGAAAGATAGAGCCGGTATCGGATGCGAACACTAATTGGTGCATTTTTATCGTTATCGGATGGAGGGAAGATGATATATAGCCTTTCAAAAGATTGCTTTATCCTGTCTCTTTTTCTCTCCGAACATGATAAAAACCGGAAATCAGCCTTTGTTTTGTACTATTTAAGCCTTGAAAAGTGTAAGTCAAACCTTGAATGCTACAAATCATGCTTTGATTTCGAGAATTTTTCGTGTTTAGAGGAACATTTATCCCGGTATAAAGAAAGTTTTTGATGGGTTTGAAATACTCATAAAAAGGAGAATCCAAAGAGACCGCTCCTTTTCTTCTCTCTGCTGTTTCTTCTTCTTTTGTGTGAACGATACGGATGCACGGAGAGCTGTTTGTCTTCGGATATCTTGGAGAAGCTAAAGAGAAAGCGAGCGAAAGACCTCTGCTCCAACGAGCTCTCATATTTAAGAGGCTGTGCCGAGATATTCATCTTGACACAGCCTCCCAATCTATGAATGTCCCAGTATCAGAACAGATATGCCGCAGACAGAGTGATAGTCTTGTTTTTGTTGTTATAGAAGTTTTCTATAAGTGCACTGGTTCCGGTGTACTTGTAGTCGCTCTTGAACGGAGCCTCATATTGGGCTGTGATCTGTAGCTTTTCAAACAACTCTATACCCAAACCGGCTTGGAATCCGAAGCTCGCTTTGCTGAACTTAACCTCGTTGAACGATTGGTTTTTGAACTTATCGAAGTTGTTGTTGATGGAGTACGCAAAGTTCGGGCCTGCGAACAGTACCACGCCGAAGCTCTCAAAGAAAGGTACTTTTAGCTTTGCATTGATAGGAATGATCAAAAGATCTTCACGAAGCTTTTCGGTTGTGTCCTTATTCTTATCGAAGATGTTGGCTCCCTTTCTTGAGTAAAGAAGTGCTGCATCTGCATACAAAGGCAAGAACGGTACTCCTACCTCGATACCCAAACCTGCATGAGCGGAGAGGATATCTTGTGCCTTAATGTCTAATGGTTTATTCGGAAACTGAGATAGGTTAGCTCCGGCTTTCACGAAAATGTCTATCTGTGCAGATGCTGCCACAGGAAGAGCGAATGCAAGTAGTGCTACAAGAGCAAATAATCTTTTCTTCATGATAAATAAGGTTGTTTTAGGGTTAGATAATTCTACTTTAAGTTATTCGGCTAAACCTCTCCGCCTACGACACTCTCCACCTCTTCGGAAGATAGGATACCATTCATTAGGGCGTAGAATGTGAGTCCGGATACGGTCTTTATGCCGAGTTTGGTTGTTATGTTCTTACGGTGAGTCATCACCGTATTCATACTAATATCCAAGAGATCCGCTATCTCTTTGTTGGTTCGTCCGAGAGAAACCTCTTTCAATACCTCTATCTCACGGAGAGAAAGATCCTTCGCCATACTTGGAGAATACGCTTTCTTCTTGAGGGTCTGAGCCAGTATCTCTCTTATCACTCCCGCATCCCACTGGGTACAGATGCCTTGTACATCTTCCGTAGAATCGGGGTAGGGTAGTCTGTTTGTATAGATTGGAACTATCCGAAACTTTCTGCCTCTGAGTGCCTCCTCGTTCAGTAGGATAAGAGTATCTTCCATGTAAACGATATTGTACCTCTCCGTATCGGAAGCAGAGAAGATCTGAAAGCTGTCGAACGTATCTATCAAGCATCTTTCTCCCACAGAGCGTAAGATAAATTCCAATCCTGCCCGCCGGAGGGTCTCGGAAATCACTATCGCAATATGTGTTCTTGAAGATGCCATATAAGCTGTGCAGTTATTTTACAGGCTCTATACCCAACTCCTCTTCCATAGCTCTCAACATGGGGAAGAAGAGACGATTTCGGAGCCTGTTGTTACAAGCCAAATCTTTTTCGATCATCACAAGGCTGAACAGTACGGCATAACAGAGATTATCATCGAACTCTCCGGACAGGTGTTTTATCATCACACCTTGGATGTCCGAGATAAGCTCTTCGCTTTTGTCGGTGATCTCTTCTGATGGAGTGCCCAATGTGATACGCTTTATGTCCTGTCCCAATTTCTCTTGAAGAGCTCGGAAGTGGGGCAGAAGCACATCTGTATCGTGAGCAATACGCTTTAGAAGCAGCTCTTTGAACTCTCCGAGAAATCTTGCCAAAAGCTTCAGCGAAGGATTGTCTCCACTGTCCCGCAATAGCGGTGCCATGTGCACTTCTATGTTGGGGATTTGAGCATTGATATAGAAAGCATTCGTCCTTTCAAGATAGTCTGCCACCATCTTGGGATAAAAGGGCGAAAGCCTTACCCGCTTCAAGTATGAAGGATCCACGTAACTATTGGCGATGTGAAGAAAGGACTCTATATCTATTCCTTTTTCTTCGCATATAGCCCTTATGCTTTTATCTCCCAGACCGAGACGTATCCCAAATCGGTTGAGCATGGGCAGTAGTACGACATGTTGTCTTACCACGCAGCTAAGCATACTGTTCTCCTGTATGAGTGTTGTAGTCATCGGTTCGTTTTTAGCGTTAAACGGCATTATACCTTCTCCAAAGATAGGAAAAACAAGTAATAATCCCTTAATAAGTGGGCTTTTTCGCTTTCTTTTGGAGGTTTTGAGAGACTTTGGATTTTCCATCTAACCCTCTTTGAAAGATGATTTAGGAGAAATGAAGGGCTGTTTTTTTTTAGTCAAACTTGTAACTTTAGTCTTGAAATCAATAAAAACTTTAAAAGCCGTAATGAAACAGAACAATACAGAGAGCAATCGTTCAATATCAATGAGAGAACGCATATTTGTCATCATAGAAAAAGGACACCGTGATAATGTCCGGAGCTACGCCTATGACATCTTTATGATCATGGCTATTATAGTGAGCATCGTTCCACTTATGTTTATGACGACTCATCCTGCTTTTGATCGCATGGAACTGGTAACCGTTTCTATTTTTATTGTAGACTATATTTTACGTTGGGTTACAGCCGATCTGAAGTTGAAGCGAAAAGGATGGTCGTTTCTAATTTATCCTTTTACGATTATGGCAATTGTAGACCTCCTTTCTATCCTTCCCGTGCTCGGTGCATTCTCTCCAGCTTTCAAGATTTTCAGGCTCTCCCGCACGGTACGGATAGCACGATTGTTTAAGTTTTTCAGATATACGGACAAGATTGCCATATTTCTGAACGTGCTGAAAAAGGAGAGAAAAGTCTTGCTCTCTGTCTTGGTAATAGCACTCTTCTACATCTTCCTTACCGCTTTGGTGATGTTCAATACCGAGCCTTATATCAATCCGAATACCGGAGTGCCTACATTTAACTCTTTCTTTGATGCTCTTTACTGGGCTACCGTTACTCTTACAACGGTGGGTTATGGAGATCTTTGTCCTGTAACGGAAATGGGAAGGGCTATAAGTATGTTGTCTTCTCTGCTTGGAGTGGCTATTATTGCATTGCCTTCCGGAGTGATTACGGCAAGCTATCTTGATGAGCTTAGAAAAGAGAGAAATGAAGAATAGTTGCGCACTGAGTCTTGTTATATCTGCTTCCATTAAGGAAGCTGTTCCCGGCTAAAAGACCGGTTCTGATGAGTGTTCCTTTTCAGACAAAACAAAAAGGATAAGATTTCCCGATGAAATCTTATCCTTTTATGTTTTATATGGAATATCTCTATCCTTATTATCCTAAGAATCCAAGCAAAATACCCGCTGCAACAGCCGAGCCAATCACTCCCGCAACATTTGGTCCCATGGCATGCATGAGAAGATAGTTGCTTTCGTCGTATCCCAAACCGACGTGATTTGAAATGCGCGCAGAGTCCGGAACGGCAGATACACCTGCATTGCCGATAAGCGGATTGATCTTATCTTCTCCCTTCAAGAAGAGGTTAAAGAGTTTCACAAACAGGATACCTGCACAGGTCGCAAGGACAAATGAAAATGCTCCAAGCCCAAAGATCAGTACAGACTGAGTAGATAGGAACTGAGATGCTTGTGTAGATGCTCCCACCGTAACACCAAGAAGGATGGTGATAACATCAATAAGCGGACCACGTGCTGTCTCTGCAAGTCTTCTGGTAACACCACTCTCTTTCAGAAGATTTCCGAAGAAGAGCATTCCCAACAAAGGAAGTCCGGACGGAACAATAAAAGTAGTGAGTAGAAGACCAATGATAGGGAAAAGTACTTTTTCCGTATGAGAAACTTGGCGTGGAGGTTTCATCCGTATGAGTCGCTCCTTTGGCGTTGTAAGCAAACGCATGAAAGGAGGTTGGATAAGAGGAACCAAAGCCATGTAAGAGTATGCCGAAACGGCAATAGCCCCAAGAAGATTGGGAGCCAGCTTAGAAGCCAAGAAGATGGCTGTAGGTCCGTCCGCTCCTCCGATAATACCTATCGCTCCCGCTTGATTTGGTTCAAATCCGAATGCCAATGCCAACGCATACGCTCCGAAAATACCAAACTGAGCAGCGGCTCCAATAAGGATAAGCTTAGGATTGGAAATAAGTGCGGAAAAGTCCGTCATTGCACCAATTCCCAAGAAGATAAGCGGAGGATACCATCCCTGCCGTACCCCTTGATAGAGTATGTTGAGCACAGAACCCTCTTCGTAGATACCTATCTGTAAAGCCGCCTCCTCATTGAAAGGGATATTTCCAATGAGCATACCGAAACCGATAGGAATAAGCAGGAGAGGTTCCCACTCATATTTTATACCCAAGAAGATGAAAAGCAATCCGAATGACAACATTACAAAATGTTGCCATGTGGCGTTGGCAAACCCCGTGTTACTTACGAACATATCGAGGCTGCTTTTGAGCACATCTAAGAATGCTTCAAACATAGGAGTCTATTATGATATGGTAACGAGTGTATGACCTTCTTGAATGCTTTCGCCTTTAGCTACATTGATAGATGCTACAACACCATCTTTGTCTGCTTTGATGTCGTTCTCCATCTTCATTGCCTCCAACACAAGAAGCTTTTGTCCTTTCTTTACTGCATCTCCAACGTTGCAAGTTATGTCCAATATAACCCCCGGAAGAGGCGATTTAACGGCGTGAGCTGCACCGCCTGCCGCAGGAGCCGGAGCTGCTGCCGGTTTTGGCTGAGGAGCCGGAGCTGCTGCAGGAGCCGGAGTTGCCGCTTTAGGAGCAGGCGCCGGAGCTGCTGCTTGTTGAGGTGCCGGAGCTGCTACTTGCTTGCTCTCTTTAGTTACGGTGTATGGTGTGCCGTTTACACTAACGGCTACTTCGTTACCTTTGCTCTCTCCAATGGTTACTTCGTATTCTTTACCATTGATGGTGTATTTGTACGTTTGCATTGTTGTGTATTCTTTGTGTGTAAATGTACTTTAATGTATAGGGGAATTTTCCTGAGTCCTCTTTTTATCTTGGATACTGTCTCATGGTTTGTATCTTCGAACTCCAAGGAGAGTAAGCTCTCTTTGCGGGGGTGATAGTGATGTGTCCACTCTTTTCGTAGCCCGATTCGAAGTGTTCATACATTGCCATTGCTATTGCAGCGTAAACAGCATCATCCGATCCTTTTCTGCGTGATGCCGGTTTGATACCCGCATCAGACATGTCTTTGACATCTCTTCTTTTCCCCTCCTGATTGCGCGAAAAAGACTTGCCAACAGGTCTGAATACCAAGAAGAAGACTATAAGTGCTAAAAATACTACTAACATAGATATTACTATTATTGCGACACCGTAAGGGTCATTGACCTTTAAGTTCTCCACCTTGGTATTACTATCCAGAGTGACGTTATTGGTGTCCGGGGTTGTTTTTTTAAGTTCAGTCCATCCGATTTTACCATCAATCTCACGGCCGTAGCTGATATCCGCTTTTTGTCCGGCAGGTATCACCACTTCGTCTATGAGTGTTTTACCATCTGCATCATACAGAGCGAGGTAGTTCGGTTGGTCTGCTTTTAATGAGAAGTTGACATGAAATGTCCCTTTCTCCGGAGAGCTGTCTGCCCAGAAGAGAGTGTGTTGGAACGGAGCTATCTTCGTTTTCACATCGCCTCTTGGAATGGGATATTTCTTTGGATTGCTATGTTCATCAGTAAGAAAGCAACCTCCTATGTTTACCGTTCCTGCCGAGTTATTATATATCTCTATCCAGGCACTTCTGTTGCCGTAGTCGTCTACAAAGTTGGTTTCATTTATCACCAACACCTCATTCAGGCGTAGCGACTTGGCACTCTGAGCCCATATCGTTACAGGAGAGATAAAACATAGGAGAAGGAGCATCCTCCTAATGAAAAGCTTATTCATCTTGCAAGAATTCATGTCTGAAGAAAGATACCTTATAGCGGTATATTGTCATGTTTTTTCGCCGGGTTGTATACTTTCTTTGTCTGTAGCTGCTTCAACGCTCTAACAATGCGGAAGCGAGTATTTGCAGGCTCGATAACATCGTCAATGTATCCGTAAGAAGCTGCACTGTATGGGTTTGCAAAGGCATTGCGGTATTCTGCTTCTTTTTCCAAAGCTGCTGCCGCAGGATCGCTTGCTGCCGCTACTTCTTTTGCGAAGATTACCTCTACCGCTCCGGATGGACCCATTACCGCAATTTCGGCAGAAGGCCAAGCGTAGTTGATATCACCGCGCAAGTGCTTGGAGCTCATCACAATGTAAGCACCACCATAAGCCTTACGAAGAATGATTGTAATCTTAGGAACAGTAGCTTCTCCGTATGCGTAAAGGATCTTAGCGCCATGAGAGATAACACCGTTATACTCTTGTCCTGTACCCGGAAGGAATCCCGGAACATCCACAAGCGTTACAAGAGGAATGTTGAAGGCATCGCAGAAACGAACGAAACGTGCTCCCTTACGAGAAGCGTTACAGTCCAAACTACCCGCCATAACCTTTGGTTGGTTAGCGATGATACCGACGCTCTGACCGCCAAAGCGAGCAAAACCTACAATAATATTCTGTGCGTAGTCTTTGTGTACTTCGAGGAATTCTCCGTTATCCACTACTGCTCCGATCACGTCATACATATCGTATGCACGGTTTGGAGAGTCCGGAATGATATGATTCAATGCATCTTCCATTCTGTTTACAGGGTCTGTACATTCGATGGCAGGAGCATCTTCCATGTTATTTTGAGGCATAAAGCTGAGAAGATGACGGATAAGGTTCAATCCTTCCTCTTCTGTATCCACTGCGAAGTGAGCTACTCCGGACTTGGTTGTGTGAACATCTGCACCACCAAGCTCTTCTTGTGTTACATCTTCGTATGTTACGGTCTTCACCACCTTAGGTCCTGTGAGGAACATGTAGCTTGTTCCACGGCACATGATATTGAAGTCTGTAAGAGCAGGAGAGTAAACAGCTCCACCGGCACAAGGGCCAAAGATTGCAGAGATTTGAGGTACCACACCCGAGGCAAGGATATTGCGTTGGAAGATCTCTGCGTATCCGGCAAGGGCGTTAACGCCTTCCTGAATACGAGCACCACCCGAGTCGTTAAGACCGATAACAGGCGCTCCCATCTTCATAGCCATGTCCATTACTTTACAAATCTTAGCGGCGAGCATTTCAGATAGCGCCCCTCCGAATACTGTAAAGTCTTGAGCGAAAACGTAAACGAGTCTGCCGTCTATAGTACCGGAACCCACAACAACGCCATCGCCGAGAAATTTTGTTTTATCTATACCGAAGTTCGTACATCTGTGCTGAACAAACATATCGAACTCTTCGAAACTATTTTCGTCCAAAAGCATTGCTATCCGTTCGCGAGCAGTGTATTTACCACGAGCGTGCTGGCTTTCGATACGCTTTTCGCCACCGCCCAAGCGAGCTGTATTCCTTTTCTCGATAAGCTCTCTTATCTTGTCTAATTGAGTACTCATTCTAAATTTTTGTATTTGTTATAGTTATCTTTTGATTACGAGAGTTTTGGTCTTTTCTTTTAAGACTGTTCGCAAGAGCAGCAAAGCTCTGTCAGAACACCTCTTGTGCTTTTTGGATGGAGGAAAGCGATGTTTAGTCCTTCTGCTCCTTTGCGTGCCTTTTTATCGATAAGCTGAACACCTTTTTCTTCCAATACAGGCAGCTCTGCATTTACATCTGCCACAGAGAATGCGATGTGGTGGATCCCTTCTCCTTTTTTCTCTATGAACTTCGCAATAGTGCTGTCTTCCGATGTCGGCTCAAGTAGTTCTATCTTGGTTTGTCCTACCTTAAAGAATGCTGTCTTTACCTTTTGGTCTTCTACTACTTCGATATTGTAGCACTTCAATCCCAAGATTCCTTCATAGTAAGGTAGAGAATCTTCGATGCTCTTAACGGCAATACCCAAGTGTTCAATGTGAGAAATGTTCATAATAAAAGTGTATAAGTGTTTGTGTATAAGTTTTACTTGCTTTATTCTACTGTGCAAATATAGAACATTATCTTTATTAGGACAATTTTTTGAGAGGGTCTAAACCTGTTAGCAGATGTATAAAACTCAAAAAATAGTTCCTCTTTTTTTCTGTTTACAGTCTAAAAAAGTCATTCGGCGAGTCTCACTCAAAAGAGGGTGAGACTCGCCGAACGTTTCATTTCACAAGTATCTTGGAAAAGATTTCACTTTAGAGCTTTTTAAGTTCCACTGTGAAGTGGCGCATTACCGGTTGCTCGAAAGTTATCTCATATCCCTTTGTGATGCTTTCTCTGCGGTCGTATACATTTTTCACTGCAGCCGCAATCACATCCATATGGTTGTTGGTATATGTACGGCGAGGGATAGCCAGACGAAGCAGTTCAAGCTCCGGATATCTGTTCTCTTTGGTTTCGGGATCACGGTCTGCAAGGATAGCACCTATCTCCACACCGCGTACACCTGCTTCCAGATAGAGCTCCACACCCAATGTTTGGGCTACGAACTCCTCACGAGGAAGTTGAGGAAGAATCTTCTTTGCGTCGAGGAAGATGGCGTGTCCGCCTGCAGGGCGTTGGTATGGTATGCCATACTCATCGAGTTTCGCAGCAAGATATTCCACTTGGCGTATTCTTGTGTCCAAAGTATCGAACTGAGTGCCTTCGTCCAAACCTACAGCCAAAGCAGCCATATCTCGTCCGCTCATACCGCCGTAAGTGATGTATCCTTCGTTCATGATACAGAACATTTGGCATCTTTTCCAGAGTTCCTCATTCTTGAACGCTACGAATCCACCCATGTTCACGATAGCATCTTTCTTGCTGGACATGGTCATCATATCTGCGTAAGAGAACATCTCACGTACAATCTCTTTGATGCTCTTGTCTGCATAGCCCTCTTCTCTCTTTTTGATGAAGTAGGCGTTTTCGGCAAAGCGGGCAGAGTCCAATAGCAACGGAATATCATACTTGCGGCAGAGGTTGTGTACATCACGTATATTTTTCATAGATACGGGCTGACCACCTGCCGTGTTGTTGGTTACCGTAAGCACCACGCAAGGGATTTTTTCTTTCGGATGGCTCGACAATACTTTTTCAAGCTTAACCAAGTCTACCTCGCCTTTGAAAGGAAGCTCCAATTCTGTTTGCGATGCAGCATCTATCGTGCAGTCTACTGCATGAGCTCTACGATATTCTATGTGTCCTTTGGTCGTATCGAAGTGAGAGTTTCCCGGAAGATAGTCGCCTTCTTTCACTATTGTGGAGAATAGAACGTTCTCCGCAGCACGTCCTTGGTGTGTCGGAAGGAAGTATGGGAATCCGAGTATATCCTCGATAGCCTTCTTCAGCTCGAAATAGCTTTCTGCTCCTGCATAGCTTTCGTCTCCCATCATCATGGCAGACCATTGGCGGTTGCTCATGGCGCCGGTACCGGAGTCGGTCAAAAGGTCTATGAAAACATGTTTACTGCTTAGCTTAAAGAGGTTATACTTTGCCTCTTTGATCCATTGTTCGCGTTCTTCACGAGTCGATCTGTGAATAGGCTCGACCATTTTGATGCGATAAGATTCTGCAAATGGTATTTCCATAACTTACTTGTGTTATATCTGTTAAATATGGTACATAAATCAATATTAGGGTTCTTTTCGGGAGGCTCGCCCTCTTTTTCGGTTTTGATCGTGATTTTTACCGAATCGGAGGGTATCCGTCTCCTAAAATCGGGATAAATTTAGGTATTATTTTTTTGTCGTGCAAACTCTGAAATTTTGTTGAAAAATCAAAACTCGTTGGCTCCTTTATTTTTATATATTCCATACCGAAAGTGGTCTTCTTTTACCCTCTCTCTATTTTGTCCCGAGATATGATTTTGAGAGGGTAAGCGAACTGTTAAATCAGGGTGGTTTTATTAACACAAATTTTCATGCCTGTTAAGCAAAAACGATAAACGAGCATATTCT
>JAUMWS010000071.1 GCA_030529525.1 Porphyromonas sp. | reverse complement strand
ACCCGTTTACCCGATTCAATTAACGGGTTAAGATTTTTCGACTACAGTGCTGATAATTAGCAATTTACGATTTCAACTCCCTTTTTTGCTGTTTTCAAGCAGAAAATCAGATTAGGATTTATTCACAGACAGGCGTGTTAAAATTCACACCAATTAACTCGAAAAGAGCCCATCAAACGTACTGAGAAAAATTTTTCTCCAAATTCGCGCTGATTTATATTCCTCTCTTTTTCAATATATTACAGCACAAAACAAAAATTTCCACTCCCAAAAGAGAGGGAGCAGAGCAGTTTTGGAGCAGAGCGCAGGCACTCTGTTTTTATATAAAAGTGCACTTGAAACCGTCTCTTATCTCTGACATATTTTCTCTACATTTGCACCGAGACCAATCGTTATCCACACCCATGATAGTAGCTCAAAAGAAACGAAAAGAAAATATCTCGGAATACATCCTCTACATGTGGCAGGTAGAGGATATCCTGCGTGCATTGAAGTTCGACACAGAGGCAATTACCTCTTACGTCAAGACCCAGTACCACTTGGAAGAGCCGCTACAAACCGAAACACTCCAATGGTATCTCTCTTTGCGAGATGAACTTACAGCATGCGGAGCTACTGCGGAAGGACACCTGCCTCAGCTCTCCAAACTGATAGAACATCTCGGCTTACTCCATAAGGCTTTGCTGGAAGATCCCACGCAAGGTATCTATTCGGCTCTCTTCTACAAAACCCTTCCCCACCTTGTTCATCTGCGAACAAAGCAGAAGTCTGCCAAGCCAATCGGAGAGATAGAGACCGCCTATGTTGCCGTTTACGGCTATATGACCCTTCGGCTGAAAGGGGAAGAGGTCTCCTCTTCCACGATGGAAGCCATCAAACAGATATCTCTGTTTCTTGCCATGCTGGCGGACAGGTTCCACGCTGTAGAAGAGGGAGAAATCTCTCTGCCCCACTTTCCTACAAACGCTTAAACAGATCTGCGTCGTAAGATATTTCGCTCTCTTCGATATAGTCGAAGAGGGTTAGGCTGCGCACTTGATAGAAGTAGTACCAATAGAAGAAGAGTTCGGAGATGTGTTTCTGCCGTGCTTCGTCTCGTGCTTTCTGTGCATCGTTCAGCTCCAGAGTGCTTATCTTACCTATCATGAAGGTCTCTATACCGGTCTTGTATCGCTTTTCGGCTATACGGTCGGCACTGCGTGCGATGTGGAGTTGTTGTGCTTGGTTGTTGAGCTGTTCGACCAAAAGGAAAAGATCTTGGTCGAACTGCTGTGTCTCTTGCTTGATTTGCGAACGCATCACATCACGGGCACTCTCCGCCATCTTCACTCTTGCTTTGCGTTTACCCCAGTCGAGCAGAGGAATCCGAACGCCTACCTGCACGATTTGGTTCTCTTGCAGATTACCGTAAGCCTCTCTCCACTGTTCGTGCTGCCCGGTATATCCGAGCGAAGCAAAGAGATCCACCTTATAGCGTTCGCCTTTGGCACGAGCCACTTCGCTATCCACTTCGAGCTGTTTACGGCGAATGCGGTGCACGAAAGAGTTATTTTTATGAGCCTTAGCCAGTACATCTGCATAGTGGATGCGCTTGGTCTCCACCGATGCCGGTACTACCGGATGAAGGTCTCCCTCGGCAGTGATTCCGAGAAAAGACTTCAAGCGAAACAGTTTGCCGTTTCTGAGCGAGCGAGCTTCCGTCTCTTTCCCGTTGGCTTGAAGCAGATTCAGCTCCAGCTGCAACAGCTCATTCTCCGAGATCTGCCCCATCTCCCGTTTTGCCTTTGCCACTTCGTGAAGCTTTTTGGCGTTATCCCTGTTCTGAATCGCTATACGCAGATTTTCGTCTGCAAGCAGCAGCTCGAAAAAGTGGGCGATAGTCCGCATCGTGGTTTTCTCCCGTTCTTCGAGATAGGAAGCCTTAGCCTCTTCATACTTTACCGGCTGTATCTTGGTCTGCCAACGGAGTGCATTGTAACCGAGAATGGGCTGAACCAGCGTAATAGTAGCCGGAATGGTGAGGAAGTGATTGGCTTTCGTGAACGGACGGACATACTCCAGTGATGAGACAACCGAAATGCGACCTCCCGTAAAAGGGATATTCTGATCTATGGAGAGCGATCCGCTTGCCTGCAACAGGCGAGAACGGACAAACTTATAGCTACCGTCTCCCTCCTGATAGAGGTTGTAGCCACTCTTGTAGTTGGGCAACTCTCCCGTAAAGTTCACTTCCGGCAACAGCTCTGCCCGGTATGTCCGGTACTGCCAATAGGCTGTACGCAGACGGTCGAGCGCCACTACGGCATCTACACTTTGGGCTTGCGCCAACTCTATGGCTTGTTCGAGTGTCAGGGTTTGTGCTATCGAGTCTGTTTGTGCCTGCACATCCTGCCTCGAAACAGGCAGGATAGCGCATAGCACAATACAAACGCAAATGAAAAAGTTATGATAGAAGTATTGTTTCATTACTGCGTATTTTGTAGTCGTTATTACTCCTCTTTCAAAACGATGGATGGCGGAATGTTTACCGCTTTACGGGCAGGAATCCAGATGCCAAGTATTACCATTAACATCATCAGAAGGTAAGCCGATCCGAATCCCCATAGAAAACGTTCCATGGTCATGGTGTCCCACGAAAATGCCAATCCCAACTTCGAGATGCCGTAAGAGAGTGGAAGAGCAAAAGGAATGGTAAAGAGCAACAGCAGAAGACCTTCTCCGATGTAGCGGCGAAGCAGTGCCGAAGAACGATCGCCGAGTGCCATCCGAACGCCCATCTCATGTTTGCGTTGGTCTGTACGGTACCAAAAGACGCCGATGACACCAAGAAGAACATTGATGGCAAAGAATATGACGATGGATGCATAGTTTTTCATCTGTTTTATATACGGAGCATCAAACCCTTTTCTCATTTCTGCAAAACTTCTTATATCGGAAACGATAAGGTTGCAATTGTGCAGCTTGGGAGCAATCTCCTTGAGAAAACGCTCTTTGAAAGCGTGGTCGGCAGAAGGTTTGATGCGCATGGATATCTCCAGATACGGAAGATTCGGATGGTCTCCATAGGATATAAACTCCTCTTCCGTAGAATAAAGCAGCTGAAAAAGCGAGGTGTTCCACCAGTAAAAGGTATTCTGCTTGAGATCTCCGGATACTCCTCCGACGGTGCCAAAGGTTTCTGCATCGCTCTTTTTCAGCTCCAGTCCTATCGGATTGACGTTATCAGGCACCAAAGCATCTTTTAATCCTTTGGAGATAACCAGCTTGTCGTCTCGGAGAGTGTTCTTAAAAGCTTCCGTACTGCCCTGTTCGTCCGTAATTCTGAAGATGTCCAAGAACTCCGGTTCCACGCCACGGACCATCACCCAATCCTGTACGTGCAGAGAGTCAGACGATAGGGTCGTTATACGGTTACTGCCCATGTGAGGCGTAGAGTGCATGGAAATAGCTACGGCTTCCACTTCCGGCAACTTCTTCAAGCGGTTTTTCACCTCCAACATACTGGCTGCGTAGGTACGATAACCTTCACTCTCGGGAGCGATATAAAGGGGAGAAGTATTGGGTAAGATGTTATGAAATATGCGATAAGTGTGAGCGATGTCGAAGCCGGTAGGCTTTATGGCTTCGGAAATCCTGTTATAAAATATGTTCGTAATACCCCAAAAGCAGAGTAGAACCAGAAGAAGTTCGAGGAAGATGGCGATATTGTGTTTGCGCTCATTCCACATTATTTTAAGTTGATGCTTTATCATGACTATTTCTTAAGTGATAAGGATTCTACAATAGGCTTCTTGGCAGCTCTCCATGCCGGTATGAAAGTGGAAATGAAGTTGATCACAAAGCAGCACAACAGTACCATCAGGAATGCTTGTACGGATATGATGTTCCAAACAGGTAGCGACAAGCTGTCGGAATAAGCATAATAATTGTCTTGAAACAACGTATTGCTTGAGAGATAAACAAAGGTTACGGCAAGGACAAATCCAAGCACACCACCTAAAAGAGACTGTATAAAGCTCTCCGAAAGAACCTGATTGAGCAACTCTCCTTTCGTTGCTCCGAAAGATCTTCTAAGCCCTAACTCCGCATATCGTTTCTGCATACGGGAAGAGGTCATTGCCGCAAGATTGATCGCCGGGATAAGCAAAAAGATCAGGATAGATACGATGTTTGTCCGGTTTACCTCCTTCATATCGGGAGGGAAATTAGCTGCAGACCTATTGAAGTGTACCCAAAAGTCGTCCGGTTGCTCCATTAAACTGACTCTGTGAGTACGGCTCTTGTCGGCATTGAACTGCTCTATCCGCTTCTCCACCTCTGCTCTTATCTCCGGGAAGTCCGCTTTGCTCTTTGCCATAACGGCAACCATCACATTCCCGGAAGGCTCTGTTGTCTCAGGGAAATCTTCTACGGAGTAGGGATACCAGGCATTGGCATACGCATCTTGCGCCAACTCGTATGCGTTTTCCACCACTCCCACAACGGTGTAAGGGGTAAAGTTGATGAGGATTTCACGTCCGATCACATCGGTAGTCTGGAATACCTTACGAGCCATATCTTCATCTATCACCGCCTTAGCAAGCCTGCTGTCGAAATCTTCTTGCGTAAAAGGCGATCCGCTGATGAACTTAAAGCGGAAAACATCCCAGAACTGCGCATCGGTTCCCCGTGTTACACCTTGAGCATTATTCTTGGAACCGGGAGCAGAGAACGGCGTCCCATCTTGTCTGAAAAGGTACGATGCCACAACCTCTGCGCTTTCGATAGGTTTGAGAATCTCTTCAACGAAGAATCTTGCTATACCTCCGTTGCTCTCTCCTCCGTTTTTACTTTCCGGATCTTTGTAGATAGACTTAATATAAGAGATGTATAGTGTGCGATCTCTATTCACTTCGGGATAGACCGAACCGGTCTCCACACTGTGAACCATAAACTTTATCATGAGCATACAAACAGCAATAGCCGTTCCAAGAATCATGATGGTACTAAGCACGGGCGCCTCTTTTATAAGACGGAAAGCGTGCCGAATATATTGTTTAATCATTGTCTTTGGATTTAATGGTTAGGCTTACTGTATCTGTCTACCGTCGAAGAAGCGAACGACTCGATGGGTCTGTTCTGCCTGCTTTTCGGAGTGAGTTACCATGACAATAGTACGTCCGTCTTCTCTGTTCAGCTCTTGAAGAAGTGTCATAACCTCTGCTCCCATCTTGGAGTCGAGATTACCGGTCGGCTCATCCGCAAGCAGAATGGTGGGGTTGCCTATCAATGCACGAGCTATGGCGACACGCTGACACTGTCCGCCCGATAACTGACTTGGAAGATGCTTCATACGGCTGCTGAGACCCACTCTTTCCAAAACCTCTTTAGCCAGTCGTGTACGTTCCGAGCCGGATACTCCTCCACGGTAAAGGAGAGGAAGCTCTACATTATCCAGCACATTGAGGGAGTTGATAAGGTGAAAGCTTTGGAAGACAAAGCCGAGATGTTGGTTGCGGAAGCGGGCAAGCTCTTTGTCCGAAAGTCCATCGGTTTTCTTTCCGACCAGTTCGATCGTTCCGGCAGTAGGCTTATCAAGCAGCCCTATCACATTCAGAAGAGTGGATTTACCGCATCCCGAAGGGCCCATAATAGATAAAAACTCTCCTTTTTCTATTTCCAGATTTACGTTATCCAGTGCTAATGTTTCAATCTCTTCTGTTCTGTAGATTTTGTTGACGCCGGTAAGGCGGATCATTGTGTTTGTTTCCATACTGTTTTAAGTTTTATAGTTTATTATTCTGTTCTTATTTCACATTTACTCTTGCTCTTTAAGAGCATCTATCGGAAGTATTCTCATGGCTCTTGTTGCAGGAATAGCCGCTGCGATAAGTGCAATGACAAGAAAAGCCAACAGGGTAAGCATGATAGCCATACCGAATCTTCCGATAATATCATTATAGGATAAAAAGGCACAGACCACGATGGCAGGCAGGGCTGCAAAAAGCAAGATATATACTACCTCCGCCATCACTTCAAGGACAATGTTTCGGTTGGTGGCTCCCATCGCTTTCTTTATACCTATCTCCTTCACTCGTCCTTGCATACGAAACCAAAAGACTCCACCTATTCCAAGGAATATATTAAAGAGGAAAAAGATCATCACAGACAGCACCCCTCGCATCATCAATGTATTTCCGTTGGAGAGGTTGTAAGCATCTCTTGTCTGTTTCAGTGCCTCCACATTGTTGAGATAAGAGGGACCCTGACTCAAATCATGCCTGTACTCGTTCATAAAGTCCTCAGCAAAGTGATCGCTATCCACCTTTGAACGTACTCGGATAAAGAAGTCGGCAGACGGCAAATACATATACAACGGCATCGGTGCTATCACAAAAGGCTCGAAACGTTCAAACTCTTCCAGTCTCATCGACGGGATTACCGCTCCCACCATAAACTTGTTCATCTCGCGGTATTCTTCTGTAGGGCTGTATTGAGTGCTGTAAAAGTCCTTAAATACACGTCCCTTCACATCCACTTCGCCCCATACACCTTGAGCCAGTTCGGGAGTTACTGCAGCGTATCTCGGTGCTATTTCTCCCCAATGTTCGAGCATCTCCTTATCTGCATCCACTCTGAATGTATCAAAGTAACCCTTTGTAGTGTAAAGCACTTTGGCTTCCGTAAGCAGGGTGTCCTGCTCTAAAGCATAGGCTTGAAACATATTTCCCGTATAAGGTTTAGTACCCATAATGAGCGTTGCAGCCTCTACTCCGTTTATATTTTGCAGTCTGGAGAGTATTCTTTCCGCATTCTTATGGCTCACTTCATTGATTTGCGCCATGTTCATTCCCTCATAAGAGAATGCCCTATTGGCTCTCATCTCTACTCTATATACGTGATCTATCTTGTATCCGCTACTCTTAAGCAGGGAGTTCATCGAGACATAGAAGATGTCCATACAGTACCACATCAAAATGAATGTAACAAACAGCCCGACTATCGGAGCGATATTTGAGCGACGCTCATTCCACATTTTATGTATCAGTTGTCTCATAACTGTATCAGATATCTATTTAATGGATTGTATGATTTCGGCTTTGGCATGACGATATGCCGGATATATCACGGAGAGTAAGCTCAATAAGAGGCAAACGCCGAAAAGCACCAGCAACACGCTCGGACTCAGAATGGCACTTACCAGTATCTGCAAAGAATCGGAAGTCATCGTACCTGCCTTGCCTGCCAAGAGCCAATTTTTGGAGAGATAGACCAAAACGAAAGAGAGGATTACGCCTATCACACCGGCAAGCATGGTCATCAGGAGATTTTCCCAAACGAGCATCTTCACGATTTTCACCACTGTTGCGCCGTATGTTTTGCGAACACCGATCTCTCCTCTGCGTCTTTCCACCAGCGTGGAGACCATGCCGCTCATCGTAAGAGCAGGGACAAGTACGAGGATTCCCAGTAGCAATACCACTATCAGTCTGGCTGTACCGCTTCCTCCGAAAGACAACACTTTCTCCTTGATATCTTTCAGCTCCACTTCCACGGCATATTCGGAAAGAGAGGCATTGTGCTTTGCCAAACGGTCTGCAACAATATCTTTTACCTGCTTCACGGATGCACCTTTTTCCAAAAGCAGTACCGCCATACAGCGGCCACGTGCTCCTTCCGCACTTCTTTCAGGACTCAATCGACGATGAACCGCAGGCAGATAAACCTCTGCATGAGTATTGGAAAAGAACGCACTCACTTGCTCTACCACTCCGGAAACCTTAATCTCTTTTCCCATATTGAGTCGGATATACTTCCCAACGGCATTCTCCGAACCGAACAGACGCTTTGCCAACTTATCGGAAATCACGGCATCGTTCGCCTCCTCCTTGTTACGCTCTGCATCGAAAGGCTGTCCGCTTAAGAATGTAAACTCATACATCCGAAAGAATATCGGGTCTACCAACTTTACCGTAGCGATGGTTTCATTGCCTGCAACCCCCGAAATGTGTCCTCTGGATATGCAATTCTCCGCTTGCTCTGTCGTTTCCGAAAGCGTCCAACTATTATATGCCACCATCTCCACTCCGGGCAGATTGTCGTACAAGACCTTTGCGAGATCTAACGATATACCCGTATTGATATCCGACCGTGGGTCTTTCTTGTACGTTGTGCCTGTTTCCGAGAAGAGCATACGGCTTCTGTTGTTCTCCATTCCGATGTCTCCCGTGCGGAAGAAATAGATCATGTAAACCACCATGGAGAAGGCTATCGAGATGGAAAAACTCGCTATGAGTATGCCGTAAAGCACTCTGCTCTGCTTGATATTTCTTATCAACTGCTTCATGTCGTTACTTTTTTAGAGAAAGCGATCTTCTGTTTTCGTACTGTCTCATATCGCTGATGACAACCTTATCGCCCGGTTGCAGTCCGGAAACAACCTCTACATAATTGAAGTTGCTCTCTCCAAGCTTAATCTCCCGACGCACAAGATTTTTCTCCCCATCCATCACAAAAAGATTGTATATACCTGCTCCGGCATAGTAAGTACCGTTGGCAATGCGCACCACATCCTCCTTCTCCGAAGTGAGTACATGCACATCGGCTCTAAGACCGGAACGCATGGCAGGATGAGCATCTTCGTCCAGCTGAACCACAAAAGAGATTACACCGTTTTTGGAGATGGGGGTAACGCTACCCACAATGCCGGAAAGAGGGGTCTTCCCAACCCGCACAATCACTTTCGCTCCCGTACGTACTCTATCGCTGTAAGCATCTGCTATCTCGCACTCCACCTTGAAATGAGAAAGATCCGATATGATTGCCACTTGAGTTCCGGCAGGTACCTGCGTTCCCACCTGAGTGTTGATGAAAGTAAGTACAGCCTTACGGGGCGAACGGATTTGGGCATCATCCAGAATGCGCTTCATCTCTGCAACACTCTTCTGAAAGATTCTCAACTCCAGCATCTTCACCTTAAGCTCCGCATCTGCCACGGTACGGCTGTTTGCCAACTGCTTTTGAAGCTGCTCCTGTTCGAGTGCAGAGACATTGTAGCTTAGCTCCATCTCTCTTACTCTATCCTGTGTACCGGCTCCGATGCTGTCCAAATATTTTTCGTTGCGCATCTCTACCTGCTTACGGCGAGTCTGCATCTCTCCCACCTTTACACGCATCTCCATATCGCTCAGGCTGCTGTGTGTACGGGCTTTGAGCTGTTCTATCTCATACTTCTTCATTTCGAGCTGATCCAGCATCTTGTTATACTCTGTCTCCGTACTGGCAAGATCGAGCTTCAATATCGGGGTGCCGACATCCACGGAGTCTCCTCCTCGCTTGTACACCTCCAATATACGGCTCGATATAGGCGTTACTATCACCTCCTCCACAGCGGGCACCACTCTTCCGGAACCATTTACGGAAACCTCGATGTTGCCCTTATCCGCCGTGGCGATAAGGATATCTTTCATATCCACCGAGGGTTTCATCCAGAAACCCAACAGCACAATAGCCACCACAACAGGCACCGCGATGATGCCCCACTTCAACCATCTTTTTCTCTGCACCTTTAGGCGCTCTGTCTTAGATATTACACGATCCATATTTTGTTCGGTTTTTCTGTTTGTTTCACTTTGCCAAAATAAAAGCAATGGGTGTGCCAAAACAGCTAACTATCTGATATACAACAGACATAACAAATAGGAAGTGTCCATTATCGGACACTCTCATCCAAAAACGGACACCCTGTGCGGACAGTTGTCCGCTTCTGCTCTCCTTTTTTCCTATTTATATGCGGGAAAAATCTTGTTGCCCTCAAGGTGATATTCCACCCCTATCGCTCCTCTGACCCGACACCGATTTTTATATATTCCATACCGAAAAATGCTCCTTTTTCCACTCTCTCTCTATTTGCTCCGAAGAGGTCGTTTTCAGAGCATGAACGAACTGTTAAATCCGACCGATTTCGTTAACACTAATTTTGATAGCTGTTTAGTAAAAACGATAAACGAGCATATTCTTTCGGCTTAACGGGTTTAATTTTTCAATGA
>JAUMWS010000070.1 GCA_030529525.1 Porphyromonas sp. | reverse complement strand
GTTCATTGAAAAATTAAACCCGTTAAGCCGAAAGAATATGCTCGTTTAGCGTTTTGACTAAACAGGGATCGGAATTTATGTTAATAGAACGAGCTTGATTTAACAGTTCGGTCGGGCTCTAAAAACAACCCCTCCGATCAAAATAGAGAGCAAGAAAAAAAGGAGCGTTTTTCGGTATGGAATATATAAAAAAGAGGTGTCCCGAGAGAGCTATTAAAACCATCTCGGGACACCTTTCCAATGCAGAAAAAACATTTACTTCCGATGGAGGAAGAGTTTTTCCTCAGAAAAGTTGAGCTTAGAAAAGCCTCTACTTGGAGTATTTAAGTTGGGGCAAACCTCAGATTATGCGTTCCACAGTCCTTGCATCGCTTTCTCTTCCTGACGAATGCGGACAACAAGAAGAGAGAAATATAGAGGGAACCCGACACAAAGCGTAATCCATGCATTGCAGAGCAGTGCCACACCGATGAGTTCGGGCATAATGTTCAGGAAGTAGTTGGGATGGCGCACGGTTCTGAAAAGGAAACTCTTTTCGATTCGCTGGTTCGGGACGATATAGAGTTTCACTGTCCAGATATCTTTCAACTTGTAGATCACATAGAACAGCATACCGTAAGCAAAAGCCATAATGGCAACCCCGGCAACTGAAATCTTGTTGAACTCCACACCGGAAGCATACGCCTCGTACAATGCGGAGAAATAGTAGGCGATGTGTGCCAATGTGAGTAGAAGAGAATTGAGTTTCCCATACTGCACTCCTCCCTTTTGCAGCAGAAGCTTTTCGTTACGGATAGAAAAAGAAAGGGAAACAAGTCGTAGCGCAAAGAATGCGATGAATGTTGCGATAATGTATTGCATAAATTTGATTTTATATGTTGTGTGATTGTTTATTCTCTTTAGTGGGTATTCTTTATGCTGTCGGTCCGAAGTTTTACTACACGTTGGTGGGGAACGGCAGACGAAAAATCGTGCAAAGTTATATACTTTCCAAGCTCCATGCAAACAGAGAAAGGGTGCACTTCCCGCATCAATACTCTGTTATATCATAAACTTCGGAATCATGTTTATCTGTTAGAACCGATATAGGATACCGATTTTGAGGCACTTGGAAGAGTGGGAAATATGTAGAAAAAACACATAAAAAAAGCGCAATCTTTAAGGAATGCGCTTTTATTTTTTTCTTTACGAGAGCAACCTCTACTCCTCAAAAATGGGCAATATCTTCTCTAAAGCTATCCCACGAGATCCTTTTATAAGAACAGTAGAGCCCTCGGAAGGAAGCGGGGTACGCTCCTCTTGGCAGGCAGAAAGAAGTTCGGATACCGATGAGAAAATGTAGATCGAAGCAGCCTGATGTTCCGAAGTAAGCGCCTGCCAAGCCTCTGCAAAACCACCGCCTACGAGATAAAGCATTTCGAGATTGGGTAGAGCAACGGCTTCTTTCAGCACCTCTGTGTGTACTCTCAAGGTCTCTTCTCCCATTTCAAGCATATCGCCCAGAACGGCAGCTATCTTTCTACCACCCGAAGAGAGCTGCCCCAGATTGGAAAGTGCCGCTTTCATGCTGGAAAGATTGGCATTATAAGCGTCCAAAATAAGCGTATAGTGAGGGAGAGAGAGGAGCTGGGAGCGTTTGTTGGTAGGAGTATAAGCCTCTATTGCTTCTATTCCTTTCTCTATGGAAACTCCAAGAAGATGCCCTACAGCAAGTGCAGCCAACGCATTGGGCAGGTTATAGCCACCGACAAGAGAGGTACGAAGCAGATATTCTCCACCCTCCAACGAGATTTGAGCCGAGAGAAAAGGCTCTCCCGATGGTAGAAGCTTGCCCACAAGGTTGGCTTTACGATCTTTCCGAGTGGTATAGGAGAAAGACTCCCGACCTGCCCACTTGGCTGAGAGAAGATCATCGTCCATATTCAAGATATAGTTTTTCTTCTCCCCCGAATGAGAAAGCAGGTATTGGGCAAGCTCGCTCTTTGTCTCCAATACTCCCTGCAGAGAGCCGAATCCTTCGAGATGAGCGGCTCCGATATTGGTAATAAGCCCCATGGTTGGTTCGGCTATCTCCACCAGTTCTTCAATATCTCCCCGTTTGCTCGCCCCCATCTCTATGATGGCAATATCGTGGTGAGAGTTCAGCTTAAGAAGCGTCAGCGGAACACCTATATGGTTATTAAGGTTTCCTTCAGTGGCGAGTACGTTATATTTGGAACAGAGTACGGCATTCATCAGCTCCTTTGTAGTGGTTTTGCCATTGGTGCCGGTGATACCCACTATGGGGATATCGAACTGTCGGCGATGGTGATGCGCAAGTTCCTGTAAAGCACGAAGAGTGTCGGGGACATAAATACAACGTGGATGCTGTTGCAGAGTCTCATCGCTCACTACTGCATATTTGGCTCCGGCATCCAATGCCTGAAGCGCAAAAGTGTTGCCGTCGAAGTGTTCGCCTTTAAGCGCAACGAAGAGAGAATCGGGTGCTATATGCCGGCTGTCGGTAGAGATTCCGGAGCACTCCATAAAGCGACTATGGAGGAGTCTGACCATGGGGGAAATAAAATTCTATAAACTTCTTTATGTAAGCACAAATGTAGGGATAACCTGTGATATTTCTCTTATATTTGTTGTTATGATATACGCAAAAAGATTTTGGCTTATTCTACTCGCTTGCTTTGCCTGCACATGGTCTGTCTGGGGACAGAGAGGCGCCAAGAAAGAGCAGTGGTACACACCACTGGGACAATATATAGAGTTTCATCCATCCTTTAGTAATCTTTCCACGGCAAGGGTCGAGGTAAAGTCGGCATCCGTGGGAGGTTCTACCGTTATCCTGAATCTCAATGCGAACGGACTGAATATCCCTTACCGGGAAGAGATGGTAGAAGATATCTATGCCTATGCCAATTCTCTTCTTCCAATGGATATGCAGGGCTACAAGGTGGTGATCCGGGTGGAAGGACAAAACATAGAGGATCTGATACCTGAAATATATAAAGGAAAAACATTCCGCTCTTCCAGACAGAAATGGGGAGAACGGGCAGTGAAAAAGACGCAATACCCTCTCGTGAAGAAGCTGGGTATGCCTTATGCCGTAACGTCCGGACTGCAAGGAAGACACATTGCCCTTTGGCAGAGTCACGGCAGATACTTCGACACACAAAAGAATGAATGGAAGTGGCAACGTCCTCTGGTCTTCGGGACAACAGAGGATCTCTTTACTCAAAGCTATATCGTACCCTACGTGGTACCGATGCTGGAGAATGCCGGAGCGGTAGTACTCCTTCCTCGAGAGAGGGATATGAACAAAGAGGAGTATATCATAGATAATGATGCTTCGAGGCTGAATAGAGGTGTCTATACGGAAAGAAATGCCAAAGTCAAGTGGCAAGAGGGAGCAGAAAGCGGCTTTGCTTACACCTCTTCCAGACTGAGAGATAACGAGAACCCTTTTACACACGGCTCTTATCGTCAGATAGAAAGTAGAACAAAAGGAGAGTTGAGCAGGGCTACATGGATTCCGGAGATAAAAAAAGAGGGAGAATACGCTGTTTATGTCAGCTACAAATCTCTTCCCAACAGTGTAGAGGATGCTCACTATTCGGTGTATCATGCAGGTGGTGTATCCACTTACGTGGTAAATCAGACAATGGGAGGAGGAACATGGATCTACCTCGGCACGTTCCGGTTCAAGCCTGAAAAGGAGGGTGTGCCTCAAAACTTTGTAACTCTTACCAATGAAAGTGCAACATCCGGAAAGGTAATCACGGCAGATGCAGTGAAGATAGGAGGAGGGATGGGACACGTAGAGCGTGGATATCCTCAGGTAGTAGGGCGAGGAAGAAGGAAGCGTACCATTCCGGCTACTTACTCTATCAGCGGAATGCCAAGATATGCAGAGGGTGCCAGATACTGGATGCAGTGGGCAGGTGTTCCCGATAGCATATACAACGGAAGCAAGAGCGCCAACGACTACGTGGATGATTATCGCTCACGTGGTCAGTGGGTAAACTATCTGATGGGCGGACTTCCTACGACATCTTATTCCGGTGGACTTAATATTCCTATCGATCTCTCTTTTGCTCTGCACTCGGATGCCGGCATGAGAGATGGGGAAGAGACTTTCGGAGTACTCGGTATATATAACAGTAAACAAGAGGACGGACGCTACTACAATGGTATATCCCGTACAGCAGCAAGAGACCTTACCGATATTGTGCAAACGACTATCATGGAGGATTTAAGGCGTATATATCGGAAAGATTGGGTGCGTAGAGGAATGTGGGATAGGAACTATTCGGAAGCGACATGGCAGCATGTTCCATCGCTTTTGCTTGAAATGATTTCGCATCAAAACCGTGCAGATATGCAGTATGGGCTTGATCCCGATTTTCGTTTTAACTACTCACGGGCAATATATAAAGGGATATTGAAATTTTTGTCCCACGAATTTGGACAGAAATATGTGGTGCAACCTCTTCCGCCAAACAAGATTGCGGTAGAGCCTTGGGGGCAAGATTCTGTGGTGCTGACGTGGTCTCCACAACTCGATCCGCTGGAACCGTCTGCCACTCCACACCATTATATGGTTTACACAAGAAAGAATGACGGAGGATTTGATAATGGTCTGATCGTTGCGGATTCTATGATATTCCTCCCCGTGGAGAAGAACAACATCTACTCTTTCAAGGTTACAGGGGTAAATGATGGCGGAGAAAGCTTCCCCTCGGAAGTGGTCTCTGCGGGAGTAAGCATCCAAACACATAGCGAAGTGCTTGTGGTAAACGGATTCGATAGAGTGAGTGCGCCATCTTTATTTGGCGAATACGATCCCGGCATGCCGTATATAAAAGATATCTCAGCCGTAGAACATGTTGCAGGGAATAGCTTCGATTATCCTTACACACACGGTAAAGCTCTCATGGCTTCGGGCTGTTCTTTCTACTCTTCCTCTGTTGCCCGTGTGGAGAAAGAGCCTGAAATGCTTAAGAGATACACGGTAGTCGATCTGGTTTTAGGCAAACAGCGCAGCACAGTTGTGGGTACACCATCCTACGGGAAAATGAAATACAAAAGCATGAGTAGCGATCTGCAATTTGCGGTAGAGTCTTATCTGATGAATGGAGGACGGCTAATCCTTACAGGTGCTCACCTTGTATCGGATCTCTCTACTCCTTTGCACTCTCTTCCTAATACCTACGATCGCAAATTCTTGAACGGTGTACTGAATCTTGCATCCCCGGATTCCGTTCAGACTGTTCCTGTAGAAGGTCAAATGATGATCAGGGATCTTACCAACCCGAAAGAGGCTGCCAACTATTATAATGTGCGTGTACACTCTTATCCCAATCCCGATCACTACTACATCAATAGCGTAGATGCACTCTGGCCAAACAGCCAAGAGAATGTTCGTATGTTCATTGCGACCAATGAAGGAGTACCTTTAGGCCTCTCCCTGAAGTCGCCATACCGCATAGTCGTATCCTCTATTCCCTTCGAAACAATCTATTCGGAAGAGGATAGAGCTTGGGTTATGAATATATTCCTAAGGGTTTTGAGAGAATAGCAGAGGCACTACCTCTCCTGTTTTTCCTGTATTATCTTGTGCATTTCAGCCTCATCTCCACGGCGACAAACGAATAGAGCATCCAGAGTATCCACTACCAGTATATCTTCCACTCCGCACAACACAATCCGCTTATTGGGAGAAGAAGATTTCACAAGCAGGTTACGACACTCTCTTATATCCACCTCCTTTGCAGATGGTGCAGATACGGCATTTTCGGCATCGTCTTTGTGCAACTGGCGATAAAGGCTCTCCCATGTTCCGAGATCGTTCCAGCCGAAGTCCGATGGTGATACTCTCACATTATGTGCCTTCTCAATGAGTCCGTAATCAATAGATATGGATGGAGAACGAAGGAATGCAAGACGAACATCTGCACTTTCCTGATCTGTATTATAGGAAGAAATAGCAGCAAACAAAGAGGCAACATCGGGCAGATGAGACTCTAAAGCGGAGGTGAGAACAGAGGCTTTCCAAACGAACATACCGGAGTTCCACAAGTAATTACCCTTCTCCAGCATCTTTACGGCAACGGGTAACGTCGGCTTCTCTTTGAATCGAATTACGGGTTGAGACCGGTTCAGTCTCATTATACTGCGCTCTACTTCTATATATCCATAACCTATAGCCGGATAAGTGGGTCGTATACCGATGGTAAACAGAGCATCTTCTTTCTCTGCCTCTTCAAGCTGTTTTGAAATACAATCACGGAATCGCCCTTCGTCCGCAATATAATGATCCGAAGGTGTAACCAGTAATACCGCATTAGGGTCTACCTCTTTCAGCTTATATGCTGCATAGGCTATACATGGAGCGGTATTGCGTCTTTCCGGCTCTGTAAGCACCTGATGCGGTTGAAGCATAGGCAACTCCGCCAACACATCTTCCCTATATGCTTCCCCCGTCATGACGTAAAAGTTTTCCGTGGGAAAGAGAGAAGAAAGCCGGTCAAAAGTCATTCGGATAAAACTCTTTCCGGTTCCCAGAACATCTATAAACTGCTTAGGTTGCGTTGCCTTGCTGAGTGGCCAAAATCTGCTTCCCACTCCACCGGCGAGAATAATACAGTAGTGGTTATTTTTCATATCTGCATGCTCTTTTATTTTTCTGTTCTACAGCACTACGAATCTCCGCTAAAAGTTTGGTCTGAACGCCTTGTTCCATAAACACCTCTATCGGAACACAAAAACATCTTGCCTGTATCTCCGGAGGGACAGACATGAGATGATGATAAAGCCGGACGGCATCTTTCTCTGTCGTGATAAGATAAGCCTCCGGATATTTCCTCATCTGTTCGACGATAGAATCTATCTCTTTCTTTTGAAAATTATGATGATCCGGAAAAGCAAATCTCGCCTTTTCCACATATCCTTCTCCTTTCTGACGGAGAAAAAATACGTTCGGATTGGCAATTCCTGCTACAAGAATCATCTCCGAACCCCGCTTGGGAGGAGGAACAGACTCTGCAGAAGCACCAATCTGATCATCACTCAATATTCTTCTCGGAGGCATCATTCGCATATAACTAAAGTACAAAGATTGATGTGCCTGCAGCTCCATCTCTCCCTCCAACAGCTTCTTCTGTATCGGCTTAATGGTACTTGGAGTACGCGTAACGATTACAGAGTCTGCCCTGTACTTTCCCTCTTGGGGTTCACGAAGGTTTCCGTACGGCAACAAATCGTCTTGGGTAAAAGGTCTATGGAATGACGTGAGAAGAAGAGTATATGTAGGCTTTACATATCTGTGCTGAAAGCCATCGTCCATCAGGATCAATGTCGGACGCTTATCCTTAGGCATCGCCTCAAAATGCCGCATCGCTCTGAGCCTGTTTCCGTCTACATAGACATAGACATGAGGGAACTTCTGTTTGATTTGCAATGGTTCGTCTCCCGCGATATCCACCGTATGTTCCGGAAGTACCTCCATAGGAGTATCGCTCTTTCTGCCATAACCTCTGGAGAGGACGGCTATACGATGAGACGAAGAGAAGTGACGGATAAGAAACTCTATGTGTGGTGTTTTTCCTGTTCCTCCCACAGCAATATTCCCAACGCAAATAGTGGGTACGGGAGGCGGTTCGGAGAGCAACCAGCCGTTATCAAACGCAAAATTGCGCAAAGCAACGCCCACTCCATACAGGATGGAGGGTATCTTCAGCAATATGTTGCGCTTGGGTACAACCATCTCCTCACCTAAAAGAGCCCTTTTTCAGGGACTCATAAGTACACAACCCCGAAAGCACTTGCGTAAGTTCTTTCGGGGTTGTCTTGCTTTATTCTGTTATTCTGTAATATCTATCTCCGGCATTGCCAGTATTCCGGTCGTGTTCTTAGCCTTGCGTATTGCATTAAGAACCTTCTGCTCTTCAGGAGACAGAAGCGAATTGTAAAGACCGGCTTTCACGTCTGCGGTACCGCCGAGCAGCTTCATCCACCACTCTTTCTTCTCTCCCTTCGGATAGTAGAGGTAATACTTATCCACCTCAGCCAAGCGTGCTGCTTCTTCTACGGCGTCTTCAAAAGTACCCAGTTTATCTACAAGTCCGAGTTCGAGAGCTTTACCACCAAGCCATACACGGCCTTGTCCTACGCTGTCTACCTGAGCCACGGTCATTCCTCTACCGTCTGCCACACGCTTCTTGAAGAGTTCGTAACCACGCTCTACGAGATTTTGGATGACGGCTTTCTCCTTATCGGTCATCGGACGGAACGTATTTCCAAGATCAGAAAGCTCGTGAGTTTTAACCACATCTACTGTCAAATCTATCTTGGAAGCAACACCTGCAAAGTTCGGGAAGCGTCCGAAGATACCGATACTACCGGTAAGAGTGGTAGGATCTGCAAATATTTTATTGGCCGCACAAGAGATATAGTAACCACCGGAAGCTGCATAGTCTCCCATAGACACCACTATCGGTTTCTTTGCCTTGAGGTCGTTTACCTCTTTCCAAACCTGTTCGGAAATAAAAGCAGATCCACCCGGAGAGTTCACTCTCATCACCACAGCCTTGATATCGTCATCTTCTGCAAGTTCACGCAGCTTGGAAGCCACACCCATATCAATGATAGAAGCACTTTCAAAGTCTCCCATTGCCTCTCGGATCTCTCCTTCTGCAACGATAACTCCGATAGCATCTCCCTTAGAACTGATGCGTGCACCTTTAGAGCGGAGATACTGTGAAACGGTAACACCGTTATAGCTTTCTTTATCCCTCTCCCCTGTGTAGCGCTCTGCCAACATCGGTTTAAGGTCGAGGCTATACATCAGAGAGTCCACCAGACCAAACTCAACAGCTTTAGCCATGCCACCCATGCCGTAACCTCTGTTCACGAAAGCTTCAAGGCTGTCGCGACTGATACTGCGAGAGTCTACGATCGCCGTAGCCATATTTTCCCAAAGCCCGTCTATGTATTCCTGTAGTTGCAATCTGTTCGGTTCGCTCAACTTCTTAAGCATAAAAGGCTCTACTGCACCTTTGAATGTTCCCACTTTGAAGATCTGCATCTCCACTCCCAACTTTTGAAGCGGACCGGTATAGAACATCACCTGACGGCTTAGTCCCATGATCGGAAGCATTCCTTCCGGATTCATATAGAGCTTGTCCGCCACACTGGCAAGATAGTATGCCTTATCCGAAAGGATATCTGCGTATGTATAGATCATCTTACCGCTCTTCTTGAAGTCTTCAAGCTCTTGTCGGATTTCCTGAGCAGTAGCATAACCCATGCCTGTCAATGAGAAATCGATATAGATTGCCTTGATATTGTTATCCTCCGCAGCGGTACGGATAGCTCTCTTGATCTCTGAAAGAGTAAGCTGAGCATCGCTACCTTTACTTGCGGGAATAAATGCCGCAAACGGGTTATCCTCTTTGGTGTCGGAAACCTGTCCGCTCGGAACAATTTCCAATATGCTGTTGTGCTTGACTTGAAACACAGAAGAATCTTCGCTGCTTGTAAAAGCTGAGATACTGGCGGTTATAGCCGATACTACAACAAAGAAAAATAGGATCATTGCCACTATGCTTGCCAAAATAACGCCCAAGCAAGAGGCAAAAACCATCTTGAAAAACTGTTTCATTTGTTCTGTTGCTGTTTTTGTTAAATACTATTATAGTTGCAAATATAAACATATTATTGAAATAGCGCTCGTTTATAGCAAGATAGATTGCCGGATCTCCAATATTTATGGGGCATATTTATCTCTCAAAAGAGATATTTTTCAGAGCTTTTGGCAAGGCTTGAAATTTCGATTCAAGCGTGTACTTTTATATAAAAATCGAAGAGTTGAAGGCTCTCTCAAATCTGTTCCAACATTTAAGATTTGGAAGAAGAAAAAAGAAAAATACAGCATAAAACACTCGAAATAAAAGAGATACGAAAAATCTCAAAATCGGAAATATTTCTCCTCTTGGTCGGTTTTACAGCCCGTTTTCGGGTTAATAAACCTGAAAAACAAGCGCATCGAGCGTAAATATTTCTTAATGCAAATTTTCACATAAATCTTCCTCAAAAAGGGTTTATTTACAGAAACAGCTGATAATCAACAGATAAGAAGTTTCGGCTAAACACGTTAATTGAATCCGGTAAACGGGTTAAATGAA
>JAUMWS010000069.1 GCA_030529525.1 Porphyromonas sp. | reverse complement strand
GGGAGACCATCGTTGGATGATCTCTCGCTTATAAACGCTTTTTAAGGGATGACTATTTAACAGGAGAAAGACCTATCTGCTTTGCCACTTCAAGCATATAAGCATAAGCCTCATCGTAATCATTCTTGATCTTACCATCCAGAATTGCATCCTTGATCGCCTCCTTAATCATTCCCACCTCTTTTGACGGAGACAGATTATAAAGTTCCATAATCATCTCACCCGTAATAGGCGATTTGAAATTTCGGATCCGGTCTTTCTCTTCAACCTCAATCAGTTTTTCGCGTACAACGGCAAAGTTCCGAAGATACTTCTCCACTTTTTTCGGATTCTTGCTTGTAATGTCCGCTTCACAAAGCTTCATAAGATCATCTATATGGTCTCCCGCATCAAACAGCAAGCGTCGTATGGCAGAGTCCGTGACACCTTCGTCCGAAAGCTGAGATGGTCTCATGTGAAGAAAAACAAGCTTCTGAACATATTTCATCTTATCGTTCAGAGGAAGCTTGATACGTTTAAAGATCTTCGGTATCATCCTTGCCCCCTCTATGTTGTGATTATGAAAGCTCCATCCAAAGCCTTTTTCGTAACGCTTGGTCTTCGGTTTGGCTATATCATGAAACAACCCTGCCAGTCGGAGATAAAGATCCGACGTCACGGCAGAAAGATTATCCAGAACCATGAGAGAGTGGCTAAAGTTCTCCTTATGCCCGATACCATCTATCGTTTCCGCACCTTTTAGCAAAACAAGCTCAGGCAGATAATGGGAAAGAAGATTGGTATCCATCATCAGATTCAGTCCCAAAGATGGTTGTGGCGAAAGAATAATCTTCTTGAACTCGTCCGTAATCCGCTCCATCGAAATAATCTCTATGCGCTCATGCTTACGGATAATAGACTCCAAAACCTCCGGAACAATCACAAAGCCAAGCTGAGAAGCAAAACGAATAGCCCTCATCATTCTCAAAGGATCATCTTCAAATGTTCTATCCGGGTTTTGAGGCGTTCGGATAAGTCTGTTCTCTATATCTTCTAATCCGCTAAAAGGATCTATAAACTGCCCCAAACTCTCCCGATTCAGAGAGATTGCCATCGCATTTATGGTTAGATCTCGACGGATAAGATCATCCTCCAGAGTACCATCCTCTACTATTGGCTTACGGCTGTCGCTTCTATAACTCTCTTTTCTTGCCCCGACAAATTCTACCTCGTATCCCTTGTATTTAATCTGTGCGGTACCAAAGTTTTTAAATACGGACAACGAACAAGCTTTACCCAGATTCTTCTTAAGAGCCTCCGCCAACTCTATACCATTACCAACACAAACGATATCTATATCCTTGGAGGGACGATGCATGATAATATCCCTTACGAATCCTCCAACAATATAGGTCTCCAACTTTAGTTCGGTAGCACACTCTGCAATCTTCTTGAAAATAGAATCGTTCAGTACAGCCTGAATATCGACTTGGACCGATGGAGATAACACACAAAAAGAAAGATCCGGTTTATTTATCTGTATCTCTGTCGAACTCATCTGTCAGGTCTGTATATTCGTCAAATAAAAAGTCGTTATACGGATATCTAAGCGTATGCAACTCTTTCACTCTATCGTAAATCCGGCTTCGGAACTCCTCCAATCCCTCTCCGCTCTTTGCAGAGATAAACAGTACATCTGATCCAAGACTTTTCAGCCACGTCTGCTTTATATCTTCCAAGCAGATATTCTCTTTGGTTTCAGGTGTAAGGTCATCTTCATCTTTCTGCACAAAAGAGAAGGCATCTATTTTATTGAAAACCATAATAGTGGGCTTCCTCTCCTCTTTTAGAATATCTGAGAGTGTAGACTCCACGACCGCTATCTGATCTTCAAATGAAGGATGAGATACATCCACAACATGCAAGATAAGATCCGCCTCCCGAACTTCATCCAAAGTAGACTTAAAAGACTCGATGAGCTGGGTAGGAAGCTTCCGAATAAACCCTACCGTATCTGAAAGAAGAAATGGAAGATTGCGAATGATAACCTTTCTAACGGTAGTATCCAAAGTCGCAAACAGCTTATTTTCCGCAAAAACATCGCTCTTGCTTACCAAATTCATTATCGTGGACTTCCCCACATTGGTATACCCTACAAGAGCCACTCGAATGAGTTGAGCACGATTCTTTCTCTGCACACTCATCTGCCGGTCTATGGTCTGTAAGTCTTTTTTCAACTTCGATATCTTATCCAAGATAATACGCCTGTCGGTCTCGAGCTGTGTTTCACCGGGCCCACGCATCCCGACACCTCCTCGTTGACGTTCGAGGTGAGTCCAAAGTCCGGTAAGTCGAGGAAGCATATAGTTGTATTGGGCTAGCTCCACTTGAGTCTTGGCATGAGCCGTACGAGCACGAGCAGCAAAGATATCCAATATCAGACTGGTACGGTCTAAGATTTTCACCTTTAGCTCTTTCTCTATATTTCTCATCTGCTTTGGGCCCAACTCGTCATCAAAGATCACGACACCAATCTCTCCCTCTTGCTCCTCTATATACATCTTTATCTCCTCCAGTTTTCCTTTACCTACAAAGGTAGCCGGCTGGGGATGATCCAATCTCTGTGTAAAGCGCATCACGGGCTCCACACCCGCTGTTTGAGCCAAGAATGCAAGCTCATCCAAATATTCTGTGATTTCTGTTTCTGTCTGTTCAGGTAAAATTAAACCAACCAGAACGGCCTTCTCGGACTCTGTATTGGTTATGATAAATTCTTTCATCTACTGGATCTATTTACTTTTCTCCTATAAAAGGGATTTGATATTCTCAATTAAAAATGTCAGAGCTACGGAGTTAAAGCCTCCTTCAGGAATAATAAGATGAGCGTATCGCTTCGATGGTTCTACAAACTCATCATGCATAGGCTTCACGGTGGAAAAGTACTGTGTCAGCACCGAATCCATATCTCTTCCTCTCTCTTGAACGTCACGAAGCAGTCGGCGTCCCAGACGCACATCGGCATCAGTATCTACAAAGATTTTGACATCCATTAAGTCTCGAAGCTGTTTATTCTCCAAAATCAGAATGCCATCGAGTATAATAACCCTCGCCGGCTTTACCAAAACAGTATCGGACATCCTATTGTGCTCTTTGAACGAATAGACAGGACAACGCACCGGAATACCACTCTTGAGCAGCTCTATATGCTCTATAAGCATGTCTGTATCAAAAGAAGAGGGATGATCGTAGTTTAGTTTTGTACGCTCCTCCATGGAAAGGTCATCATTTGCCTTATAATAGTAGTCGTGACTGATTACTACCACAGATTCGTCACTGAAGGCCTCTGTCAGTCTGTTGACAAGAGTAGACTTTCCGGAAGCCGATCCTCCTGCTACACCTATAACCGTTGTATTCTTCGTTTTATCTATCATATAGCTACTTTTATGACTTCTATCTTATCCGACAAAGGTAAAAAAAAAGAAAAGTGTACACAATTCGGCATATCACGGAGACCGGCTCTGTCGAATATCTCTTTCCTTTTTGGAAAAGTCCCATGGTCGCAGCAATCTTTCTCTACCCTACCAAACAACATTGCCTAAACTCGTTTATAAAAGAGAGTAAATACGTACGAAAGGTTTACTCATCACATTTAGATCTAAAAGTCAAAGCTCGACTTCTGACTATCACGACTCGGTTTGTGAAATTCGCACTTTGCTCTCTTCAAATCAAGCTTTGATTTCAACTTTCTATCACGTTGAACAAAAAAAATAAACAGAGCTAAGAATAGTTCTGAATGGCTTTATAAAACTATATATATGGTCTTAGGGGAAAAGCTTTCTGATTGTGTTGAGGAAGAAAAAGGAGAATATCCAATATCGTCACCTCTTCTTCTTTTATCTCTTCCAAGGTGCAATCTGTAAGCGATATGGCACCGAAAACTTTTTCAAAGAGAGAGAAGACTCTCCGCAAGAGAACAAAAAAGGTCAAAGACACCCAATAGCGCAGTATCTTCAACCTCTAACTTGCATTCTATAGCATTCTGACATGAATAGAAACAATGTGGGCAGTGATGGATTCGAACCACCGAAGACGAACGTCAGCTGAGTTACAGTCAGCCCCATTTGGCCACTCTGGAAACTGCCCAATAGATAAACACGAGATCTTTCTCTTTAAAGAAACCCGCATTTGAGCTGCAAAGATAGAGCTTTTCTTTGATTTAACCAAAAAGCTTTGCCATTTGTATGGCTGTTATTGCCGCTTCTATCCCCTTGTTCCCATGTTTTCCTCCGGCTCTCTCTTCTGCTTGCTCCATGTTATCCGTAGTTAGGACTCCGAATATCACCGGGATAGAAGATGTAACATTTAAAGATGCCAAACCGTTGGCAACAGCATCGGATATAAATGTAAAGTGCGGTGTCTCTCCTTGAATAATGCAACCTATGGCTATCACAGCATCATATTTGTTCTTCTGAACAAGACGAGAAGAGGCATGCACAAGCTCAAATGTTCCCGGTACATAGAAAACATCTATATCCTCTTTCTTTACACCATGTTCTTGAAGAGCAGACTGTGCTCCATTGAGAAGAGCATAAGTGACGTTAGAGTTCCATCTTGCTACCGCAATAGCAATCTTAAGTCCCCCGGCAAAAGGGATAAGCTCGGGATCGTAAGAAGAAAGATTCTGATTCTTTGTTGCCATAGATAATATTCAGTTTGTAAACACGGATTTGTACAGATCGCATCTGACTCTCTCTGCCTCTGTACTCAGCCCGTAAGAAAACATTATTATAGAAATAAAATGAGCAAAATAGAAGCCTGCATTCTCTTCTTTGTGCAAGAAATGCAGGCTTATATCAGTTTGATAATTCTACTATTATTTGAGTAAAATAAAAAGTATCTTGTTTCTTCCGAAATTATCTGCCTGTGTAACGTTCGTTTACAACGTTCCAGTCGATAATATTCCATACAGAATCTATATGGTCTGCTCGTCTGTTCTCATAGTCAAGATAGTATGCGTGTTCCCATACGTCGATACCCATAAGAGGGATCAAATTATCAACAACAGGGTTGCTACCATTCTTGTCTTGTGTTATTACAAGCTTTCCATCCTTATCGCAAGCAAGCCATGCCCAGCCTGAGCCGAATAGAGTTGTTGCTTTAGTCTTAAACTCAGCCTTGAAAGCATCAAAAGATCCCCATGTTGCATCTATTGCAACACCAAGTTCGCCTGTAGGATTTCCACCGCCATTAGGAGAGAATTGTGTGAAATAAAGATTATGGTTAAGGATCTGTCCGGCATTGTTGAAAATACCGCCTTCTGACGTCTTAACAATATCTATAAGTTCTTTTCCTTCCAAACCGGAACCGGGAAGAAGTTTGTTTAGATTGTCTACATAGGCCTGAAGGTGCTTACCATGGTGTAGCTCCACTGTACGTTTGCTTATGACAGGTGCCAATGCATCTGTTGCATAAGGAAGTTTTAAAAGTTCAAATACCATACTATTTTCAGTCTTTGTGTTAATAATTGCAGAGTCGCCCGTTGAGGCAATCTCTGTTTTGTTTTCGGTGACTCCTGTTTGCTCTTCATTTTTGTTCTGTGAACACCCCAAAAGGGCAGTTACAAGAAGAAAAGCGGAACAGGAGGAGATAAAAATCTTTTTCATTCGGCTCAATATTTATATAGAGTTCTTGCCTTTCGATTTTTCGTATGCAAAGATACAAAAAAATAATTTGCAGACCCTCTTACCAATACTGTGTCTCGAAATAGTCCATAAAAAAATCAGCCTTTCTCGCGATGAGAAAGGCTGATAAAACTATTGATTTACAGACTTAACTTAATTCCTGCAAATATGCTTCTTGGTGATTTAGGACCATAAACGTATGCCGATGCACGATTTGGACCTTCATCGAAGTCTTTCTGATATGCGTTAAGAATGTTGTTTACACCCAAATTTACTTCCATATCTGTAGATCCGAACGTAAACTTATACGCAAGCTTTGTATTCAAAGCAAAGAAAGGAGATGTATGAATAATCTTGTTGTCTCCGTCATTAGTCATGTAAACACCTTCTTTATCACCGTGCTCGTAAGGAACGTACATAGATCCGGTAAAGTCTCCGGTAAGGTTAAATGATAGTCTGTTCGTCGGTGTAAGGCTCCAAACAAAGTATCCGTAGTTGTTTGGAGTTCTCATAAACTCTTTCTGCTTATCTACATCGTCTATCGCACGTTGAGGATTGTCGAACAAGCTACGTTGGAGCGTGTAACCCAATTGAAGAGATGTAAGATTTTTATATGCCAATCTCATCTCAAAGTTTGCCCCATAAACAGAAGCATTTACTTTGTTTCCATCTTCATCAACATTCTGTACATATGTATAGTCGTCCTTCTCTACAGCAACAAACTTATTGAAGATTCTGGTGTAAAAACCTTCCAACATAAGATTGAGTGTAATGTTATCCGAAAGTCTTGTATAGTAGTCTACAGAACCGGTAAAGCTCTTAGAACGCTCTTCCTTAAGATCCGGAGACAAAATTCTTGGCTTACCTTCTCCATTGGCAAAAGCTACGTGCAACTCCTCTTCAAAGTAAGCAGGAGCACGGAAACCTTCTGCGTATGAAAGACGAATATTGATATCATCTGTAGGATTATAGCGCAATGTTGCACGAGGAGTAAGGATATCAAGACTGCTCAAGCCCAACTTTGCATGATTTTCATCAGTAGAAAGACCTACGTGGTCGTAACGAAGTCCCAAAAGGAAACCGAGTCTGTCATTTTTCCATTCGTTCTGTGCAAAGAGACTGGAAGTACGTGTATGTTGTCCTATGGCTAAAGGTCTGTTTCCGCTACTATCATTAAGCTTGTTGTAAGCGTATTCAGCACCAACTGTCAATGCAGAAGGCATAAAAAGAAGCTTTTGGAAATTGTGAACATACTGCAATCCCATCTGAGCTGTAAGGTCTTTAGTCAAACCGTAAGCGCCAAGTGCTGCTGCAGCATCTTCGGGAGAAATAGGATCAGAACCTGTCAAGTTATCCGGAGAGACTGGTCCGCCACCATAATAGCTATTACGTAAAGTATGGCTCAAAGCACCAAAAGCAGTAAGGAAACCTGCTCCATCGGCAACGTATTGGTCCAAACGAACAATTCCTGTATGGATATTGTGCTTCAAGCTTTCAGCTATATTGGCTTCGTGTTCAGGTTTATCCAAATTGTTACCTCCCCTTCTATCTTCTTGCGTATAGAAATAGTCAAGAGAAAGTTTTCCTTGATGCCATGGGTTTAAGAAGGCAGATGTTCCGACTGTAACACTTTTCAGCCTTGGCAATTCGGAATAGCCATCTTGTCCATCCTTTGTTCCCAACTCTTTGTCCGCCTTTACCAAACTTCCCGGACGTACAATATCTATTCCGTCTCTCTCTTTCATACGACCATATACAGAGATACCGCTCTGTAAATCAGGAGAAACTACGGATGAGAAGAAGTTTGCATTGTGCATTGGCTTGCTCCAATTGTCTTGGTACAACTCTGTATTATAAGATACAGTAGTCATATTTCTACTCGGAGACTTGGTAATAATGTTTATTGTACCCCCTATCGCACTGGAACCAAAGATAGCAGATCCTCCTCCACGTACGACCTCTACTCTGTCGATCATCTCTGTAGGGAACATCTCCAAGCCATAAACGCCGGCCAATGCACTAAAAATACTTCTGGAGTTTATCACTACTTGTGAGTATGGACCGTCCAATCCGTTGATACGAACCTGATTAAAACCGCAGTTTTGGCAGTTATCCTCAACTCTGACACCGGGATTGAACTTTAGAGCCTGGTCTAAGTTTACAGAAGCAGTAGCCTCAAAAAGCTTAGCATCCGTTACATTTACCAATACCGGAGCTTGTCTGCGCTTTGTCTCTGTTCTATTGGCGGAAACCACAACCTCATCTATATTGAATGTTGTAGGTTCGAGAGCCAATACTATTTCTCCTTTTTTAGTAACGTCATAGTCAAACTCCTGAGTTTTGTAGCCCATCAGAGCCACACGCAACTTGCCTTTTGGACGATGAAGTTCATTCATCATGAATGTACCATCCTTTTTAGCAGAAGCGCCATCACTGGATCCTACGACTCTTACCACGACATAAGACAATGGCTTTTGTGTGGATGCATCTATCACCTTTCCCGAAAGCTTGTAATGTTTATGCTGTGCCTGCTCCACTTCTGATGTTGGAGCCGCCACTACTTGAGCCACCGGAAAGGATAAAAGCATGGCTCCAAGTATAAACGAAATTTTCTTCATAAGTTTTTCTGTTTTCTATTGTTTGATAAGTTATTTTATATCGCTGCAAATTTCGATGTTTTCCATGAGGTCGACAATACCGTTTTATAGTTATTTTACAACCTAAAAGGATCAAAGTCGTATTAAATAAAAAGGCCCAATTCAGAAGTGAATTGAGCCTTTTACTAGTTGCGGAGGCAGGATTCGAACCTACGACCTTTGGGTTATGAGCCCAACGAGCTGCCACTGCTCCACTCCGCGATTTCATTTTTGCGATGCAAAGGTAAGAAGAAATTTCCGATAAACCAAATCTTTTAGCTTTTTAACCATGCGTCAATCATCTTTCTCCCTTGTGAAGTCATAATAGATTCCGGATGAAACTGAACGCCCCAAAGCCTAAGTTCATCATGAGACATCACTGCGATATTCCCATCATCATCAAGGGCATCTACCTGAAAACCATCCGGCAAACACTCTTTGGAAACAACCCAAGAATGGTATCTGCCAATTTTGATAGGCAACTCCAAATCGGCTAAAAGTAAAGAGTTTTTATTGAGAACTTCCAATACACCGGTATGTCCATGCTTAGGAGAAGAAAGGCATTCAAGCTTGCCACCAAAGGCCAGTATCATTGCTTGTAATCCAAGACATACTCCTAATATGGAATGAGTCGGAGCAAAAGTACGTATCACTTCCAATAGCCTGCTGTACTCTTGGGGCAAACCCGGACCCGGAGAGAGCAAAATATGCGTATGCGTGGAGAACAGATGCCACGATGAAGACAGCTCTTCTTCATTCACTATCGTATAGTCGCACTTTTCGGACTCCCTTACAATCTGCACAAGATTGTATACAAAAGAGTCGTGATGATTGATGATGAGGACTTTGATTCGCTCCATAGATATATTTTGCCCCAAAATTACACTATATTTGCGTACCAAGCAAGGTAAAGAGAGCATGATAACAGAGATATCTTATAATTCCCTCTTAGAGGAAATGAACCGGCTGGGAGAAGCAAAAACTCCCTTTGTTTTTGCTATAAACTTCGAGAAGTCTTTCGGATTTATACTCCCCCATCCGGAAAATCAGACGGAAGTATTGTACTCCACACAGAAGTATTCCAACTCTTCGTCTCCTTCCCCAAAACGAGTCTTAACCCTAAAAGCCATGCCCGAGTCGTTTGAAATCTACTCCAAACGCTTCGATAGAGTTATGAAAGGGCTTAAGCGGGGAGATACATTTCTTACCAATCTTACGGTTCGTACCCCTATATCTCTATCCCACAACCTTGAAGAGGTGTTTCTCCACTCCAAGGCAAAGTATAAGATGTATCTGAAAGACAAATGGGTCTGCTTCTCTCCGGAAACATTCATTACCATAGACGAAGCCGGGAATATATCGTCTCATCCGATGAAAGGAACCATAGATGCTACCATTCCAAATGCAGAAAATATCATCCTCTCGGACTATAAAGAGACAGCCGAACACCATACCATCGTCGATCTTATACGGAATGATCTCAATGTAGTAGCCGAAAATGTTCGAGTGGAGAAGTTTCGTTATATAGATAAAATAGTATCTCCACAAGGAGAACTACTTCAAGTCAGCTCGACGATAACAGGAAAGTTGCCGAAAGACTGGAGACAAAACCTCGGCAGTATTATAGATAAACTCCTTCCCGCAGGCTCTATTTCCGGAGCACCCAAAGAGGCAACTCTACAGATTATCCGCGAAGCGGAACAGCTTCCAAGAGGTTACTACACAGGAATTATGGGAATATTTGACGGAGAGACCGTAGACACTGGAGTGATTATTCGCTATATAGAGAAAGAGGGAGCAAGCTATTTCTTTAGAAGTGGAGGAGGTATCACGATAAATGCCTCTGCCGAGAACGAATACCGTGAGGTTTCCCAGAAAATTTACATCCCTCATGGCAGATATTGACACTCCTCTCTTCATCGAAACCATAGCCATTAGAAATGGGACCATA
>JAUMWS010000068.1 GCA_030529525.1 Porphyromonas sp. | reverse complement strand
AATTCACCTCTGTCGTTCATGCGTAGAACATTGCCGTCTGAGGATCTATACCATTCTGTGTCTGAGTCAAGAATTTCGAGGTTGAGAAGGTTCGCCATATTGTCTGCCCATAGGGGGTATTCTTCTCTGTTATTGAGATAGTTGCACAGATCGCTAATGTTCTTGATTCTCTTCTGTGCAATAATTCTCTTAGCTGTTGCTGCGAGTTGTTGTTCTAATGTTCTCATTGTTGTAATTGTTTTAATTGTTTGTACTTTCAACTTGTAGCCCCTTGACTACGCCACAAAGATACAAATATATTTGTAATCTACAAATGTATTTGTGAGATTTAAGTGTTAAAGTTTCTATGTCGAATTGTTAAAACAGAAAGAAGGGGCGATATAGCCCCTCGATACTATTATATTATATGTGTTTTTTGTGTGTTTCTCCTGTACTTTTCGTTTTTCCTTAAAAAGCCTAAAATTGTACTTTTCGTTTTTCCACTCCTGTACTTTTCGTTTCTCCGAATATAGTTCATTGAAAAATTAAACCCGTTAAGCCGAAAGAATATGCAGGTTTAGCTTTTTCGTTTAATAGAGTTCGAAAATCATGTTAACAAAATAGGGCGAATTTAACAATTCGCCCTTGCTCTGAAAATGACCTCTCCGATCAAAATAGAGAGCCGAAAAAAGGAAGCTTCTTTCGGGATGGAATATATAAAAATGAGAGGGGAGATTTTCGGCTAAAAATTACTTTTGAAGAGCCGTATCCTCTTCGCTCCTCTTTTTCTTCTCCACTCTTTTGCGAGTGTATCTGCCTATAAGATCCGATGAAACAATTATGATGAAAACGATAACTCCTGAAGTGCGGGAGAGCCAACCCATTCCTATGATAAACCTTATTATTACAGCTATCAGTATTGTTACCATCAGGTAGGCGATTACGTACTTTGTTTTTTTGTCATGATCTGTTTGGTCTTATTGATTTTGGTGCAAATATACCCAAAATATCCATAGAGCATTTGTTTATAGGCTTTGCAGACGTGGGATTTTCCGTGAAACAGCCTTAAAACAAACAGCACCCCGAAAGTCTTCTTTCCAACTTTCGGGGTGCTGTATCGGTACCGGAGTCCGGTATTGTTATCTGTGATAAGAGTCGATTAAGCTTCTGCCGGCTCGAACATCTTCTTGAACTCTTCTGCCGTAACGTTCTTTTCTTCAAGTGTTACTTGATCTTTTACCCAAGCTGCAAACTTGCTCTTTTCGATCTGTTCGTTGATTTGGTTGCGAGTTTCAGGCTTCTCTACAAGAGTTTTGGCGTAGTTTGCCAAAACATCTTCGGGGATGTTGTTCATGCCATACTGAGCAAACTGCATTGCTGCCATCTGTTTTGCAGAGTTGATGGTATCTTCTTCCGTTGCTTCGATGTTGTTTGCTGTAAGGATGGCATCTCTGTAGATGTAGCTCTTGATGTCTTCAAAGAAACGAGGCATAGATTTCTCGTACTCCTCGTCCGTCATCTTTGCTCCATGTTCTGTGGTTCTGTACCACTTCTTAAGGAGCTCTTCATCGAGCTGAATGTTGTTTGCCTTGTGTTCCTTAACGTAACCCTCTACATCGAGTTGGAACTTATACATAGAGTCGCTCTCGTTTTGCTTGCCGTAGATCTCTCTTAGCTTCGCACGCATCTCTGCTTCGCTCTTCACTTCGCCCTCTCCGAATAGAGCATCGAAGAAGTCTTGGTTTAGCTCTGCCGCTTCGCTGCGAGTGATTTTTTGTATTTCAAAGCTGAACTTGGACTGGTTGCCCTCAACCTCTTCCTTCTTAAGACCAAGAAGTGAAGCAAACTCTACTGTGCTTCCGAATGCAACCGCCGGGTCGAATACTACGACACTATTGAGAGAAGATCCGATAAAGAGCTTTTGTTGCTCTTCGTTCTTGATCATGGAGACCAGAAGCATGGCATTCTCTTCCTTGCGCAATCCGCCTTCGAGAGGCTTGCCGTCTTGGTCAAGTTCGCACACTGTCCCGCGGATGATGTCGTTTGCTTCCACCACTTCAGCATCTACATAGCGAGGGTTGGACTTTAGTATCTCTTGGATGCGAGCATCTATGTCTGCGTCTGTGAGTTCGATATTGTAGTAAGGCAGCTTGTCTTCTTTGGTAGGAAGATTAGTCACTTCGGGACGAAGAGCCACTTCAAAGTCGAGCGTAAAAGTCTCTTGCTTTTCGAAGTCGATAGCAGGAGTGCTATCTGTTACCATAGGCTGACCGAGAACTTTAAGCTCATTTTCTCTCAATGCTCTATCCACTCCTTCGCTGATTTGGCGCTGAACCTCTTCTACTTTGGCAGACATGCCATAGAGCTTTTGTACCATTCCCATAGGTACTTTACCCTTTCGGAAACCTTGAAAGTTACCGTTGTTCTTGATCTGCTTAAGGGCTTTTTCTACTCCCGGTTTGTAGTCTTCCGGAGCGATAACGACTTCAAAGATGGCTTTGATACCGCTCTTCTCTTTTATTGTTATGTTCATACTCTGTATATGATTGTGTTTTAATATCCTACTTTATTGAAGCTTACAAAATTAGTGCTATTATTTCATCCGACCAAACATAGCCTTATCGGAGGGGTTATTTTTGGAAATCTACGTCTATTATAACCACTTCGCTGTGTGTGCCGACACGGAATGGAGAGCCGGCTACTCCATATCCCGAAGAGACCACCACCGTGGTGTTTCCATGCTGGAAAAGACCTTCAATATGTTTGAATGCCAGCTGTACCAAAAAGCGGAAAGGAATAAACTGCCCTCCGTGGGTGTGTCCGTACATTGCAAGGTCTATACCCAAGCTTTGCGCTTCGTCTATCTGACGGGGTTGATGATCGAGTAGCAGTAGAGGTTTGTTTCGGTCTATGCGATAGCGCATAGCCAAGTCGGAAAAAGAGGCACGCCCGTTCGGATTGTTGTGATCATCTCTTCCGAGTAGCTGTATATCCGTTCCGGGTAGGGTTACGAGCGAGTCTATCAAAAGTGTTCCGGCATCTCTCAGCCACGCTTTTTTGCCTTCGACATCGCCTCTGTACTCGTGGTTACCCATTACGATATAGGTGCCGTATTTGCTCCGGATAGATTTCAAGGTCTCTTTTACTCCCGGCTTCTCTCCGTATCGGAGGTCATAATCGAAAATGTCTCCGCCTATGAGTACAATGTCGGGCTTCTCTGCTTCGACCATTTTGGCAAGCCGTTGTATGGAACTTAAACCAATGATTTCACCTATATGAGGGTCTGTTACCAGAGCTATTCGGAGCTTATCCTGTCCGGGAGAGGCTTTTGCCACTTTGACTTCATATCGGGTAACGATCGGCTCCATCGTGTTGCGGTAGCCTTTGTTGCACGCCAGTACGAGAAGTAGGAGAGATAAAAGCATCATGTAGCCGTACCAACGCTGTTTGTGTTCGGCCGTAACGCCCCACTTTTTCCCAAACAGCAGAATGGCAAGGCGTGTTCCCAAGCCTATTATGACGAGAATGAAGCTGTATATGAGGATGAGGACGTAGTAGTTGTTGAGGAAATACATTATCTGCCCGAAGCTTTCCCATGGTATGGATTTGCGGGCAATATATACTCCAAGAAAGAAAAGATACATCAAGACAAGGATCAACATGATGCCTTTGCCCCATTTGGTGTTTTTAAGAGAGGTTTGATTGACTTTGTAGAGCAGATACAGCATGATGAGCGTCTGCCCTACTATGGACATGAGAAATACTTTCATAAAGCCGGTTTTATACGTTTGTTATAGTGGTATGAGTATACAAAAAAGGCTGTCATTGCCGCAAGGATGTCGGATGTCGGTAGTGAAATCCAGATTCCTTTAAGTCCCAATATGGGAGGAAGCAGCAGTAACAGCGGAATGAGATAGATAATCTGGCGAGTCAGAGAGAGAAGCATCGAGATTTTTGCCCTGCCGATACTTTGGAAATATTGTGTCGTAGTGATCTGAAATCCTACGGCAGCAAAATGAAAAGTGCAGACCCGCACAGCATATATGGTGATATCCATAAGTTCGGGATCGGAGGTAAAGCCTCGTACGATAAGCCCCGGAGCAAATACTCCCAAGAGTCCTCCAATAAGACCGATACTCATATTCAGTGCAAAAGATCGCCACGACGCCTCTTTTACCCGGTGATAAAGCTCGGCCCCATAGTTGTAGCCGACAATCGGTTGCATACCATGCGAAATGCCTAAACATAACATCAGGATAAGCATGGCAAAGCTATTGAGAATGCCATACGCCCCTACGGCATAGTCTCCTCCATATTCGGCCAAACTTTTATTCAGAATTACGGCAACAAAGCTACCGGTCAACTGCATAGAGAATGGCGCCATACCGATAGACAGAATGGCGATGATATGTTTTTTCTTAAGCTTGAAATTTCTTGTGTGCAGCCTTATATTGCTACTCTTACTCAGGAAGTGAGTAAGCACGAAACACATGCTGATGAACATGGATATAACGGTAGCCCAAGCGGCTCCGGCTATTCCCATGTCGAGCACAAAGATGAAAATTGGATCTAATATGATATTGGAGAAAGCCCCGATAAGCATTGTTGTCATCGCTTTGGAGGGATAACCCGCTGCTCTCATTACGGCGTTGTAGCTGAATGATATGTTTGCAAAGATGTTACCGGGCAGTGCTATAATGAGATATTCCCGGGCGTATTTCAGCGTTTGTTGGCTCGCGCCAAATGCCAGAAGAAGATCGTCCAAGAAAATAAGGCAGAAGAGTGTGGTAGGTACGCTGATAAGCAGTGTCAGTAGAAAGGCATTTCCCAAAAGCTCTTCCGCCGTATCTCGCTTTTTTGCTCCGAGCAAGATGGAGACACGAGCAGATGCACCCGAACCGACAAGCATACCCATTGCTTGAAGAAAAATGATGATAGGAAAAGTTACAGCAAGTCCGGATATCGCCAAACTACCTACTCCGTTGCCAATAAACATCCGATCGACTATGTTGTAAAGCGAGTTTACCATTGTGCCCACTACCGCCGGGATGGCAAACTGCTTCAGTAACCTGCCTACGGGGAGGTGCTCTAAAGCTTCACTTCTCTTATCTATAACTTTTGCTTCGTCCATATTAAGGGAATCTTCTCATCCCGTATGCTTAACCTTTTCGCGCTATCCGGTCTACCTCTTTTTCATTGAGTATGGTTATCTCTCGCCCTTCCATTCTGATGAGTCCTTCCTCTTCAAAGGCATTGAGAGTGCGTATGGCATTACTTGTGGTCATATTCGAAAGTTCTCCCATATCTCGTCTGGTGGGATTGATATTCAGGGAGCCGTTTGGTTTTAGTCCGTACATCTCTTTAAGAAGAAGCAGTCCGTCCGCCATTCTTGCCCGAGACTGTTTTACAAGTAAGCCCACAAATCTTCTATCGCTGACAAATATATCCCGATAGCTCTCCAGCATCAGCCAAAAACTTACTTTCGGATTTTCTCTGGCTATATCCTCCAAAACCGTCAGAGGAAACTTGTAAACCAGACTTGTTCCAATGGATGAAATGCGAACCGCACTGGGTGCACCCATAAAGAAAGTTCGATACCCAAATAGCTTGCCCGGACATATCAGATTGACGACATGTCTTCGTCCTCCATAAGATTCCATTGTTACTTTCACTTGTCCCTGTATGAGAACATAGCAATATTCAGGTATTGTTCCCTCCTCAAGTAGTACCTCTTTGGGAGATATCTGAACAAAGGTAGAATAGATCTGAAAGAACTCTTTTTCGTTGTGTGCCAACAGCTCCCACAGATGCGGAATCATGGTTGAAATATGCGGATGCTTCTCTTTTGGTATCATGATTAATGATGTTTTGGAAGATCAAAAAACCGGCTCTAAAGGTACGAAAAAAATAGACTTTTGTGCTTTTTGATACTGTAGGATTCCGCTCTTCATGCGCAAGTGTAAGTTATACTTCGGGAGGTATAAAAACCAAAGAGAGGCAAAATTCTCCCGAATTCCACCTCTCTTGGTGATTCGCCTGGGGCTCGAACCCAGGACCCCATCCTTAAAAGGGATGTGCTCTACCTACTGAGCTAGCGAATCCCACCTGTCAATTATGAAAATCAAATGAAAAACTAGCGCATGAATCACTTCATTGCAGTGCAAAAGTAGGTATAATATTTCAATTTACCAAACCTCTTGCCGAAAACCTACTCTTTTCTTCTTGCTTTTTTCCACACTTTCGACCAGATAGACTCCTTGTCTTTCTCTATTACTTCGTCATCCTCAACGGGTTTGCCCACAATGTATTTCATGTGGAAAGTGTAGAGAATCATAGTTGAGGGAAGTGCAATAACCATACCGAGAAGTCCGAAAAGATAGCCGAATATGGAAAGAGATACAAGAATAACAGCCGGTCGCATCCCCATGGTCTTACCCATGATGCGTGGTGTTAGGAAAGTGTCTTGGATAATCTGTACCAGAAGAAGTATGCCAAGAGCTATTGCGAGGACTATTCCAAGGTTTTGTCCTGTCTCTGCACTATGTAGCATGGATAGGAAGACGATAGGCAATAGTCCGAGAATTTGGAGGTAAGGAACAAGGTTCAGTACTCCTATGAATATTCCTAAAAGAATACCTAATGGTAGCCCTTGTATAGAGTATCCTATGGCAAGCAGTACGCCAACGCAGAGAGCTATCAGAGACTGCCCTTTAAAGTAGTTGGTCAGATAGTATTCGATACTCTTGCCTGCCTCTCTTACAAATGGTTTGAGATGCTCCGGAATAAGTTTCATAAAACCTTCATTGAGCTTCTCATAATCCATCATGATAAAGATGAGATAGAGGAAAAAGAGGAATACCACCGTAGTACTCATGATGATAGAGAATGTACTTGCAAGTATGGAGACCGATTTGGTCAAGAACTGTTGCAGGGTCTTGATCAGATTTTCCATATTGAACTCATTCATCACCGAAGCGACATCGGGATATTGTTCCAGTTGTTCTATGATACTTGGTGGGAGAATGCTTTTGAGTGCTTCAAATGAGGCGTATGTTTGGATCAGCTCCCATGCTTTGTTTGCCTCGGCTGTTAGGGAGGGCCAGATGGCTACCAATATCCCGGATATAGATCCTATCACTATGGTTAGCACCAAAAGCACCGAGAGGGGACGCTTTCGTATTTTGAGTTTACGCTCGAAGAAGTAGACCAAAGGCATGAGCAGATGGGCTATTATCCACGCTAAGATAAAAGGAATCAATATCCCGGACAGTTTTTGGAACAACAGTAGACCCAAAGCCGCAAAGAGTACGGAAAAAAAGATTTTGGAGAGTCTGTCTAAGGTGAATGGTTTATCGAAAAAGTCTTTAATCATATTTTTATTTTACATCTATCTGAAGTTCTATCTGTACAAAGATAAAAAAATTGAAATGATACCTTTTGTATAGGAGTTCTTTTTGTTATGTTAAATTCTGTTGTCTTGTTTGCGCTATTGTATTATCGGGTGGTCTGCCTCCTTCCTATCCTAACAAAAGAGTAAAAAGATCGCTATCTTTGAGCATACACCCTAAAAACAGACTTGTATGAACAGATTTCGTCATCTCCTTATACTACTATCTCTTTCGTTTGTGTACGGCGTTTATGCCCAAAGAATGCCTTCGTCCGCGTCGCTTTCTCCTCTAAAAGATGCTTTGGTCGGTATCAGTGTCAGGGATGCCGGTAGTGGGAAAGAGGTCGTATCCAAGAACAATCATATACTTTTTACCGGTGCAAGTGTCATGAAACTGCTTACGACTGCAACGGCGCTGAATGTTTTGGGTCCGGAATATCGCTTTCCAACCGAAATCAGATACACCGGAACGATAGAGAAGGGTGGGATACTTCGTGGAGATATTTATATCGTAGGGAGTGGAGACCCCTCTCTTGGCTCTCGTTTCTTTCCCGAAATACCAAGAGACACACTATTTTCTGCCGTTGTAAGAGAGCTTAAGGCACTCGGAGTACAGCAGATCTCCGGCAGGGTAATGGCTTCTGTGTCTGAGGCTGATCTTTATCCGATAAATCCTTACTGGCTACATACCGATCTCGGTAACCACTATGCGCCTCATGTATCTCGTCTTTGTCTGTACGATAACGCCTATTCTCTCACACTATATAAAGACAAAAGGGGCGTTAAACTCTTTCCCGAAGTTCCGGGACTGAAGATTGAGCCGCGTTTTGAAGTTTCCGCAAGAAAAGAGACAGATAGTCTGCACATAACAGGGCCTTTGGATACTTACGAAAGAGCCGTTTATGGATTGTTCCCTGCAAGTAAAGAGAGCGTTACGATTCGTGGATCTATCCCACGTCCTGCGCTTTTTGCTGCTCGTACACTCTCCTCTGTTCTTCAACAAAATGGTATTGTGGTATCTCTTCCTGCCGTTGAGACCTCTGCCGTACCGGATCAATCCACTTTGCTGTACAGACATCTTTCGCCTACGCTTCTTGAAATATCCAAAATAACCAACGTTCACAGCCATAATCTATTTGCCGAACAGCTTCTTCTTGCCCTCACTCCGCCGAAAAGTCAAGCACTTGCAGGGCAAAATATTTTTCAGACCGCAATATCTCATCTTGAGGCTTATTGGGTGGGTCGAGGACTCTCTTTGAAAGAGACGGATCTGATGGATGGTAGCGGGCTATCTCCATACGGCAGGCTTTCACCTGCATTCCTGACCGGTCTGCTCGCCAAAGAGTTCCGCTCTCCTCAAGGTGCTGTTTTTCGTAGTACCTTGCCATTTGTCGGACAAGAGGGGAGCGTAAAGAACTTCCTTAAGGGATCTCGTTTGGAAGGAAAGGCTCGGCTCAAAAGCGGATCTATGAGACAAGTGGTGGCTTATGCCGGTTATATCCCTTATAAGGGGAAGACGTACGCTGTTTGCATCATGATAAATAACCACAACAGCACCTATCGTGCCACGAGAGATGTGGTAGGAAAGGTGCTGTTGAGTATGTTCCCATAAGGGGAACCATGGGAAGAACTTTTTATGTGCGTTAGTACAGATTTTCCCGTTTGCCAAGATCGTCTATGCGGTAGAAGGTGCCGTCTTCGATGAGGATGCCTTTGGTCTTTCCGCTTCTTTTCTCTGTACCGTGTTTCAGGTCTATGTTAATGGCTTTGCCGTTAAAGGTCGGGACGATTTCTTTTACCACCGAGTGCCCGAACACTACACGTTCCGCACCGTATCGGCTCAGGATTTCATCCAGCTCGTGCTGTTCTATCTTTTTGTATATCTCTTTATGTGAGGATGCAAAACCTCTGTACCAGAATATCCCTTTAGCTCCGAGTAGAAAGTTTGCCTTGGCATCTTCGCCCGGGCGTCTGTAGAGGTCTTTGGTCAGATTCTCTCTTGATATTCTGTTTATCTCCTCAATGGAAAGGTTGTGTTCCAATATCTCCGGGGAGAGTCCGGCGTGTACGAAGAGAGTCGTTCCTATCTTCATGACGCCGTTTCTGCTTTGCAGCCAATGTCCCAGCTCTGTCTTGGAGTAGATATACTTTACTGCTTTTCTGGAGTCTTCTTGTCCGCTTATCTTTTGAGCTGCACATACATATCTTTCCCGATTGTATTGATGCTTCCCTTGCATATTCATCAGTTCATGGTTGCCGAGGATCATGTGTACTGCTCCTCCTGCTTTTTCGGCCTCTCCCTCCAGTTTGTATATCAACCAAAGCACGGCCGTAACATTGTCTCCTCTGTCTACAAAGTCTCCCACGAGTACGAGATGTCCGTCTCCGAAGCTCCATCCGAACTCTTTGTCTATCACCCCATTGCTTTGAAGAAAGGAGGCAAATCCGTCGAAATTCCCTTCTATATCGGATATTGCTATCAATTTTTTCGGCATCGGAAGCGTTGATGGCGATGGCTTTATATCGCTTTTCAAGTGGAGGCTGAAGCGGTCTTTGTCTTTATTCTTCACCTCAACCCATACAGGATTGGAGCGATTTATCTTCTCCTTTATGAGTTTATCCTTGGCATTTACTCTGTACAGATACTCGCCTATGATATAGGGACCATCTACACCATCAAGGTCGTCATCACCGCATTCTTCGTCTTCATCATTGTCGGGAAGTGTTGAAAGGGTGATTTCTGCTCTCTTTGGCGGAGCTGCATCCGCTTTGGCTGTGTAGACTGCCCCAAATAGGAGAAATAAAAGAGCTATGATAGAGATGTTTTTGATGTTGAATGTTGTTTTCATGGATCGTCTGTTCGGAGATGGTTTAATGAGTTCTCAGATTCTGCTTGAAAGATCTATTTTTCAAGGTGCAAAGTTACGAATTTATTTTGTTTTAATTCTATCCCGCAGGGAGGATGTTGGAGGAATTATATATACAAATCTACGCACTCTCCGGACAGTTTTTTCAGGGCGAACGGAGGGCGGTTTTTATATATTCACGTCAGTTCGACGTAAGAAAACGAAGAATGAAACAAACTCACAAACCACATTAA
>JAUMWS010000067.1 GCA_030529525.1 Porphyromonas sp. | reverse complement strand
TTACCGGATTCAATTAACGGGTTTAGCTAAAACAGACTACATGCTGATAATCAACAACTTCCAAGAATAGACCGTTTTTGAAGAGGTTTTGCCATCAATTTAATATTAAGATATATTCACTCCCGTCCTCTTTGTTTTTCAACTTTATTAACTCGAAAACAGCCCCTAAAACCGACCGAAAGGAGAAAAGATCTCAAATTCACGATTTCGCATATCTTACTATCTATCTGTATATTAGCTATTCTTATGAGAGATTAAGACAAAACAGACAAACAAAAATTCCCCTTCTTTCGTCAACTTTTCTCCTCTCCATTTTTATATAAAAGCTCCCGAAAAGGGAAGGAAGAGAGGCAGACATTGAGACTTGATTTGGAGGGTAGAAATATCGAAACCTATAGGGGTACAACAGACTCTTATCTATATCGAAAAAAGATGCTTGACATTTGGGAGAAAAGAGCTGTTTGAAGCAGGAAGAAAGAGCAGAAAAGGTGGATTTCGACACCTCTTTTTTTATTCCGCACCGAAGCTGCCACAGCGATGTAACGGGATGATAGAGAAAGCCGTTGGCTGATAACGCGATTTTGACTAACTTTGGTTGTTCTCTGCAAAAGAACCAAGCACTCTTTCCCGAATCGGGAAGAGGCTCTATTGGAAGACAAAACATAAACATGACATACAAGTCCATTACTTCATCTATAACTACATTATTCATCGGATTGCTCTGTTTCTTCGGAACGGTATTCATCGCCGCAGCCCAAGATGAGAGTATCATCTCTCCGAAAGAGGCAGAAAGCAGAATTTTCTCGAACAGAGCCACTCTTCTGATGAAAGAGAACGAACTCAGCGCAAAAGTCAATCACCTCCATTGGGCGATAGAGCTGGACAGCACCAATGTAGCCGCTCATGCCGAACTGGGAAACATAGCGGCACAGAAAGGGAATCTACTACTCGCCACAGAGTATCTGATGCGAAGCTATACGCTAAGCAATAAAGACCCTTTTTTCGGGCAGATGGTTCTCCGTCTTGCCATGGCAACCCAAAGCGAAGAGCTGGCTCTTAAAGTGGGAGAGGAGCTTCTGGAAAATTCTCCTGAAGACTTGGAAGTTCTCGATACAATGGCTCGGCTCTACGAGCAGAAAAGAATGCCCGAAAAGAGTATCGCCTACCTCAGACGGATGAATGGTATTCTGTCCGATGACTTGACCGTTACCTTTCGGATAGCACAAAACTTTGCCGCAAACAAACAGGAGGAAGAGGGGCTGAAAGAGATAAAGAGATACATATCGGAACACCCTATGGAGCTAAGAGGTTACCTCTCTTTGGCAGGGTTTCTTAATATGATAGGGAAAGAAAAAGAGGCGATCAAAAGCCTTGAAGCGATGCCCCAAAGCCTGCAAAGCTCTCTCGATGTGATGATGATTCGGGCAAGACTTGCTCTAAAAGAGAGCAACTACAAGGAGGCAAAAAGAGTACTCTCCTCGCTTTTGAGAACGGAAGGGCTGGATCCTCAAGCAATAGATGAGCTGATAGAACAGCTTGCACCTTATGCTTCCAAAGAGAACACCTCTTTCTTTCAGGAGTTTGTCCCATTTTTGGAAGACATAAGAAAGGAGTACGATCAGACTTCGTCCATCGACCTGTTTCTGGCAGAGCTTTATCTCTTACAAGAGAAAAAAGAGAAGGCGGAGGCTATCTATTCCGAACTGATGGATAGAGGCGTTTCCGATATGAAGCCTTACAGCTACATGGTACAGCAAGCCTTGGAAGCCAAAGACCCGGTAAAGGTGATAACTATAGCAGAAAAAGGGCGGGCGGCACATCCTACAAAGCCGGACTTTTACATCTATAGCATTCTTGCTTTGGGTGAGCAGGATAGAACAGACGAGGCTCTGGCTGCTGCCAATAGAGGATTGGAGGTCGCAGATAAAAACGCCCTTCTTTACGGACACTTACTGTTCCTCTCTGCAGACTTGCTGAACGAGAAAGGCAATGTGGATGAAGCACTGAAAAGATACGAGCAGGCATTGGGATATCTGCCCAAAGATGCTCTACTGCTCAACAACTATGCTTACGCTCTCGCAACAGCGAACAGAAATATAGAGAGAGCCGAATCGCTCGCAAGCGAAGCTATACGGATAGACTCTTCCAATGCCTCTTTTCTGGATACTTATGCTTGGATACTCTATCTGCGTGAGAACTACAGCTTGGCAAAATATTACATCGAAAGTGCCATCCGAAACAGTCCGGAAGGTGCAAGCAGTGTTTTACTCGAACACTACGGAGATATTTTGTGGAAACTCAATGATAAAGAAAAAGCAATAAAAGCCTGGAAAGATGCTCTGAATGCGAACCCTGAAAATGCAGAGGAGATAAAGAAAAAGATAGAACAGGCAAGGCCATAAATACGATACGTAAGGTATGAATAGAAACAATATAGTACGTTGGGCTACTGCTCTGGCTGTGGTGATGCTGCTGAGCAGTTGCGGTATATTCAGAAAATTGTCGGGAGACAAACCTCTCTCTTCTCCGTTTGTCACAGACAGACAGATGGCAATAGAGGCTATAAATAGTCAGCCTCAGGTAGAGATATTGGAGGGTAGAGGCGGAATAGCAATCAAGACGAGCAAAAGCAATGTATCGTCTCGCTGTGTACTTCATGTATCTAAAGACCAATATGCTTCTCTGTCTGTACGTCCTCTCGGACTGATAGAAGTGGGACGCATGACCATTACCCCGAAAAAGCTGTTGGTCGTAGACAGATTTAACAAGCAAGCTTTTCGCACAAGTGTGGGTGTGGCAACCAATATGTTTTCTATGATTTTTGCCGGATGGGATCTGGCAGCATTGCAGTGCATATTGCTGGCTCAACCATTCACACCAAGCAAGCAAGGAGAAAAGGCGATAGCCGGAATGGAATACGTCCCAAACGCTTCGGGATTCACGCTGACCAAGAAAGAGGGAAAAGTAGTTGTACGTTTGGACTATTCACCACTGCCTGCACCGAGACTTCGTGAGGCGCATGTATACTATGGTTCAAAGGTAGAAAGAGTGCTCTCTTGCTTCTATGACCGCTATCAGCCGATAGGGCAAAGTGAGACGTTCTTTCCAAAAAAGATTACGATAAAAACCTATCCGGACAGAGAAGAAAAGGCACAAAGCCTTATCACTCTCACTCTGGACAAGACTCTTGAAAAGCTTCCTGCCGAAGCACCAAGCACAGATATTCCGAAAGGATACAGAAGTGTAAGTTGGGCAGAAGTGATATCCATGATAAAAGACCTCCAAAAATAAGTTGAAGTATGCGAGCGTTTCTGAAACTCTTTTTGGCTCTGACAGTAGTGCTGGCTCCTATTGCAGGATCGGCTCAAACCCAAAGAAAGTCTGCAACAGTACGGAGACTGGAATCGCTACGCAAGAAGATGCAGGATGAGATAAATGCTCTTAATAAGGAGCTGAGTCAGGCATCGAAAGACACGAAAAGCAGTCAGAATCGTCTTGCTCTGCTTAATCGTCAGATCGAAACACGTAAGCAGATGATAGAGACACTGTCTCACGAAATAGAGGAAGCAGATAAAAACCTCATTCTTCTGTCCGGACAGATAGATACGCTCACTACTCAGTTTGCCCATAAACAGCAAGCATACGTGAAAAGTCTGCAGGCAATGAGTCGCCGCAGAGGTGCTAAGGATCAATTGTTATACCTGCTTGCTGCAGAGGATATAAAGCAATCTTTCAGGAGATTAAGATACTTGGCCACTTACGCGAACTGGCAGAAAGAGGAGGCGCAAAAGCTAAAAGCGATACAAGCTTCCGTAGAAAAGAAAAAAGACGACCTGAACATCCAAAGGACAGAAAAGGCTCTCTTGCTTACGACACGCGAACAGGAAAGAGAGCGCTTGCTTATCAATCAGGAAGAGAGCCGAAAAGAGGTCAGCCGTCTCCAGAAAAAGCAGAAAGATCTTCAAGCCGATCTTAAAAAGAAAAAGAAGCAGGCACAAGCTCTGGACAGACAAATTCAAAACCAGATCGCTAAAGAGGTTGCAGCCGCACAGGAGAAAGCAAGAAAAGCAGCCGAGACAGGAAAGAGAAAACAACAGCCAGCAAAGAAAGGTACAACACCTCGTGCGGAAACGCCGACAGAGGAACGCAAAGCAGATGTATCGGGCGGATATGCGATGACAAAGGAAGAAAAATTGCTCTCCAACTCCTTTGTGGGCAATAAAGGAAAACTTCCAATGCCGGTTGCCGGTAAGTATAAAATAGTCGGCAGATTCGGTGAACAAAACCACAGCGAACTCAAATCCATAAAGATCAACAGCAATGGTATAGACATTGAATCTCCTCAAGGAACAGAAGTACGTGCTGTGTTCAATGGTGTTGTGTCTAAAGTATTCGTTGTGGATGGCTATAACAATACCATTATCGTAAGACACGGTAACTACTTAACGGTTTACAGCAATATCACAAACGTCTATGTAAAAGCCGGCGATAAGGTTTCTACAAGGCAAAAACTGGGATTGATATATTCGGATCCTGAGATTGGAGGAGCATGCTTACTACACTTCCAACTTTGGAAAGAACGGGATAAGCAAAATCCGCTTAACTGGCTTGCCAGATAGATATAAGGAAATGAAACAGATTGAAAATACAATAATAACGTATAGTATAGAGGAGCTCTCGAAATGCCTGAACGGCGCAAAGAGTGTTGCGACCGTAGGTTTTTTTGATGGCGTACACTTAGGGCATCAGGACTTATTGCAGAGGCTCTGTTCGGAAGCTCGCAAAATAGAAGCAAAAAGCATAATAATAACATTCCCGGAACATCCTCTCACAGTAGTGGGAGGCCCTTCCCGCAAAACTCCGCTCCTACTTTGCGATAAGGAAGATAAGGAGCAGCTTCTCGCCCGGCAGGGAGCAGACTTCATTCTTATGCTGACTTTCACGCCCGAACTTGCAGCTACAACCGGAAAAGATTTCGCTCAAATGCTACACGATGAACTCAATACGGTGGCATTGGTAATGGGATACGACAACCACTTCGGCTCTAAAAGATTTAAGACCGAAGAGGAAACTCAAGCTTATGTTGAGAGTTGGGCTATTCCGGTATTCCGCCACAGTGCTCTCTATAAAGATGATATCAAAGTATCTTCTTCGGTAATCCGCTCTGCCATTAAAGATGGAGAGTTCTCCAAAGCATGGCGACTGTTGGGAAGACCATACAGCATAAAAGGAACGGTATTGCACGGTAGCAAGATAGGCAGACGCATCAAATATCCTACCGCAAACATAGAAGTGGACGCAGAGCATCAGCTTGTCCCGGCACAGGGAATCTTTGTCTCAGAAGTGATTGTTGGGGATAAGCGGTACGGCGGAATGTCTTATTATGGACAGCGTCCTACGTTGGGACACGACGAAAAAGCTCGCATGGAAGTTTTTCTATTCGACTTTTCCGGAGACCTCTACGGGAAAGAGGTTGAGATTTTATTCTACCACTATCTGAGAGCAGATATTAAATTTTACTCTCTGGATGCGTTGGCAGAACAGCTCAAAAAGGATGAGACAGACTCCCGTGCCTTTTTAGAAAAACTGCATGCCGAATAGAGAGTGTCATGAAACCACCCCAAATAGACATTCAAGAGATTATCAGGAGTAAATACAAAGGCTGGATACCAAATTCGCTTATCTCCTTTCTCAGGAAACTCATCCACCAGCAGGAGATAAACGAAATGCTTCGCCTTCAAGATCACATAGGAGGAGTAGAGTATGCCAATAAGCTTCTGAAAGCGTTCGATATCTCTTTGAATATACGGGGAGAGGAGCAAATAACTGCTCTAAAGGGCAGACAACTCCTCTTTGTATGCAATCATCCTCTTGGCGGACTGGATGGAATTGCTCTGACAGCTTGGTTGGGAAATCTTCTTGAAGGTAAACTTTTCGTTCCCGTAAACGACTTACTGATGTCCATTCCTCAGTTTGGAGATATCTTTCTACCGGTAAACAAGCATGGAGTTCAGAATAGAAAACTGGGAGAAATGATGGCTCAAGCGTTGGAGGAGAAGCGGCACGGACTCACTTTTCCTGCCGGTTTTTGTTCGAGACAAAACGATAAAGGAGAGATCTGCGATACGGAATGGAAAACTTCCTTTATCCGTCTGGCACAACAGCATAACCTCACCATCGTTCCTCTCTTCTTCGATGCCACAAACTCCAAACGTTTTTACAGATACGCCCGATGGCGTCAGAAGCTCGGCATCAAGCTCAATATAGAGATGGTTTTACTCCCCGATGAGATGTTCAAAGGCAGACACAAAACGTTCAACATCTATGTAGCTTCTCCCATCTTCCCCGAACAGATTCCTGCCGAAAAAAGCAGACATCGTGCCTTTTCCGAGGATATCAAAAAGAGTATTTATCGCTTACCTTCTACTTTATAATCAACGATGCAACCGATCATTTCCCCCATTGATAAATCCATTCTTCGTTCGGAGCTGAAGCCGAATATGCTGCTCAGAAAAACAAACAGAGCCGACAACGAAATCTACATCTTTCATGCAGAGGAGGCTCCCAGTCTGATGCGAGAGGTGGGGCGATTGAGAGAAGAGGCTTTCCGCTATTACGGAGGAGGAAGCGGGATGGAAACAGATACCGATAAGTTCGACTATGAGGGAGGATACAGGCAGATCATCGTTTGGGATCCCGATGAAGGTAAGATACTTGGCGGTTACAGATTCATCTGCGGAGAGGATGTCGGTTTCAAAGATGGTATTCCGGAGCTTGCCAGTGCGCATATGTTCGCTTTTTCGCCTGAGTTCATAAAAGATTATCTGCCCTATACGATCGAACTTGGACGCTCTTTCGTTTCACTTGCTTGCCAGAGTACGCACCCCGAAGCATCTTCTCTTTCGTCCAAAAGCATCTTTGCATTGGATAATCTTTGGGACGGTGTTGGAGCTCTTCCACTACTTTATCCCAACTACCGATACTTCTTTGGCAAAGTAACCATGTATAAAGGTTACAACAGATATTGCCGAGACATTATCATATACCTTCTGTCCAAATACTATTCCGATCCCAAGCTTCTCGTTCGTCCGATAGAGCAAGTCCCCTATATGACCCCAATAGAAACACTCTCCGAGATACTCCACTACGACACCTTTGAGGAGAACTACAAAGCAGTAAACAAGCTTGTTCGGGAGTACGGCATCAATATCCCTCCGCTCATCAACTCCTACGTCCAGATCGCAAAGCATCTTGTATTTTATGGTACTGCCATCAACAAAGAGTTTTCCGATGTCGAAGAGAGCGCACTTCTGCTCCCATTTACGGGCATAAACGAAGATAAATTGAGAAGACACGTGGAGAGCTTCATTCGCGACTGTGCTCTACAATACCGCAAAAGGCTGAGTCGTGAAGACTCTACCCACTAACCCCCTCCATCCTCCCCTTAAAGCGCCTCTTATGGAAAAGACAGATATACTTATCGTAGACGACGACAGTGGCATCCGTTCCTCTCTATCTCTTCTTCTGAAACGAGCCGGCTATACCGTATTCACCGCAGAAGCACCTCGTACAGCTTTATCTTGGCTCGAAGCACACTCTCCCAGCTTGATACTAATGGATATGAACTTCTCTCTCTCCACATCCGGAGACGAGGGACTATTCCTTCTCAGCCAAGTGAAAAAGAGAAGGGAAGATATTCCGGTCATTCTCATGACGGCATGGGGATCTATCGAACTGGCAGTAAAAGGGATGCAAGCCGGAGCATTCGACTTTGTAACCAAACCGTGGGACAACTACAAGCTGTTGGACTCTGTCCGTAACGCATTGGAGCTGAATAAGCCCGAAGAGCACCATGAAGAGATTTCCACAAGACAGCAGCTCGACAAGAGCTACAGTTTTGACCATATCATAGGACAGTCGCCTGCTATCATCGAAGTGCTTCAGACCGTTGCCCGAATAGCTCCTACCACTGCTTCCGTCCTCATAACAGGAGAGAGTGGTACGGGAAAAGAGCTCATAGCCGAAGCTATCCATCTCAACAGCAAGCGGAAGTCTGCTCCTTTCGTAAAAGTGAACCTTGGAGGTATCTCGGCATCGCTATTTGAGAGTGAGATGTTCGGGCACAAAAAAGGTGCTTTTACAGATGCCGTGGCGAGCAGGACGGGTCGTTTCTCCCTTGCAGATAAGGGTACAATCTTTTTGGACGAGATTGGGGAGCTGGACTTGGCTTCTCAAGTAAAACTCTTGAGAGTGTTGCAAGACCAGACATTTGAGGTTTTGGGCGAAAGTTCACCCACAAAAGTGGACATCCGTGTAGTGAGCGCCACAAATGCCGATCTTGCTTCGATGGTTGCCGCCGGCACATTCAGAGAAGATCTTTATTACCGAATCAATCTTATCGTATTGCGCGTTCCGCCATTGAGGGAGCGCAGAGAGGACATCCCTCTGCTGGCAAGACATTTTGCCCGAAGGCTTTGCGAGACGAACGGTCTGCCTGCTGTCTCTTTCACTCCGGAGGCAGAAGCTTTTCTTTCATCCCTGCACTACTCGGGCAATGTTCGGGAGCTTAAAAATCTGATAGAGCGCTCCATCCTCATCTCCGGCAAGTCCGTGCTGGAAAAGGAAGACATCCACTATCAGGAAGAGCAAGGCTCTCACGATACACAACACTCCTCTGCACAGACGTTGGAAGAGATAGAAGCGGAGACCATAAAGCAGAAAATTTCGGAATACAACGGCAATCTCTCCCGTGTGGCTAAGGCTCTCGGCATCAGCAGAGGCGCTCTATACAGAAGACTCGACAGATACGGCATCAAATACTAACAGCATCTCACCAAACAATTTCGCTTATGAGCTACAGACTCTCCTACTCTCTTTTGGTACTGCTCATAACAGCTACCATTCTCTTCACGGCTGTTTATGCCCAAAGCGGATTGCGGTGGTCTCTCATCGCTCTCGGTATAAGCGGATTACTGTTACTGCTCCTGCTCTTTTTCTTTTTCAGACGCATAGTGATGCCTCTCCATATTCTGGACAATGGGATGAACCTTCTACGCTCTCAAGACTTCTCTTCGAGGCTTGCCATGGTGGGGCAAAACGATGCGGACAACCTTGTCTCAATCTTCAACGAGATGATAGAGCAGCTCCGCAAAGAGCGCTTACAGGTGAGAGAAGCCAATACACTGTTGGATCTGCTTATAAACGCTTCTCCGATGGGCGTCATCATTCTCGACTTGGATCACAACATCAAAAGTCTCAATCCTGCTTCATACACCCTGCTCGGCATAGATGCGGAGACGGACATAGTGGGAAAGAAAATCCAAGAAGCGGAAAGACTCTTCACACTTACCCTCTCCGACATTCCCCAAGGATCATCCATCACGGCTCAACCCTCGGGCTCTGCTATTCTGCGTTGTTCTCATCTTACGTTCCAAAATCAGGGATTCAAACAGCCTTTCTTTCTGATAGAAAGCCTCACGGATGAGGTTCGAAAAGCAGAAAAAGAGGCTTATTCAAATGTGATACGGATGATAGCACACGAGGTGAACAACACCACTGCCGGACTTACATCCACTCTCCAAAGCCTCCATGACATCTTACAGGAAGAGCCGGACAAGTCGGATCTGGTAGAGGTTCTCGATAGTTGCAACCACCGAGCCAGGCAGATGAGCCGCTTCATCACGCAGTTTGCCGATGTGGTACGCATTCCTCAGCCACAGTTTGCCACTTCGGATATCAATCTTCTGCTGAAACGTTGTGCGCTATTCATGGAGCACCAGTGCAACGAGCGCAATATCGCCCTCCATTTGGAGCTCTCTACCGAGCCTCTCAATGCGCTGTTTGATGACGGACTTATAGAACAGGTCATCCTGAATATCCTGAAAAACAGCATGGAGAGCATCAACAGCAACGGTAATATCTCCATCTCTTCCGGTCTCTCACCCCATCCCGAAATCGTCATCACCGACGATGGACCGGGTATTTCAAAAGAGCTTTCGGATAAGATATTCAACCCCTTCTTCTCCACGAAACCCAATGGGCAAGGTATCGGGCTACTATTCATCATGGAAGTTTTGGACAGACATCACTTCACCTATTCGCTTCGGACGGAAGAAGATGGCAAGACCCGCTTCCGCATCAGAATAAAAACCGTATAAATCGCCCCCGAAAATCACCCCGAAACGAGCCGAAAAAAGTAGCATTTTCCCGGGACTTTTATATAAAAACGGAGCGCTCACATTCTGCTCCAAAACTGCTCCACTTCCCCTCTTTAGGAAGTGGAGATTTTTATTTATAGCCGTAACAGCTTGACAAAGAGCAGAATATAAATCAGCTCGAATTTGGGAAAATTTTTTCTTCAGTCCGTTTCATGGGTACTTTTCGAGTTAATTCATGTGAATTTTAACACCCTGTCCTGTAAACAAATTCTAATACGATTTTCTGCCTGAAAACAGCCAAAAAGAAGACAAAAACCATAAACCTCTATCTATCAGCGCTATAACAGAAAAAGTTTAACCCGTTTAATGAATCCGATAAACGGGTTAAATGAAATCGGTAAACGGGTTCATTGAAAAATTAAACCCGTTAA